>JABFGF010000001.1:966263-1288351 GCA_013112635.1 Calditrichota bacterium | reverse complement strand
AATGTATATACTTTGTGTCCATATGTCTAAATGTCCAAAACGAGGGTAATATATTTAATACTGAAATTCAAGATAAATAAATAGGCATCACACCTATTTATTTTTTAGTACGTTAGTTACCCAAGCTTTGGACACTCCGAGATGTCGAGCTAATTCAGCCTGATTCCAGTTATTACTCTCCATTAATGATCTATAATCGTTGGCTCGTTTTATCCTTTTTAAAGCATATTCATCTTTACTTATTTTACCTGGTTTAGTCATGTTATAAATACGGTAAAAGTGGACAAGAATGGCACCAGAATTGAAGAATATTTTGGGTTTATGATAAGATAATCCAGGTTTACCAAGTTTTGTAAACTCAATAAAAACAGTAAGATTGAAGTGGTTCGTCATCATGTTGAACCGCCGGAGCTTAAGCCCTGTAAACACTATAGTTTGCAGGGCTTTATAGTTTATGAGATGTTTTTATGAAAATAACCTAATGAGTGTTATCTTTAATCGGGAAAGTGCTTCCGGTAAATAATATTTACAATCAGGAAGCACATATTGCAAAGAATAAGTAATACTTTGTATCCAACATTTTTTACTTATTAGTAAACAAGTTTTTGCTTTAAATAGTGGTCAACCCTAATAATCCCGGAGTTAATTTTAGTATTTTCACTGTGATGGTTATTTTTCTCTCCCCATAACAATGCTATCAATTTAACCGGATTGTTCTCAAAGGAATTATTTGAAATTTCCACATTAATAATTCCCCGGGTTTTAAGTAATATTTTGCTCTTTTCCTGCGCACCACAGTTTTTAAACTTGCTGCCGGTAATAGTTAAATTCCCTCCAATGGTAGATTCATCATATCCACCACGATAAAAATTGATTACATCTGTTTGGATATTTTCGAAAGTACAATTTTCAATAAAAACAAATTCCGCATTATAGTCGCCTTTGTCATCAGTTTCAGCGGCTAGCTCAATGCCACCCAAACAATTTCTAAAATCAGTATGGGAAAATAAAATCGTGTCGGCAAAAGAACCTCTGTAAGCTTTTAGAATGTTTTTAAATCCGCTGATTTGTGAACTCATTACATTAAGGTTATAGCCAAAAGACATGTTCTTTTCCAAAGAAGCAAAAGCAAATTGATCATTATTTCCGATTAATAAAATGTCTTTTAGGATAAGGTTTCCTTTGGGGTTCATTTCAAAGGCAGGACTATTTTTGGAACCAGAAAAATTTATTTGTGATTTTTTGTTTTCATTTTTTGATCGGATGATAATTCTTTTGCTTATTTTTAGTGGTTGATCCAGGTTGTATTCTCCATCAATCAGTTCTAAAACATCACCATTCTTTGCCTGAGAAACAGCATTTAAAAGCGCCTCTTTGCCTGCCGAAACACTAATTGTTCGTGGAGTATTTTTTGGCTTTTCTGATGAATACCAACCGGGGCCATATTTACTTCTATCGATATCAAAGGTTTTGGTTTGGTTATTTTTATTTATTGCTCCAATACTATTTTCGTCCTTGCGCGAATTACCGAATATATCCTTTTTGATATCCTCGAAACCAAATCCGGCATAGGCAGAATTGAGTGTTTGGTATTCAGCAGGAGCAAAAAGCCAATCATTTATTTTCTGCATTTTTATACTTTTTGTAGCAATCCCATCATATTCCGTAAAAGCACTGTTTTGATTATCAATTACATTGTTCTTAAATGAAACACCAGTGACCTTGTCATATGCTTTGATGGGGGTTTCATCCGCTTCGCTGTTATAAATAATATTGTTTGCCAATAGTGTTCTAAGTGGGCGGGCAGAACGAATCTCGCGTGCGGGAAGTACATCCTTTTTGTTCATATTGGCCCCAACGCTAAACTGCCATGGCGATGCGCAATCCACCCACGTATTATGTGCGACTACAACATCAGTAACCTGGTTATACCTGTTTAATGGAGACTTTGGGATTCCATTCATGACAGCCAATGCACTTCGGAACTCATCACCTTTGAGCATATAAAAATAGTTATTGGTAACCCAGTGCCCCGTATTTATAACTCTAATGCCACCATTGAATTGCGAATCCTTATTTCCAATAAAAAAGTTGCCATCAGCCATGCAATAATTTCCATGCCGGAAAACAAGGGAGCCTTCACATTCAAAAAAGACATTATTATTAAACTTGTTAAAATTGGTTTTGCTGGAAATGACTTCCACTTCGCCATTGCATCGTTCAAAAAAATTATTGGATACATTTAGATAAGATGGTGTCATCGAGGTGTAGCTGTCACCGATTTGAATTGTCTCCGCTTTTGGCCCGCCTTTTCGTGGTCTTGGCCCAAAATGATTATTGGTTATTTGATGATAATTATAAATATGCTGATTGCCGCTGAGGTTTACACGAACGGTTGGGCCCTGGTTAAATTTACCGGCAATGTAACAATGATCAAGCTGGTTGTTTCTACCCCAAAAAGTTACCCAATGATCCGGATTATAACGGTTAGGTTGAACGTAGTCTTCAATAACACAATTTCTTACAATGCAGTTATTAGCGATATTTCTTTTGCTTGTCCGAAACTCTATTACAGTATTAGAAGGTGTGTAACCGTTTTTAAAGTAAAGCCCATCCACTATTAAGTGTTCACCGGAAATCTTTATAAAAGATTGACCTTCTAATGTTACCTTGCCTGGAGTTTCAGCCTTTAAAATAATGGGATTTTCCTTTGTGCCTTTTCCAATAAAGTATATTTGCACATCCTTCCAAACACCGTTGGCAAGAACAATTTCGTCACCGGCTTTAGCATTTGTAATTGAAGTTTCCAGTTCATCTGTGTTTTGTACCAGGCTGCTTTTTGGGTTAGAATTATTTGCGCAAACTGTAAACAATAAAATCAAGATTAAAAGAGCTATATTTTTTATCATTGTTTTAGACCTTGTTTTTTTATTTTTGGTAGTTTTAAATCAATTTGATTTTTGTGATAATATATGTGGGTTGTCATACATATTACAAATATATTAAAAGGTAATAATGCTTAATTCCATTTTATTCTTTTGTGATCAATCTTATTTTTGATGAATGGACTATTATACCTGAGAAGAACATGGCATTTTAGACAAAAAAATAGGTTTTGGTTTTAGCTATTTTTGTTTTTCACAAAGTTATAAACATAGATGATTAGAAAAAAGTCACCTTGCTGTTTTTAACGATGATTTTAGATAAGCTAAATCGGCGCTTGCAGGGAAATATCTTTCGAATATAGTTATAGTTCTTTGGGCCTTAACAAAATTCTCGTTTTTTATATACGCTATGCAAAGCGAGTTTAAAAGGGAGGGATCATGCTCTAAGGAAAGCTGTTCACTTCGTTCCAATAATTCTATAGCTTTTGCAATATTATTCGTTTTAAGCATAATTTTTCCTAAAACCAAGTTTGCACTTGAGCTTTGATATTTTTTTAAGGATTTCTGCAAAATATCCATTGACAATTTTATTTGTTTTTTATTATAACTTTTCATTGCACTTTGAAACATATTAAATGCCTGTTTTGAGTTAAGTCGCATCGATTCTCTGAACTCTTCCAAACCCTTAATACCCGAAAAATCATTTGTTGAAGTTTTATATTCATTTAATAGTGAATCCCCTTTTTGATATTCACCAATTGTATAATATGCCCTTATAAAATTTCTTAGTACCTGTTTGTCTTCGGGTTTTATTTTAATTGATTTTTCAAACGAACTAATGGCGTCTGCTATTCTAAATAGTGCCAGATTTACTTGTCCTAATGATTTAAAAATGTAAGCAGATGGATTAAACTTTACTGCTGTTAATAATAGTTCTCTGGCACGCATATATTGTTTTGTATCTATTAAGAGGTTTAAAGCATCTTTATATGAAATGTCAATTCCGGGGATACTATAGATTAGTGTTTTATATTCTTTAAAGGCCAGTTCAGTTTTTCCAATAGTTTTATAATAATTTGCTAACTCGATGTGCGCATCCTGAAGGCTATAATCGTTTTGGGTGTATGCAACTGCTGCAAGCGAATCAATTGGTGATGTTTTGAAAAATTGCTGTTTTATGGCTTCCGGGAGTAACTTTGTGCTAAAGGACTTTGTTGAAAAGGGCCATCCGCTTTTCAGGTTTAATACAACTAAATTTGCGTAGATGCTATCTAATTTAGTAAAACCATATTTTTCCAAGTTGGGCTTGTTAAATGGTGGCCAGTTTTCTGATATTATTTTATTCGTTTTCATAGTCTTATAAAATGCATTGGCCATCAAAGAGTAGCCTTCTTTTTTGGGATGCACATGTTCAAGGAAAATGTTATTCCCGGGAATTCCGTTTTTCGAAGCTCTTTCAAATAAGGATTTCATTGGGACTATCATTATATCATATTTTTTGCCGATGGAATGAATTGCATCGTTGAATGCTTCAGGTGCCCTAAAGCGAATGGGATCCAAATCTTTGGCTTGGTAAAATTTTTTACGGGCTTCGAGATAGTTTTCATTTGTATAAAGAACTTTAGCTGAATTGTACGTCGAAAGCGCAGCTGCCCGGTCCTCTTTAATGGTATTTGGAAAGGGTGGGATTTCTTTAATGTTACTTACAATTTCACTAATAATAACGGGTATGTTAGAATCATCAGCTTTTTGTACAATATCACTAATGTTATCTGTGAATTGTTTCAAACCCAATTTAAAATTGTCACTGTTTAAAGAAATATTTGTGTTTTTATAAAAGGAAGGGTTAATGTTGGATTCAGTTTGGTTGATCTCTATGCTTTTATTCAACTTACCTACGAGAGGATTAATGATATCCCGGAATAAAATAAAAGTTTTGAACCTTTGCAAAAATAAAACAGTTTTTGCCATCCAGGGATATTTACCAAATTGAATTCCCGACACTGGTCCAAAGGGCCCAAAAAACTCATTGTGCCCGGCATAAATAAGAATTAAATCCGGTTGTTGCTCTATTATTTCATCCATAAAATCCAGGAGAGTGTAACTGTTAACGGATGTAATTGCTGTATTAATGACCTCAATTTTTTTATCCGGAAAAGTATTTGCCAATCTGGTATGAAGAAACCGGGGGAAAGAAATATTATCCTGATAAGGAAAACCGGCTGTTGTTGATGCGCCTAAAACAAATATTCGAAAAGCATTATTTGGCTTTTCTTTGAGAAACAAATCTTTTTGTGGTGTAGGGTCAAATGCGTTTCCATAATAGTAATAATATCTTTGCCCGATATTTAAATTGATACCCAAATATTCCGAGTTTTCATCTGGGTAAGGGACAAATAGATCTAAATTTTCTCCGTAATCGAATAAACGCAGGCTGAGCTCAAATACTGTTAATAGTAGAAAAAGTGAGAAAAAAATAAAAAATAAAAATAGAATTTTTTTTCGTATCGGAATTTTCATGTTTGGTTTTTTTGATTTGTTTATTATTGTTTTATTCATGTCGAAAGCCATATGATATTAATTTAAAGGTAAATATTAATGGAAAGCTATATATTAACAAATATTTGCTTTCTTAGATTTAATTTACAGAAATACAAAACAGAACTGATGTTAAAAAATGATTACTAAAACGAGCCTTCAAAAATTATTTCAATTAAATAATAAGATTAAAATACCGCTGTATAGACAAATTATTAAAAATATAATTGAAAATATCCATAACAATAATCTATCGATTGGTGATAAGTTACCATCCATTAATTCTATTTGTAAGGAATTCAATCTTTCGCGCGACACGGTCGTGAAATCTTATGATATTCTTAAAGAAAAAGGAATAATAACGGCAGTTCACGGCAAAGGCTTTTATATTAATAATAGCCGTTCAGAAATCAAAACAAATGTTTTTGTACTCTTTGATGCCCAACACACCTCATATAAAGAAGAGCTTTTTAAAGGCATGCAAGAGGTTGTAAAAGATAAGGCAAGCCTGGATATTTATTCTCATCATTATAACCCAATATTTTTTAGAGATCTTATTACAAAATATAGAAATGATTATGAATATTATGTAATAATGCCATTTAAAAATAAATTAGTTGAAGAATCGTTAAAGAAGTTAGATCCAAAAAAAGTCCTTCTTTTGGACATTGCCATAAGTACAAAAAAAACTGACTATTCAAGTATTTTTCAATCTCATGATTTTGGTTTTGAAAATGCATTAGGCGATGCATTGGATAGTATCAGAAAATACAAGAAACTTTTTCTTGTTTACCCTCAGGAAAAGCACCATCCGATTAGTACAAAGAATTCATTCTTAAAATTTTGTCAACAAAATGGAATTGAATATCAGGTAGAGCATGATTTAGATGAAAGCCTATTGCAAAAAAATAATGCCTATTTTGTGATCGAGGATGATGACCTGGTTTCTTTAATAAAATATTGTAGGAAAATGAATTTTAAGTTAGGCAAAGATATTGGTTGTTTAACCTATAATGACACTCCATTTAAAACAATATTGGAGGGTGGGATTACGACGGTTTCCATTGATTTTTATCAGATGGGAAAACTTGTAGGGAAACAAATATGTAGACCTGTCCAAATAAATACAGTTGTTCCAACGTACCTCTTTAAAAGAAAGTCGCTCTAAATTTCATCCCTGCCTTATCATTAAAAATACCAAAATAAATACCACCTAAAATATTTTCTCAAAACATTTGTGTTTTGCTTTGAAATTTTATATAATTGTTACGTGTAATACATAACAGTACATAACAGTACAATCTTCGCAAAGCCTTTCCGGAGGAAAAATATGAAATCTATAAAAATGCAATCTTTTATTATTTCTTTGATTGTGTTTCTAACATCCATTGTAAATGCCGGGACAACAGGAAAAATTGCTGGCCGGGTAATAGATATGGAAAACAAAGAACCGCTTCCCGGCGCAAACATAATAATTCAAGGTACTTATCTCGGTGCGGCCGCTGATATTGATGGCAACTATACTATTCTGAATGTACAGCCGGGTACTTATACCTTGGAAATCATTATGGTTGGTTTTGCACCTGTCTTGGCGAAAGATGTAATTGTGAAGATTGACCAGACTACCGAAATGAATTTTGAACTGCAGGCAACGGCGCTTGAGGGTGAGGCGGTTATTGTTGTTGCTCAACGTGATTTTATTAAGGATGATGTTGCTACGAGTGTTGTTTCGGTAAGCGCTGAAGAAATAAATGCTTTACCGGTTTCAAGTATCGAAAATGTTGTTGAGCTGCAAGCTGGTGTTCAGGAAGGTTTTGAAATTAGAGGTGGAAGTGCAGATGAAATGCTCTTCAATGTAGATGGCCTCACTTTGCGGGATCCTGGTAATAATAAACCAATAACAAGTTTAGCATTAAGTGCGGTTGAAGAAGTTGCGGTTGAACGCGGTGGATTTAACGCAGAGTACGGGCAGGTTAGATCAGGAATTGTAAATGTTGTTACACGTGAAGGGGATCGGCAGGATTATTATTTTTCTTCAACCATAAAATATAGCCCCCCTTCAAAAAAGTATTTTGGTATTTCTCCTTTCAGTGCAAATTCAATGTGGAACCGCCCTTTTTTAGACCCGGATGTGGCGTTTGTTGGAACACAAAATGGCCCATGGGATGAATATACCAGAAGACAGTACCCAACATTTGATGGTTGGAACAACCTTTCCGAAAGGCAATTGACTAATGGGAAGGCAGAAGACGATGTTTTTGCTTCACCACTTGCATTACAACAGCTTTGGAAATGGCAAAGACGGCAAAGGGCACAAAATGATGAAGCCGACTATATAACGGATATAGGTTTTGGCGGTCCTGTCCCATTTGCAGAAAGCTTGGGAAACCTTCGTTTTTTTGCAAGTTATCGCTTCGAAAGAGAAATGTTGATGGTGCCTTTAAGCAGGGATGATTTCCGTGACCAAAGTTTTTCTCTAAAGCTTACCTCAGATATACAAAACAATATGAAATTAACCATTTCAGCATTGGCCGGGACTAATTATAATGTTCCTTATAACCAGCAAGACGGTCAATTTCTAAGTGATTTCCCATCATGGGGGCCGCCTGCAGGAAGCTCTCGATGGGACCCAACACTTTTTATTAGATCACCATTGGCTATTGCGACTAATCTTGGTGATCAAAGATCTGGACGATTGTTTGTAAACTCGTGGTACAGTCAAGCTGTTGTTGAACACTCAGCAATTTCAGCAAAATTAACTCATACAATTAACAGTAGCTCATATTATGATGCTAGTTTTGATGTAATAAACAGAAAATATAGAACGGGGCCGATACGTGACCGGGATTATACTAAAAGATTTGAAATCGCCCCTGGTTTTTTTGTTGACGAAACTCCTTTTGGTTTCTCCGGATCGCTAGAAGATACAGGTGTTGATGGGATGTTTACCGGCGGACATACCGGACAGGCAAGGGATTCAAGTAATGTGTCTTCGTATGCGTTGAAGTTTGATTATTCAAATCAAATTAACTTTGAAAACTTACTAAAAATGGGTTTTGATTTTTCTTATTATGACCTTGATATGTTAGCAGGTTGGGTAAACTATGGTCTTGGTGCGCAAAACATTTCTCGTGAAAAAGTAAATCCTTATAAAGCTTCATTTTACGTTCAGGATAAATTCGAAACCAACGGATATATCATAAACCTTGGGTTAAGAATGGATATTAGCAACCCAAATAAAAAATGGATTGATGTAGACCGATATGATGAATATTTCGAAGATGGCAATTTAGAGCAGGTAGATAAAAAGGATGCTAAGGTTGATATTGCCTTCAGTCCCCGTCTCGGTATTTCTCATCCCGTTAGTGAAAATTCGAAGTTATTCTTTAATTATGGGCATTTTAAACAAATGCCGGCATATGACAGAATTTTTAATAGGAGTAGATCAACCACAGGAACTATTGCAAGTATTGGTAATCCAAATTTAATACAGGCAAAGACAATTTCTTATGAATTAGGATACGATCATTTACTGTTTGATGATTATCTGCTTCAAATGGCCGCTTATTATCATGATATAACTGACCAGGAGTTTAGGCAAACAAGCTCTGATGGAAATAACATTAATTATGAAAATTCCACTAATAATGGGTATGAAGATATTCGTGGACTAGAGTTAACATTTAGAAAATCTGGCGGAAAATGGTGGAATGCTTTTGCAAATTATACTTATGAAGTAATAAGTACCGGTCATTTTGGCAAAGACAGATATTTTGAGTCAATTACAGAACAGCGTAATTATGACCGCAACACACGTGACCAGGAACAGGATAAGCCTTTACCAAGACCACGTGCAAACCTGGGGCTTTCATTTTTTACACCTGCTGATTTTGGTGATAGTTATTTCGGTATTAATCCGTTGTCTGAATGGCATTTGAACTTTATTGCAAACTGGAAAGCGGGTGAGTTTATTACATACGCTCCAAAAGGTGGGTTGGAAGCTTTCTCAAATCTTCAAGTTACCGATCATCACAATTTAAGATTGCGTCTTCACAAATCCTTCAGGTTCAATAAACTTAAAGTTACCTTTTTTACAGAGGTAGATAATTTATTAAATCATAAAAGATTAAGTGGCGCCGGTTTTTATGATGACTTTGATTATCAATTCTATATGGAATCGTTACATCTTCCCAAAAGCAAATTTTATGACAATATCGAAGGGGATGACAGACCTGGTGATTACCGCAAAAGCGGTGTTGCTTTCCAGCCAATTGAAATTGTCAGTACAGAAGATTCAATTATCGAAGATACACGCGCTATTTTTTACCTGACCACGGATGAGAAGTATTACCAAAGAATAGACAATGAAGTTGTTGAAGTATCAAAAAGTAAAATGGATAAAATACTAAAGAACAAGGCATATATAGATATGCCCAATCAAACATCTTTTAATTTCTTAAACCCTAGGCAAATATTCTTTGGATTAACTCTGTCATATGAACTTTAGAATATAGTGGGTGAAAAAAAACTAAGAGGGAAAATGAAAAATTCTAATAATAGAAAAAGCGGTCTTTTGTTTTATGCTCTTTTAGCAGGTTTGTTATTATTTGGTGAAGTACAAACTGTTAAAGCACAAGTAAGTGGTCCACAAGAAATTAAATGGATGTGGGTCGGTCAACTAAGGCATTGGTTTTCTAATGGATTGGCTGAAATAGAATATGGGCGGAGAGGGCGTGCCTGTTGCGAAAACACAGATCAAATAGACGGTTTAATTTATCCTGCTCAATTTGCTAATCAAAACCATAATGTAGCTGGTGTAATGTGGATAGGAACAACAGATTATGATGATCCTGTTTCAAATGAAAATTATGCGCACAAAGTGGTATGCATGGGTAGCAGAGTTTTAAACTTAAATACGGAGATCTATCCTGAAAAAATTGAAATGATTGGACGGTATGATCATCCGGTGGTTTTGGTTGATAACGCACCAGCATCAGATTTAGATGACAGGGATGAGGTTGATATTATCGACCCGGATATGAGTGAAGACCGCATGGTTGTAATTAGGACGCACACATCAATTGGGATTACAGTAACAAAAAAAGTGCGCTATTTTGCCCAGAAAAATCATGAGAATTTCTACATCTATGACTATGTATTTAAAAATACCGGGATTATAGACAATAACGGTACAGTAGTTCAGAAAGATCTAAAAGACGTTGTTTTTCATTGGCAGCATCGTTTAGCATTTGGCCATGAAGCATTTGTCCAGGGATGGGCATACAGCAATCAAAATTATGGAAGAAATGCAGTAAACGATGTTATTGGTGAAAACGGATTAACGGATGGTTCAGAATTTAGAGCAAGTATTAACTGGTTTGGGCCGCACAGTGGTAGTGGCAATTTTCTTCGGGATATTGGTCAACCAAATCCGACAAACTCTAAAATGGTTAGTGCGCAGTATGTCGGAATTGCAGTTCTTCATGCAGATACAGACGTTGATAATAAAGCTGATGATATTTTCCAACCGAAAACAACAAAATTTATGGGTTCCGACAGAGATGATCAGGGTGTAAACCAATACAATGCTGATCTCATGTCGCGTAAGTACACAAAGCATATGACAGCAGGGCATCTTCCTCAAAGCCATGCAGAATTAATTGGTGAAAGTTTTGCTGATGACTATGGAGATGACAATGGTGGTTATTCTGCAGCTCAGGGGTTTGGCCCATATCCTCTAATGAAACATGGTGATAGTATTAGAATTGTATTGGTTGAAGCGATTGGTTCTCTTGACATTATTACTAATAAACAAGTCACAGTTAACTGGGCAAATAACGAAAACTTAATTCTTCCAAATGGATCTGAAGCATCATCAGCTGATGAATATAAAAGAACCTGGGTTGAGACAGGAAAAGATTCGCTTTATAAAGCATTTAGAAATGCAAAAAGAATATTTAATGAAATTGAAACTAGCGGTGTTATTAGTGATCCTGCGCCACCTGCACCTACAAGCTTCTCTGTTATTGGTGGAGGAGATAGGATACAATTAAAATGGACACCACCCGAGACAGCATTTTCCAACTTTGCAGGATATAGGGTTTATCGAGGGGTTGACAGGCCTGACACTACTTTTCAATTAATATACGATGGTACTGAAACATCTTATGACGATAAAAGCGCAAAACGTGGAGTTGATTACTATTACTATGTAGTAACATATGATGATGGATCTACAAATACGGATGTTACGAATTCGGGCACCCCATTAGAAAGTAGCATGTTTTATACACTTACAAATCAACCTGCCACATTAAAAAGGCCTCCCGGGAAAAAATTATCCGAAATACGTGTAGTTCCAAATCCATACAATATTCGGGCCCAGGAGTTACAATTCGGAACAACCACTCAAGATCGAATAGCATTTTATGGACTTCCTGCCAATTGTAAAATTAAAATTTTTACAGAAAGAGGGGATTTAGTTAACACTATTATCCATGATGATGGATCAGGTGATGAGACATGGGAACAGTTGACTAGTTCCAGGCAGTTAGTTGTTAGCGGTGTATATATAGCCTACTTTGAGGTGATGCAGGATATTATTGACCAAAATAGCGGCTCAATAAGCTTAAAAAAAGGTGATAATATTTTTAGAAGATTTGTCATTATTCGCTAATTCATGGAGACAAAATGAAATTAAATACTAAAAAAGAAATATTTAGGGTATGCACATTTTTACTATTTCTCATGTTAATCTCATGTGATAGCATTATTCCGGATGAATATGATTCGGATAAAACTTTCAAAATCAACGCAGTGGATCAAATGGCGTGTGATATTTTATCTCTGCCGTTAGACTCTATGGATGTTATGTCAGTTGAAAGAAATACAGTTAGTTTAAGTTCTTTGGTTGACTCCGCCACATTTGCCTCAATGAGCGAAGGTGAGATTATTGCTTCTCGTTATGATGATATATTAGCCGGGACAATGTCTATTAATAGTGATTCGTTAGTACAAATTTCTATACCGACAGGGGAATCAGTTTCTTACGCGTCCATTAATACTTCAAGTGATTTGGTTGCTTTCATTACACATGATAATGAAGAATATGTAGAAGGTTTGTCAAATGAAGATGTCTATATTGTAATGGATATAGTTAATCGAGATTCTACATATCAAAAAAAGAATTCTGATATGGAAATTCCGTCGATTGCTTGCTTCACAACTTATGATCTGTCAACAAGATCCGAGCCGGTTGTTACTTCTGCCATTAAAGCACGATATGCATTTTCAGCCCAAAGTGGTGATTACCTTGTGAGGTTTAGAGTATCAGAACCTGAGAATCTTAGTACTTTTAGAGTTCTATTACATTTTCCAAAATGATTGAAAAACTCTTTTTAAGGGAGAAAATAGTGAAAAGTAGAATACTAAATATTTTAACAATTTTAATTATTGGGTTTATAGCTGTTCAATTAGAAGCTGGAAATAAAATTGCACAGACCGGTTTCCAATTTTTAAGTGTAACATCAGACGCACATACAAGCAGCCTTGGTGATGCTGTTACAGCAAGGGAAATGGGTTCAGCTTCATTGTTTAGCAATCCGGCAGCATTAGCGAAAATCGATGGAACTATTGAAGCTAATTTTAGCATGTCAAAATGGATAGCGGAAATTAACCATGCAGTGCTAAGTATAGCTTATAAGCCATTTAACGGAGATTATGGTGTAATAGGGCTTTCATTACAATCTGTGGATTATGGAGATTTTCTTGGGACAATTAATGCTAATAATGATTTAGGGTTCATAGAAACAGGTGTATTTAATCCAAAAGCTTTGGCGATGGGGATTGGCTATGCAAAAAGTATTACGAATCAATTTTCTGTTGGTGGTCATTTAAAGGCAACTTATCAAAACCTGGGGAATAGCATTATTGTTAGTAATTCTGATTATAAGACAAAACAAAATACAGTTTCTGCAATTGCCTTTGACTTTGGTACTCAGTTTGATACTGAATTTAAGAGAATAGTTTTTGGTATGACAATTCGGAATTTTTCTGATGAAATTGAATACGAAGTTGAGAGTTTTCAGCTTCCATTACTATTTACCATTGGTGCATCAACAAGTTTATTTGAATGGATTCCAATAAACCCTGTAGATCAAGAATTATTGGTCTCGATAGATGTCAGTCATCCAAGGTCTCACCCAGAACAAATTAAAATCGGTCTGGACTATACACTTATGAATATACTTTCATTGCGCTCAGGTTTTATTTCAAATAATGATGAAGACGCGTTTTCATTTGGTGCCGGGATTCAATACTCAGGTTTTCATTTTGATTATGCATACAGCCCTTTTGGAGTTTTCGACAAAGTTCAAAGGATCACAGCGAAAATTTCATTATAAACGAGGATAGAAGAAATGAAACAATTATTCATTTTTATAACAATTTTATTAATGGGAATTATAGTTATTGCGTGTGATTCTTATGATTCCCCGGATCCAATCTACACCCCTTTAACCAGCTCATCATCGGCTAAAATGGATGAAGCAAATCCTATCTCTCCTTCAGAAGGAACAGCGGGAGTCTCTATATTTACAATTAACGGAACTGGTTTTTCACCAGACTCAGGATCGAACATTGTTTATCTGGAAACGCCGGATACAACTGCAGTAGCAGACCTGGTTAGTTTTAGTGAAACAGAGATCCAATTCCATAGACCTGGTTTTGTTGAAGATAGTACCAGGATTACAATTGTAAATAGAGATAAGATAAATCTCGATTCTTTTTATCCATATAGTTTTGATGAAATTGTAAATGAGTACACTGACTTACGGGATGAGTTAGAGAATATCAGCAATATTGCGATGGACTCAGATGAGAACCTGTATGTCTTTATTGATGGAGGTGTATTATATAAAGTAGCTCCAGATGGTTCATATGAAATCATAAACACTTCATTAAAAGATGATAAAGCCAGGGATTTCATAAATGGTCCAAATAATTATTTGTACTATTCCGATTCAAAAGACATAGACAGGATTAATCTTCAAACAGGACAAGATGAAGAATTTGTACGGTTAAGTAAATCGGTCTATCGTTTGGGATTTGTTGAGCATAAAGGAGTTAACATTCTTTATGCCGGGAGAAAATCAGGGCTTTTTGCGGTACTCGAAGACAAAAGCAATAAAATTGTTGAATATGAGGATGATGAAAAATTTGAAATTTTTGGGATCCGTTATTATGACGGCAAACTCTATGTCTTAGCAGAATATGAAGGTAGTGATCAGGGAATTCCAAAGATGGCAATTTGGGAGCACACTGTTCTTGATAACACTGGTGCGTTAAGTGAAAAAAGCCTTCTTCACAATTTGACAATAGGTGAATTTGGAGGAGAAGCTTTTAACTATCTTGAAATAGATGCGGATGGCCGATTTTATGTTACCAGTGAAAAAAGAAAAGACTATGGAATCCTGACAATTAATTCCTCAGGAGAGGTTACACCCATTTATAAAGATAAAAGCATTTTACCGGTTGTAATAGATAGGATTGTTTGGGGCAATGGCAATTATGCTTATGTACACAATGGGTTGACTTTTGATAACGAGGCCACAAACAGGATAATAAGAATAAAACGTCTCGATATGGGAATAAATGGGGCGGATTATATCGGTCGCTAGTGACGGCTAAAATAGTAGTCTGGCATAACTATATTAATTAAAAAAAACACATCATCAACGCTATAAATTACTAACTAATCACTTAACCAAAGAAGGAGAAAAATAATGATGAGATTGCTATCTAAATCATTGTTTGTTTTAATATTATCTGCATTTCTTTTTGCAGGCAATCAAACCGTTGAAGAAGGGAAATTACTAATTCCTTTAACGGAGGAAACAATCACCATTGATGGTGAATTAGATCAAGAGTGGAAAAATGTTACACCTGTTGTATTAAGGACTTATGAAGAAGGTTCTGATGTTGTAGATAGTTATGATGATCATTTTTCTACATTCAGGACAATGTACTCAGAGGATTTTCTTTATATATTTGTTACAGTTGTAGATGATTCCCTGGACAGCTCGACTGGTAATGATTGGGATCGTGATAACGTTGAACTATTCCTGGATGGTAATAATGATAAAAATGATCAGGCCACAGGATATGATGATAATGATGTTCAATGGCGTTGGATCTGGAACTCAGATAAAGACACTTCATTAACACCGGGACAAGGTGAGTATGCTTTTACAACAACAGATGAAGGGTATAATTTAGAAATAGCTATTTCTGCAGATACGCTTTCTGCATATGCTTTTGAGTTAACAGATGGCGAAACAGTTGGATTTGAGATCTCAAACAGAGATATGGACAGCCAGGCAGTTCAAAACAATATTAAATGGTGGAATGCCGGCGCAACAGCATGGAATACACCAGCTTTGTTTGGTACAGCTAAATTAACAGATCGTGAAGTTAAAAGCACTCTGGATATAAATGAAGTTGAGGAAGCACCTGAAATTGATGGTGTTATTGAAGATGACGCCGGCTGGTTAGGTATTCCTGCTATTGGCTTAACAACAATTGAAAATGGTGATCTGGAAGATGGAATTTTAACAAGTTGGGAAGATCATTTCTCTACTTTCAGAGCAGGCTTTGACGAAGATGCACTTTATATTGCTGTTGAAGTTGTTGATGATTCTTTAGATAGTTCTACAGGGAATGACTGGGATCGAGATAATATTGAACTTTTCCTTGATGGCAATAACGACAAAAATGATCAGGCTACAGGGTATGATGCTAATGATGTTCAATGGCGTTGGATCTGGAATTCAGATAAAGACACATCTTTAACACCAGGACAAGGGGAATATGTTTTCTCAGAAACTGACAATGGTTATATTTTAGAGATAGCTATCTCTGCAGATACTCTTAGTAATTATGCACTTGATTTGGTAGATGGCGAAACAATTGGTTTTGAAATCTCGAATCGTGATATGGATTCACAGCAAGTTCAAATTAATCGCAAATGGTGGAATGAAGGTGCAACTGCCTGGAACACTCCAGCTTTATTTGGAACTGCAAAACTAAATGGTACAATTACAGCTATTGAGAATGAATTTGGTGTTCCTAATACATTGGAATTAAAGCAGAACTTTCCGAATCCATTTAATCCAAATACCAGAATTGATTTTACTCTTGACAAAGCAGCGCGTGTTTCATTAGAAGTATTTAATGTTCTCGGGCAAAGAGTTGCAGTGCTTATAAATGGGCAATTGTCTGCTGGTGCAAATCATGCTATATTTAATGGACATGACTTACCAAGCGGTATTTATGTGTATAAATTAACAACAGGTAGTAGTAGCATTGCCAAAAAAATGATGCTGATTAAGTAAAGAACTCTTAAAAGCGTCTAATTAGATTAGGCGCTTTTTTTTACCTCTAATTATAATTTATTAACACCTCATATTATTCAACCCGGCATAAGGATCACCGTGGAACTACATATTATTGATATTTCTATTATCGCTTTTTACATACTGTTAACAATTTTTATCGGATTCTATATTTCGAAAAAAGCGTCAAAGAATATCAACTCTTATTTTTTGGGTGGGAATTCTATCCCATGGTATGTGCTTGGTGTTTCAAACGCATCCGGGATGTTTGATATAACGGGCACAATGTGGTTAGTGTATATAACTTTTGTATATGGCCTGAAAGGCGCATTTATACCTTGGTTGTGGCCAGTGTTTAACCAGATTTTCTTAATGATTTTTTTATCCAAATGGTTACGGCGTTCAAACGTAATGACCGGGGCTGAATGGATAAAAACCCGATTTGGTGTCAATAAAGGAGCTAACTTATCTCACATAATAATTGTCATTTTTGCCCTTGTAAGTGTAATTGGTTTTCTGGCATATGGCTTTAAGGGCATAGGCAAATTTTCAGCACAATTTTTACCCTGGGAGCTTTCTGAAAATACGTATGCCCTTATTTTTATGGGTATTACCACTTTATACGTTGTTAAAGGTGGGATGTACAGTGTTGTGTTAACAGAGCTCATTCAATTTGTTATAATGACAATTGCTTCAATTGCGATTGGTGTAATTGCTATAAACCTGGTAAGCCCGGAGGCTTTAAATGCGGTTATTCCGGAAGGATGGAAAAGCCTTGCATTTGGATGGCAGTTAGATATGGATTGGTCGGGAATACTTGACTCTGTAAATGCTAAAATTACAGGAGATGGTTATTCGCTTTTTGCCTTATTTTTTGGAATGATGGTTTTTAAAGGTTTTTTAATTAGCGCGGCTGGCCCGGCACCCAATTATGATATGCAGAGAATTTTGGCTACAAAATCCCCGGCAGAAGCATCTAAAATGAGTGGAATGGTAAGTGTCGCATTATTTTTTCCACGTTATATGATGATAGGAGGCCTTTCTGTTTTAGCGTTGGTTTATTTTAATGGCCAGCTAAATGCAATGGGAGATAATATCGACTTTGAGCTTATCCTTCCTTATGCTTTGGGTAATTTTGTACCGGTTGGTCTGCTTGGGGTTCTCATGGCCGGGCTGTTAGCCGCTTTTATGTCAACGTTCGCAGCAACCGTTAATGCTGCGCCTGCATACATCGTTAATGATATATATAAGAGATTTTTTAATCCCAAAGCTTCAGATAAAAAATATGTGGTAATGAGCTATATATCTTCTTTAGGGATTGTTGTTGTTGGTGTCACGTTTGGTTTTTTTGTTGAGTCAATCAATTCCGTAACCCAATGGATTGTGAATGCTTTATGGGGTGGGTATGCTGCTGCAAATCTTTTAAAATGGTTTTGGTGGCGTTTTAATGGATTTGGATATTTTTGGGGAATGGTTACAGGTTTGATAGCTTCTTTGTTTGTACCATTTTTAAAACCCATTATCATGGAGGTTTTTGAGCTTACAACTCTACAAGATGTTTATCTGTTTCCGATTATTTTAGTTATTTCCCTGGCAGGAAGTATTGGCGCCACTTTATTAACCCCCGCAGAAGATATGTCTGTATTAAAAGGTTTTTATTCAAAAGTTAGACCATGGGGATTCTGGAAACCTGTTCATGAAGCAGTGATTGCGGAAAACCCAAATTTTGTAAACGACAGCAGTTTTAAACTGGATATGTTCAACGTACTTATTGGTATTGTTTGGCAAACCAGTATGGTTGTACTGGCTTTATATTTAATAATTCAAGATTATTATTATACTGCATTTGCAGTTTTGGTACTCGCTCTTACATCCTACATTTTAAAGAAAACATGGTATGATAAACTGGATACTGAAGAAAAGTAGTGCACATAAATGAAAATTCTGTTTTTTAAACCACTCAACAAGCTAAAGACTACTTTTAAAATGAATCGATTCCTGTTAATCATCAGTTTGGTCAATACATCTTTTAGCTATGGCCAGTATGCCATTAAAAGTAATTATCTGGTAAATACTGATAAAAATATTTCCTTCATCGATAGCTGTGCTACCTTTTGGGTGGCAACATATGATTCGATTGAAAATGGTTTTGCCAGTAACGTCAGCAGGGATGGTACTGTAAGCGACGGATATGCTCTAAAAACGATGTTAAGCCAAACAAGAAATGCATATGCAATGGCAAAAGCGTTTATGATAACCGGCGACACAAGCTATATAAAATATGCGCGCGGTGGATTGGATTTTATGTACGACCATGCATGGGATTCAACCCATGGTGGATGGTATAATGAAATGGCCAGGAATGGAAGGATATTGGCTCAAAATGAAACCGGAACCTGGAACAATGGCCGGAAGTGGTCTTTTATGCAGCATTATGCCTTATTAGGTATTGCATCCATGGTGGAGGCGACGGACAATTCAAAAGATATACAGGCTTTACAAAATGGGTTTGATGTAATTGATAATTATCTCTGGGACCAAAGGGAAGGCTATGTTGGATATTATGATGAAGCTGATTTGGATTGGTCAAATCCGACAGGTAAAGGATTTACACCAACTGTTGATGCCATTACAACAAATGCGCTAAATCTTTATTTACTATATGGTGGTGAGTTCTATAAAGAACGGTTAAAAATTCTTGGCGATAATATTATAGAACACATGATTCCTGCAATGGAATCTTTTGAATATGGATTCCCTGAAAATTATGATTCTGATTGGAATCCAAATTTAGGAAGTACATTTACGTTTACAGGCCATTTTCTTAAAACAGCATGGTGTTTGGCACGAATCTATTTAATAATTCCTGAACAAAAATATATTGATGGATCTACTTTGCTGCTTGACGAAGTACTGGCAAAAGGTTATGATGATCAATACGGTGGCTGCTATACAAATTACAACGGCCTGACAGGACAAAGATATAATACGAACAAAGAGTGGTGGCAAATGGAGCAAATGTTTACAGCCGCCATTATGAATTATTACATAACCGGAAATGAATTATTCCTTCAAAAAGCAGATGAAACACTTTCTTTTTACATGAAATATTTTCGGGATAAAGTATATGGTGATGTTTTTGGATCTACCAGCAGAACGGGCCAGGCACTTGGAACATCAAAAGCATCTTATTGGAAAGCCGGCTACCATTCTGTGGAATTAGCATTCTATACATATCTTTATGGAAATCTCTTTATTCACCAAAAACCTGCAGAGCTGTACTATTATTTTCCTGCAACTGACAGTGCCCGATCAATTTCACTTTATCCACTGGCAATTGAAGATGAAAATCTAATTGTAACTAATGTGTTGCTAAATGACAGTCTTTTTGATGATTATAATCCAATAACACGGGAGCTATCAATTGACTCCGGTGAAGGTGGGATTTTCAAAGTAACTTTTGAAAATATAAAAACCAGTACTATTATATCTCCACAATTTGAAGCTCCTGAGAATTTTGTTTTATTTCAAAATTGGCCAAACCCCTTTAATCCTAGTACCACAATACGATTTAATTTACCCAGCCAACAAGATGTTAACTTATCGATTTATAATGTTTTAGGAAAAGAGATATATACAATCGTTAATACACAGTTGCAAAGTGGAGAACATAATTATTATTGGGATGGATTTGATAAAAATAATAAAAAAGTGGCAAGCGGAGTATATTTTTATATTTTAAAAGCAACTAATTACAGTAAAATTAAAAAAATGATATTAGTGAAATAATTTGTATCCAATGGAGTGATCTTTAATGAAATACGGTTTTTTTGATGATAAAAATAAAGAGTATGTTATAACTCGGCCTGACACTCCGATGCCTTGGATCAACTATTTGGGAAGTGAAAAGTTTTTTGGGATTATCTCAAATACAGCTGGTGGTTATTGCTTTTACCAAGACTCACGTTTGCGCAGATTAACGCGTTACAGATATAATAGTATCCCACTAGATTCGAACGGGCGATATATTTATATAGCAGATGGTGACTCTGTTTGGAATCCTATGTGGAAACCTATGCGCGTTGCACTTGATAAATATGAATGCCGGCATGGAATGGGATATACAAAAATTATTTCTGAGAAAAACGATCTTGTTGTTGAAATAACTTTTTTCGTACCACCCGGGTTTAATACAGAAGTTTGGAACGTAACTGTAATCAACAAATCACAAAAAGTGAAAAATGTTAAATTATGGAGCTTTGTTGAATGGTGCTTATGGGATGCATACGATGATATGACCAATTTTCAAAGAAACTATTCGATTGGTGAAGTTGAAGTTGAAAAGAGTACTATTTTTCATAAAACAGAATACAGGGAACGACGCAATCATTATGCATTTTTTAGTTGTAATCAGGAAATTTCAGGATTTGATACAGACCGTAATCAATTCATTGGGGTTCATGAAGATTTAAGTAATCCGCTTGTTATTCAAAACAAGAATAGCAAAAACAGTTTTGCACATGGCTGGCAGCCTATTGCTTCACACCAGTTGGATTTGAATCTTTCTGCAGGCGAAGCAAAAAAACTTTCTTTTCTGCTAGGTTATGAAGAAAATGAAAATGAAAATAAACACATCGCACCTGGTGTGATCAATAAGGAAAAGTTTTACTCTACTCAAAAACAGTTAAAAAATGAAGAGTCAATATCAAACTCATTTAACGATTTAACTTCTTTTTGGCAAGGAATGCAAAATAAATTCCAGGTTAATACGGAAGATGATCTGGTCAATAGAATGGCAAATATCTGGAATCCATACCAATGTATGGTAACATTTAATCTATCCCGGTCAACATCTTTTTATGAGTCAGGAATTGGTCGCGGTATGGGCTATCGTGATAGCAACCAGGATATATTGGGATTTGTCCATATGATACCGGACAGGGCCAGGCAGCGGATTTTAGATATATCAGCAACACAACTTTCTGACGGAACATGTTTTCATCAATACCAGCCGCTTACAAAAAAAGGTAATGCCGATGTTGGCGGTGGCTTTAATGACGATCCTTTATGGCTTATTTTATCGACATCAGCTTATATACGTGAAACAGGTGATACATCAATTTTGCAAGAAAAAGTTGGTTTTGCAGATATTGAAAAGAAAGACGCCACATTAATTGACCACCTTGATATTTCCGTAAAATACACCTTAGATAATAGAGGGCCGAACAATTTACCATTGATTGGCCATGCAGATTGGAACGACTGTTTAAACCTCAATTGTTTTTCTACAACACCCGGAGAAAGTTTTCAGTTAGCTGAGCATGAAAGTGATGGCAAGACTGCAGAATCAGTTATGATTGCAGGATTGTTTTGTGCAGCGTGTGAAGATCTTTCCGCATTATATAATAATCTTGGTGAAAAAAGGAAATCTAAAAAAATGTCTGGACATGCTGAAGACATGCGGCAGGTTATAATGGAATCTGGTTGGGATGGCGATTGGTTTTTACGTGCTTATGATGCCAATGGTAATAAAATTGGTTCAAAAGAATGTACTGAAGGAAAGATTTTTATTGAAAGCCAGGGTTGGTGCATTATGGGTGGAATAGGTACCGAAAATGGTGTTGCCCGGAAATCATTGAAAAGTGTTAAAAAACATTTATCAACAGATAATGGGATTATGCTTCAACAGCCTGCATACTCTGAGTACCATTTAGAGCTTGGGGAAATTAGTTCTTATCCTCCTGGTTACAAAGAAAATGCTGGAATTTTTACTCATAATAATACCTGGATCCAAATTGCTGAAACAATTCTTGGGAATGGTGACCAGGCGATGGACTACTATAAAAGTGTATGCCCATCGTCAAAAGAATCGCAGATAGATATTTATAAATCTGAACCATATGTATATAGCCAAATGTCTGCCGGGTGTGACGCAGCTATTCCGGGTGAAGCGAAAAACTCATGGTTAACCGGAACAGCAGCCTGGTCATTTGTGGTTTTATCACAATATATTTTAGGGATAAGGCCGGATTTTGATGGACTTGTGATAGACCCTTGCATTCCAAAAGCCTGGAACGAATTTACTGTGGAAAAGCAATATCGAAATGCGTTGTATAAAATCCATATTACAAATCCTGATAATATCAGCAAAGGAGTCAGTTCAATTTGTGTGGACGGGAAAAGAATTGAAGGTAATATGTTGCCGGATTTCCAAGACAACAAAACACATATCATAGAAGTAATAATGGGCAAGTAGGCAATGCTTAGTTCTTTTAATCGAAGACAAAACCAGAAACAGAAAAAACAAAGAACTTTTTTTTTAATTACACTTCTACTCCCAATCCTTTTTTTTATTCTGTTAGAAATAATATTGTCACTATTGGACTATAGTGGCAATAAAGACTTGTTTATAAATACTCCCGAAAGTAATAACAAATATTATCGTATAAACCCCGATGTTGCCAAACGCTACTTTGTAAATCAAACAACAGTTCCAACGCCTTCATTTGATGTATTTCTAAAGCAAAAGCCAAAAAATGGATATCGTGTTTTTGTGCTAGGTGGATCCAGTGCGGCAGGCTTCCCTTACGGAAACAATATGATGTTTTCCAGGATACTTGAAAAGGACCTGCAAAAAAGGTTAACTGATAAAAAGGTAGAAGTTATAAACCTGGCAATGTCTGCAATAAATAGCATCACCTTGTTAGATTTCATGGATGAGATACTTGAACACGATCCGGATCAAATCCTAATCTATGCCGGCCATAATGAATATTATGGTGCTCTTGGTGTTGGCTCCAACGAGTCAATAGGAAATAAAAGGTGGATCGTAAGTGCATACCTTAGTTTTAGAAATTTTCAAACTTTCGATTTTTTAAAGGACATAATAACAAAAACTAAAAATGCATTTTTAAAACTATTTACTGGCAGCACACAAAAAGATCCAAATGAAACTTTAATGTCACGCATAGTTGCAGAACAGGTAATTCCGGAGGGAAGTGAGCTGTTCGATCTAGGTAATAAGCAATTTGAAGAAAACCTTAAGGAAATAATTGTTAAAGCCCAAAAAGCCAATGTTGATATCATTTTAAGTGAGGTAGTAAGTAATTTAAAAGGTCAGGCTCCATTTATTTCACTCGATTCGGAAAGCCCATCCGCAGATGATTTTTATGCGAAAGCGGTTCAATTTGAAACAAAAGAAGAATGGGCCAAAGCCAGGGAAAGTTATATTCTTGCCAAAGATAAAGATGTTTTGCGTTTTAGGGCGCATACGAAATTAAATTTAATCATTAACAAATTGGGCAATGAATTCCAGGTTCCAGTTGTACCAATGCAAAAAGTATTTGAAGCCAATAGCCCCAATGGATTAATGGGACATAATTTATTCCTGGAACATTTACATCCAAATATTAAAGGGTATTTTATAATTTCGAATGCATTTTTGAGTACCATGTTCAAATCAAATTTTTCTATAGAAGATATTAGCCTAAAAATTAAAAACTGGGGTATCTCAGAGTTAGACAGTGTTTATGGTAATTTGTCGGTAAAAAGTCTTAAAGCAGGTTGGCCTTTTAAGAAAGGTGATTTATTAAACACATTTTTTGATAATTATAAACCAGAAAATGAAATCGAGCAATTAGCATTTAACGTTCTAACCAATCCAGATTTTAACCTTCAAACTGCGCATTTGCAGTTAGCCTCAAAATATGAAGAGCAAGGGAAATTGAATAAAGCTTTTAAAGAGTACCAGGCATTAATCAATACAATCCCAAATGAAATTTCTTTTTACAATAAAGCCGCAACAATTAAACTTAAACAAAAGGAGTTTCTGGAAGCACGTTCCATTTTAAAAGAATCTTTACGTTATAAGAGAGGGTTATATGCTTTAAAGTGGATTGGTCAAATTGCAATTATGCAAAAACAGTTTAATCAGGCAATAAGGCATTTAACAGAAGCCCTGAAACTGGATTCAAATGATGAGCAAATTATTTTTAATTTATGCAGAAGTTATTACTTTGTTAAAGATTTTAAAAATGCAGAAAACACGTTTCAAAGATTGAAAAAGACAACGACCAATCCGGAATATGTTTCCAATATTGAACGTATAAGGGAACGGCTTGTGGGCTTTAAGAATTAGACTTGCTGTTTTATATGAACTATCTTGGTTTGTCTTTTATATAATTTAAAATTTGCTGGCCAACACCGCTGGCAGGAAAATTTGTATTAATCTTCTCAGCAATTATTTTGGCTTCTTTAAATTTATCTCTTTTTATATAATGATCAGCTAAAGTGTATAAATAATCTAAATTCATTGGCTCAATATTTAGTGCAGTTAGCAATGCTTTTTCTGCCTCATTATGTCTATTTAAAAATTGCAGCATCAACCCTAAGTTATAAAATATCCTTGGCCGTTCCGGCATTAACTCAGATGCTTTTTGTAGATAAGATACTGATTCTTCATATTTTTCTTTTTCAGCTAATAGTAAACCTAAGGAGTAGTAGGCATCAGGAAAATCAGGTTGAGTTAAAATCAAGTCACGCAGAACTGTTTCTGCCTCATCATTTCTTCCAAGCTTGTTTAACACAACAGATAAATTAGCTTTTGCCGGATAAAATAAACTATCAATTTTTATTGCTTCATAATAATGTTTTACCGCTAAATCATATTTCTCTAAATTATTATTTAATATACCCAGGTTGTGCTGCGAGCTTGCAAAATCTGCTGAATAGTTCATCGCAATAGTAAATTCTTCAATCACATTTTGTAGTAAGTTTTTCTTTTCTGCAGGAATTCTTTCCATTGGTAATGATGAAAGTTTAAAACCAGCTTCAATCCGGATGGATTTTATAGGATCATTTAGTAAAGGTAAAATGTTTTTTAGTAAATCCTCATAATCTTGATGGCTATATGAACGCACAGCATTTAACCTGATTAGTGGTTCGGTTTCATTTAATGCCCAGGTAATAGCATCAAAGCTTTCTTGATTTCTATAATTTGCCAAAAGTGATATTGCAGTGGCGCGAACAATTGGCAGGTACATTCCATTTTTTGCAATTTGAATAATTTCTGAAAGTGCTTGTTGGTTAGCCTCTCTTCCTAATTTAAAAATTGTTCCAAAGTGTGGTTTCCTTTTTTGCCCATACCACTGGTTGATGTAATTATCAGCCCATTTTGCTGATTGGTTTTCGTGGCATTGATTACATGCATTGGGAACTTCAATTGCAATTGTTAAATCGGGCCTTGGCACTCTGAGACTATGATCGTTTCTAAAATCATTACCCATGTAATATGCGCCCGGCATATGGCAATTAACGCAAAGTGCTCCCTCACCAATATCGTATGTATGGTCTTTAATAACTAAAGGATAGCCTGATTCTCCTTTTTTCTTATGAAAATGATGAGAGAAATCATCATAAACTTTTGGCTGATGGCATTGAGCGCAGAGGTCATTCCCCTCAAACAATAGTTTGCCGCTATGCACGTTATGACAATTGTTACATTTGATATTGTTTGCATACATTTTACTATGAGCAAAAGAACCGTACACATAATCTTCTTCTAAAACTTGTCCATCGGGATAGTAGTTTTCATCAAGAACCTGAGGTGTAGCTATGTTCATAAAATGCCCCTTGGAGAAATCCAACGGCCCTAATGATGAACGTCTGGAATGGCAATACCCACAAAGATCAACATACTCTCTATTGGTAATATTGCTGGTTTTTACAATTAAATCGTAATTGGTTGTTGAAGATCGCTCCGTTTCCAACAAATTTGCCCACTCTTCATGTTTTAAGCCAGGGCCATGGCAAGCCTCACAGCTGACATCTATCTCTGAATATGTTGTATTGTATTCTTTTGTCTCTGGATTATAATTCTTCTGCAGGTTTGTTGAATGGCATTCTGCACACATTCCATTCCAGTTCTGGGCATTATTGGTCCAGTACAACCAATCCGATGGTTCGGGAATATTTTCGCCATAGGCTGCTTCTATCAAAGAAAACCATTTATTCTTCTCAGAATCCCAGGCAATAGGAAGGCATTGATATCTGCCTTTTTCAAAAGGAATTAAATATTGCTGAAGTGGTGTGAATCCGAATGTGTGTGTAATTTCAAAATCATCAATTTTTCCACCGGGGCCATTTGTCCTTACAAAAAACTTTTTACCTTTTCTGAAAAACTTGCTTGTTACTCCATTGAACTCAAACTCGGCATCATCAAAGTCACCCAAAACAGTAGAATCAGTTGCAATGTCCATTGCTTTGTCATGATGAGATCCAAGCCAGGCTTTGTACTCTTGTTGATGACAACTTTGACATCTATCCCGGCCAATATATTCTATTATATCGGAATTAGAATTGTTTTGTTTTTCATTGTAAAAAAAGGCAACATAAATAAGTATTGTTAATACAATCATCGCGGCTGCAATAATGCCGGAAAATTTCCATTTCTGCATAAAATATCCTTGGGTAAACAATAAATATTAATTTAAAAGGAATAGTTTTAATAATTCAAAATTTCTTACAAATTAAGCCTAAAAGACTGGATTGTTTTACAAACAGACCTAAAATTTGAACACTAAAACCAGTATTGGTTATTGTGGGGTGCATTAATGTCACCTTTACAGGGTAGAATTTTGGATATAGGGGGAATATTTTTTCTCTCTTTTAAAATGACTCCTACAATGATTTTAGTACATGAAAAGGTTTACCGGTTTCACAGTTATTCACAGTTGTTCACTTATTTTGTAGCCAAATTTTTCGCATATAGCAGTTTATGTTTCTAAACATGTAAATAATATTTTGAGTTTTGACGCAGTGCGGATTTAATGAGGTTAGGAAATTTGTATTGGATTTGAATTGTAAAAATCAAACTTAGCGAGCTATTATTTTTAAAAAATGCGAAAGACCGTTCTACGATCATTAAAAGGTATTAAAATGAAAAAATTAGTATTTTCAGCACTATTTATATTAAGTTTTATTAATAATATTTTTGGTCAGATATATATTGCTACTGATGGTGATGATGGTAATAACGGAACGAATGAGCAACCCTATGCTTCATTTCCAAAAGCTATTTCTGAGGTTTCACCTGGAGATACGATTTATGTCCGTGGTGGTGTTTATAATATTTCAACAACAATAATAATTAATAACTCCGTAAGTGGACAAAAGGATGAACTAATCACTCTAACAGCTTTTAATGATGAGGTTCCCGTATTGGATTTTTCGGGGTTACCTTCCGGCGACAAAGGGATAAAATTAGAATCCAATTACTGGCATATTAAAGGTTTGCATATCACAAAGGCAGCAGACAATGGAATGAGTATCGATTCTGGTTCAAATAATATAATTGAACAGTGTCAGTTTTATAGAAATAAGGATACGGGTTTGCAACTCAATAATGGATCATCGTTTAATCAAATCATTAATTGCGATTCTTATTATAATGCTGATCCACCGGACTATGGCGATGCTGATGGATTTGCTCCAAAGTTATCGGTGGGAACGGGGAATTATTTCTATGGCTGCCGTGCCTGGGGTAATTGTGATGATGGCTGGGATGGATACTTACGTGGAGCGAATGATGTATCGACAACTTTAGAAAATTGCTGGACCTGGGGCAATGGATATCTCGAAAATGGGGAGAACCCTGGATCGAAGGCAAATGGTAATGGATTCAAATTTGGCGGTGGTGATAACAGCAATAGTGAACAATTAATGCATCATATGAAGTTGATAAATTGTATCGCCTTTAACAATAAGAATAAGGGATTTGATCAAAACAATGATGTTGGATCAATAACCCTGATTAATTGCACGGGTTATAACAATCTTACTGCAAATTACAGAGTGCAACGAGTCTTAAATTCGGGACAATATTTAATTGTAAAAAATTGTATATCTTTAAGAGGAAATGCTCAGTTTGGCAGCTTTGCTATTCAGGAAACCAATAGTTGGCTCTCTCCATTTGATGCAACCTCTAATGATTTTTTAAATCTGGATATATCGTATGCTCCTGCACCGCGTATGGCAGATGGGAGCTTACCCGAAATCGAATTATTACATCTGGCACAAGGCAGCGATTTAATAGATAGTGGTGTAGATTTGGGATATTCCTTTAAAGGATTAGCACCTGACCTTGGGGCTTTCGAAAGTGATTATACAACATCGATTGAAAATAAAGGTACCCCGGGCAGTTTTTATTTGTCACAGAATTATCCAAATCCGTTTAACCCTGGCACAACTATCCGGTTTTCGTTGGTTTCTGCCGGAATGGTTAATTTTTCAATTTTTGATGTTTCCGGGAGGCGGATTGAAACGTTGATAAATACCTGGATGGGGAGAGGCATCCACAATGTAAAATTTAATGCAGAGCACTATCCATCGGGTGTGTACTTTTACAGGATAGAAAGCCAGGGTTATTTTGAAACGAAGAAAATGATACATGTTAAATAGACTTAGTGAGGTAATTATGAAATATATTTTAATATTGTTATTTATCGCTTTTATAACAAGTTGCCGGCAAAACCACCCTTTGCAAAAAGAGTACCCAAATACTATTTCTGTTTCAATAAGTAATGACTCTGATATTGATCGTACGGATGAATTAATTTCAATTAAAATAAAAAGTTTAGCGGAGCATTTTAATGCAAATGCTTTTGTTGTTATCGATGGTCAAAACGAATTAGCAAGCCAGGCAATTGATTTAGATAGTGATGGTAATTTCGAGGAAGTTGCTTTTTTGTGTACCCTGAAGTCAAGGGGAGAAAAAACAATAAAAATCATTTATGCCAAAGAAGGCAAAAAAACAAGGGAATATCCAAAACGAACCCAAGCCGAACTGTCGCACAAAACAGGTGGTAAATGGGTA
The DNA here is from genome assembly GCA_013112635.1 of Calditrichota bacterium. Classification (NCBI taxonomy): domain Bacteria; kingdom Pseudomonadati; phylum Calditrichota; species Calditrichota bacterium. The sequence continues at coordinate 1,258,667 of JABFGF010000001.1, read as the reverse complement.
AAGCGTGAATATGAAGGCGGAGAATTCAAGAATGTTAGTTTTTTAAATTTGCCTCCGGAACATACAGATCATTCCTGGTATTTGCGTTATGAAGGACCCGGTTGGGAGTCTGATAAAGTAGGTTATAGGTTTTATATGGATTGGCGCAATGCGGTTGATATTTATGGTAAAAAAACTCCAGAAATGGTGCTACAGAATGTTGGAAAAGATGGATTTGATTCCTACCATGAAATGGCCGATTGGGGAATGGATATATTGAAGGTTGGCAGCTCTTTGGGAATTGGGTCAATTGGTATGTGGATTGCCGACAGTGCTCAACGGGTAGAAAAAACCGATAGCATTTCCTGTTCAATTGAAACTAACGGGGTAATTCAATCTTCAATTAAAACAAACTATTTTGGTTGGCAAATAGATAATCAATCATTTAATCTTTCATCGTCTGTCACTATAAATGCAGGATCTCGCCTGACAAAGTGTGATCTCAAAGTGCGGAAAAATCCTTCTAATTTATGCACAGGTATTGTTAAGCATGACTCTGCAGAAGTGATAAAATCAAACAATGCTAAAAGTGAATGGCAATATTTGGCTACATATGGCAAACAATCGCTTAATAATGATAATCTCGGAATGGCGGTTATTTATAAAGCAAGCGAGCTGGAAACTTTAACCGAAGACAAACATAGCAATGTTGTTGTGTTAAAACCTTCTCAGGGGTTTATTACTTATTACTATTTAGCAGCATGGGAGCTTGAGCCTAGTGGAATAAAAAACAAAGAGACCTTTATTGGCTATTTGGACGACATATTAAAAACACTTAATAATCCAATTTCAGTCCGATTTAATTAATAGGGGAAAACAATGTTTCTTTTAAAAATAATGAAGTTGTTTCTGGTAATATTTTTTATTACATGTGGAGTTATATGTGGTCAAGATAAATCAGAAAATGAACAAGTAAAATATACAATTGATAATTGTGTCACTTACTTTAATCCAGACGAAGTGGATTCAACAAAAGTAGGTTGGCAATTCTGGTTTGTAGATAAAAAATTTGCAGACGGTTTTACATTAAAAATGAGTAATGTCGAAGCCAAAAAAGCTACACATCCGCCACATGCGCACCAGGAAGATGAAATTTTTTATGTTGTTGAAGGAAAAGCAGAGTTTATACTGGGAGATGAAAAAAAGACAGGTGGACCAAATTCCAGTTTTTACTGTCCGACAGGTGTGCCGCATGGAATCCGCAATATCGGTGATGGTGTACTAAAATATCTTGTAATAAAAACCTATTTGAATGTTAAATAAAAAATGCCTGCTATTTGCTGAATAAAACCAGCTGATTTGTCATGGCCCAGCAAATCTGAAATGGAAGAAAATAAAATTAAAAGGAGATTTATAAATGGATGTACGATATGTAGCTGATAATATCCGTTATCAAAGAATGGATACAAAAGAATTACGCGACTCATATTTGGTGCAAAATCTGTTTGAAAATAATATTATAACATTATTATATGTTGATATTGACAGGGCAATTATTGGATCTGCCGTTCCTGTTAAAGGTGATTTAAAGTTAGAGGCAACAAAAAAACAAATGGCCGCTGATTATTTTACGGAACGTAGAGAAGTGGGTGTTATAAACGTTGGCAATAAAGGGTCAATCACAGTTGATGGTAAGAAATTTGAACTGGAGAACCGTGATGTACTTTATATAGGTAAAGAGAGCAGAGAGATACTTTTTAGTAGTGAAGACTCTGAGGAACCAGCATATTTTTATATCCAAAGCTATCCTGCCCACCAGGTCCACCCAACACAATTAATCCCATTTGGCCAAGCAAGAAAAGTGGATTTGGGAAGCAAAGAAGAGGCCAATGAGCGAACGATTTATCAGTATATTCATTTGGAAGGTGCAAAAAGTTGCCAATTAGTTATGGGATTTACCCAGTTGGCGGAAGGTAGTATTTGGAATACGATGCCTGCACACACTCATATGCGCCGATCAGAGATTTATATGTATTTTGGTATAGATGAAAACAACGCGGTTTTCCATTTTATGGGTGAACCGGATAAAACCAAACATCTTGTTATGCGAAACCGTCAAGCTGTTATTTCGCCAAGTTGGTCGATCCATGCTGGCGCAGGAACGAAAAATTATGCATTTGTTTGGGGCATGGGTGGTGAAAACCAAGAATTTACTGACATGGATGGTGTACCACTATCTGAGATTTTGTAACAAATAGCGGAGAAAAAAATGATTCTTGAGAGTTTTAAATTAGAAGGCAAGGTAGCAATTGTTACTGGTGCAAGCAGAGGCCTTGGCCAAGGTATGGCCGTTGGTTTAGCAGAGGCCGGTGCAACAATAATTGCATTAAGTACGAACAAGGACAATCTTTTAGAAACTATAAAACTGGTTGAGCAGACAGGGCAGCAATGTATAGGTATGACTTGCGATGTTACTGATAAAGAAAATACGAAGAAGGCAATTGAAAACACTCTTGCTAAATTTGGCAAAATTGATATTCTCGTAAATAATGCCGGAACAATCCGAAGGTCTCCTGCGGAGAAATATTCTGATGAAGATTGGCTCACAGTTCTGGATACCAATTTAAATTCATTATTCAGATTATCGCGCGAAGTTGGTGCAGAAATGATAAAACAATCGTCAGGAAAAATTATTAATATAGCATCCCTTCTCAGCTTTCAGGGCGGAATTACTGTACCGGCTTATGCGGCAAGTAAGGGTGGTGTAATGCAATTAACCAAAGCTTTGGCCAATGAATGGGCAAAACATAATATCCAGGTTAACGCAATTGCTCCCGGATATTTTGCCACAGACAATACTGCGGCTTTAAGGGAGAACCCGGAAAGAAATCGTCAGATAAATGAGCGCATCCCTGCCGGTAAGTGGGGAGTTCCTGATGACTTGAAGGGCACAGTTGTGTATCTCGCATCAAAAGCCTCAGATTATGTAAATGGCCATATTCTTCTTGTTGATGGTGGTTGGATGGCCAGATAATATCTATTAAGTTGATACATAAATTTATGAAAGATACACAATGAAATTTGTCCTGATAGGCACTGGAAATATTGCAAAAACATATATTTCTGCAATTAAGAATATTGATGATACAGCTATCGTTGGAGTAGTTTCGAATACTCTGGGCAGTAACTCAACTTTTAATAATATTGATACCTTTAAAACACTAAAAGATGTAGATCGTGAATTTGACACTGTAATAGTATGCAGCCCAAATGGACTTCATCATGTTGATGCAATTCAATCTGCCAAGCTAAAAAAACATGTATTATGTGAAAAACCGATTGATATTTCAATTGACTCTATTGATAAGATGATCTCTGCATGCAAGCAGAATGGAGTTAAGCTAGGCGTTGCCTATCAAAGAAGATTGAGTTCAGATAATCCCCTGGTAAAACAACTACTAAGCTCAGGCAAAATTGGTAAGATATTCTCAGTTGATTTGGCTGTTAAAAACTATCGAGATGATGATTACTATAATTCATCGGCTTATCGTGGAACTTACAAAATTGATGGAGGAGGTCCATTTATTCAGCAAGCTTCGCATTATATTGACTTATATTATTGGTTTTTTGGTAAACCGGCAAAACTTGTAAGCAAGCTAAATACATTTGTTCATAATATAGAAGTTGAGGACCATGGAACAGCAATTTGCGTTCATGACTCGGGACTAATAGGAACAATTACAGCATCAACGGCTACAAAACCAGGGTTCCCGGCAAAAATGGAAGTTTATTCTGATAAAGGTTATTTTATAATTGAGAATGACATTATTACGCAATGGGAAATAGATGGGTTGGCAAATCCTTCAAGCCAGTCTGGAACAAATACGCATAGTGGATCTTCAAGTCCATTTGTGGATGATACTACGAACCATGAGTTAATAATCAAAGATTTTATAAATGCTGTTGAGGAAAACAGGGATCCCTTTATTACAGGTGAGTCAGCTAAAAATGCTACAGAAATAATCTTAGAAATTTATAAAAACCAATTTTAAAACATTCAAAATATTAATTCTCTTTAATCTCATTTAATACAAGTATATCTCTGGAATAAGCAGTCTTATCAATCCCGACCACTTTAAATAAAATCTCGAAATATTGAGGTGTCCGACCAATACGTTCATTAAAAATGTCTTTAAGCTCGGAATGAGTTTCTTTTTTTGTAAAATAATTAACTATTTCAGGCGCACCTAAAGAATGATATGAAGCGATAATCATAATTGAATTATCTTTTGGCCCGGGTAGCTTTAAAACTAAAACCAAATCTTCATTTGGACCTGTGGAATGAGTAGGTGTCGAAAATTCCAATACATCACCACTATCAGGAGGTGTAAATGTTACTTTGTGTGGGGAGATCCCAAATTTAAAATGAGATTTCTCGATAGTATGTTTAAGTGTATATAATGTTTTAATACTTCCAACAAAAATGATATTATATTCATCTAACATTTGTGGGTTTATGCTGGAAGAACTTCTTAAAATGGGATTTTGATTAACGGAATAAAGTATTGAGAATAAGGAGGGTAAACTCCAAATACTGTGATAAGGGAAATAAGACTCGGGTTCCGGGGTTATTGAAGGATCAGAGGTCTTTATTTTTAGCGCCTCCATTTCTTTTAGTGAGTTTGTCTTGAAATCCCGAATCGCCATATTTCTGTTATATTTTTTGATGTAGGCATTAAACATAAAATGATCGCCGGGTACAATTAAAACAGGTAATTCTGATTGCAAATACTCTTTCCATATAAAATTATCCTTATCAATTATCTGGTAATTGCCTAACTGATTTTGCAACGATTGGTTTGAAAACCAGAATAGAAAAAGTGCTATGATAAGAAAAAATATGATTGCTAGTTGATATTGTTTCGTAATCCATTTTAAAATATTAGTTGGCTGATAGAGTTTATCTGAAACTTGAACAATGTTGACGCGGTAATGACCCTTTGGTATTCTAATTCTATATTTTTCGTCTTTACCTTCAGTAAAGTAGTAACGTTCAAGTTTTTTTCGAAGCTTGTAAGTGTGTGACCTGACAATTGTATCTTCGGCGGGATTAAATTTTGAGTCTTTTTCAAAAAACTCAATTGCAATAGTTGTTTCTTTAAGGCTTTTATTTTCGATTGAAGATTTAATTAGATAGCTAAGGTAGTTCCCATAAATTGAAGAGCTTGCAAATTCCTGACTATTTAATATTTTTTCAATTAGTTTTTGCCGGGTAGATTCATTAATCATAGATATTAAGTATTGTTTTTATAGGAATAAGTTATTTTAATAAATTTTGTTTATTAATCAAGAAGATTTCTGAACGCTGTTTCAATTCTATTTCTGTTCCATGTGAGAGGTATTAATTATAGTCATTTTTTTGATACATAAAAAGAACTTTCACAGTTTTTAACAGTTTTTCACTTATTCTTTAACGATTATTTTGCTAATTAGGTTTTGTATTATTAAACATCAAAATACTTAAAAAATTATAAAAGTTAGGAAGCATGATGACTTTAAATTATAAGATAAAATCCAAACTAATATTATCATTTTCAATTTTAATAGGTATAATAAGTTGTTCAGAAGAAAAAGCTAAAGCAACATCAAATCAATCGGTAAAAAATGAAATCCCGGTGCATATAAAAATGGCTGACTCTGAAATGAATCGTCGGGCCGATTTTTTGGACTATGGAAAATCAGATCCGAATGCGAAATGGAATTACCAAACAGGCCTGTTTCTAAAATCACTCATCGATGTTTGGGCCGAAACAAAAGAGCCAAAGTATTTTGATTATACAAAAAGAGTGATCGATTCCTTTTTGGAAGAAGACGGCACAATCAAAGCTTATAACATGGAGGATTTTAATATTGATAAAATTAACTCCGGTAAAGTATTGTTAAGCTTGTATAAGGCTACGAACGATGAAGTTTATAAAAAAGCTGCAGATATCCTCCGGGAACAACTGGAAAAACATCCAAGGACAAAAGCGGGAGGTTTCTGGCATAAAAAAAGATATCCATGGCAAATGTGGCTCGATGGAATTTATATGGGATCACCTTTTTATGCAGAATATTCCCAGATATTTAATCAAGCGCAAGGGTTTGACGATGTTGTGAACCAAATTCTGTTAATTGATGTTCGCACGCGTGACCCCAAAACAAAATTGCGTTATCATGCCTGGGATGAAAGTAATAAACAAGAATGGGCAAATCCGGAAACCGGGTGTTCTCCAAATTTTTGGGGCAGAGCGATGGGATGGTATGCAATGGCGTTAGTTGATGTATTGGATTATTTGCCAACAAATCATCCAAAAAGGGAAAAAGTATTATTTATACTAAATGATTTGTATGCGGCAATTGTTAAATACCAGGATAAACAAACTGGATTATGGTATCAGGTTGTAGATATGCCTGATGAAAAAGGAAATTACCTTGAAGCTTCCGCATCATCAATGTTTGTTTATGCAATTGCAAAAGCAGTAAATAATAATTTAATAGACTCTTCTTTTGCGGCGATTGCAGAAAAAGGATATGCCGGTATTTTAGATCATTTGATAAAAACAGATAAAAATGATCAGGTAAACTTAACACAAGTATGTAGCGTTGCTGGTCTTGGTGGCGATCCATACCGTGATGGTTCTTTTGAATATTATATAAATGAACCTATTGCCGTAAATGACCTGAAAGGCGTTGGACCTTTTATAATGGCTGGGTTGCAAATAGCAAAGTTGAAACCAGGCCATTAGCAACAGCAATAAGTAGGCAGCTAACAAGCTTTTGTGTTTGATTAAATTTTCACCCCTCATAGACCTTTTGTGGTTATATAAAACAGATAAAACGGATTTTCGGTTTTATCCGCCATTCCAGATTTAGTTTTTTTGATTGGTTCTAATCGGTGGTTTAGTAAGAGATATGGAAATGAAAATCCAACTATCCACATATTGTGAAAGTCCGGCTTAAAGATGCATGCAAAAAGTTGGGCAACCCACCGGATTCATCTTACATTTTAAGATGAGGTTTTCACCTCACTAATTGTTCATAATTATTATGAATTCTGAGTTTTGCAGAATGGATTCTTCTCTTATAATAGTGCATTAAAAAATATTGGAGGTTAAAATGTGAAAATCATTAATTCACAGTTTTGAAGACAATCGAAAAAACAAATTTAATGTAAATATTTGATATTTAATTAGTTGCGAGAGTTTGATGGATAGGAAAATTACAATGTTAAGTAATGTTATTCACAGTTTTTCACATCAATTATCTTTTATTTTCAGCCAGTCTCCATTATGATTGTATCGTCACGTTGTGGCATGCTCTCCAAACTAAAACATTTCGTATAATCAGTTTTGAGGAATTTAAGATTATGTTGAATTTAAAAAATCTTATGAAAAGTAGTTTACTTGTCTTGGTTTTTTCTGTGGCTGCATTTAGTCAGGGAAGTATAAAAGGAATAATTTCCGATTCGCTTTCCAGTGAACCACTTGCGGGGGCAAATATTTTTATCCATGAAACATCTTATGGGTCAGCAACAGATATAGATGGTTATTACAGAGTTACAAGCATACCTGAAGGCTCTTACATTCTTGAAGTAGCTTACATCGGTTACAAGCCAAAACAAATGGCAATAGAAATTAACGAGGATGAGAACCTTACAATAAATTTTGAGGTTGCTCCGGATGTTATAGAGGGCGAAGTCATTTCTATCACCGCCCAGGCCGAAGGACAGATTGCTGCTATAAATCAACAGATTAATTCCAGTACAATTGTGAATATTGTCTCTGAAGAAAAAATTAAAGAATTACCCGATGCAAATGCTGCAGAAGCTATTGGTCGTTTGCCTGGAGTATCTTTAATACGTGCCGGTGGAGAGGCTAACAAGGTTGTGCTGCGGGGGATGAAAGACAAATTTACCGCAATAACTATAGATGGTGTAAGAGTGCCGGCAACCGATCAGAATGGACGGGGTGTAGATTTAAGCATGATTTCTCAAAGTTCATTGGCAGGGATTGAGTTGGCAAAGGCGGTTACGCCGGATAAAGATGGTGATGCCTTGGCCGGATCCATTGATATGATCTCTAAAAAAGCCCCAAAGATTCGCGAGGTTAGGACAAACTTCAAAGGTAATTACAACGATTTAATGGAATCAACAAGTCAATATGATCTCTCAGTGCACTATGGAGAGCGGTTTTTTGATGATATTTTAGGTGTGCAAATGGCTGGAAACTTAGAAAAGAAAATTAGAAGTAATGAAGAAATCCACCTTGATGATAGATATGAGTCATCGATTCCAGACTATAGAGTTGAAAATTTTGAGGTTGAGTTTACAAATGAAGTTCGCAAGCGGAATGGGTTTAGTGTTTTATTTGATATAAATACGCCGGATGATGGAACCATAAAAATTAACAATGTGTATGGGGCAACAAATAGAAACTATTTATGGCATTTTAGAGATTACCCACTGGATGGCTCTGATGCATCTTATAATTTTCGTCAACGAGTTCAAAATATTAATACAATTAACAGCTCTATTCGTGGTGAAAATCATTTGTTTGGACACGATATAAATTGGGGGTTGTCATTCGCTGAGTCAAAGTCGGAGTTCCCTTTTGATTATCAATTAACGTTTGAAGAGGGTAATCCTCTTACGGAGCTTCCCTCAATATCAAGTAGGGACTACAAAGATATTCCTGATGCATTAATTCCTTTTGCAAGAAATGATTTTGCGACAGCAGATCTGGCCTGGGGAAGTTTCCGAGATCAGGATAATTATGAAAAGGAGCGCACGGCATATTTCAATGTTAAACGAAATTACAATTTGTTAAACAATCTCTCTGGTGAAATTAAAATTGGTGCAAAATATAAAGTTAAAGGCCGTACCAATAAAACAGCAGAGGATTTTACGCCTTATCATTTAGAAGGAAAGTGGAAAACAAATCAGCTGAGATATGTTGATGGCGACACCCTAAATATCCCAAAAGATTATGAAGGTAGTTATTTTGAGGAATGGTACAATGCGGGTGGTGGAAGCAGTATATCTCTGGATCATTTTTTTTCTGATGCAAAAATAAGGGACATTTACGGTTCATATAACCTGTCACCACTTATAATAAAAGAAAGATTAAAACAATGGCACAGGTTAAATAAAAATGGTGTAGATCCAGCTGGTGGAACAAACCCTGAAAAGCTTCAACTGGAAGTATGGGATAACCCACTTTATCGCTCAAGTGATTATGACATTTCTGAACATGTAAGTGCTTTTTATATAATGAATACATTAAAGCTTGGGCAGGATTTAACTTTTATTAGTGGCCTGCGCACTGAGCATGAATATAATGACTATAAAGCATTTTATATGAAAGGTAAAGCAGGAGGTTTTCCACTAGCTGATAGTTTATTGTTTGATACTACTTCAACAGCACAGCAGACTGTATTCCTTCCTAATTTTCATTTAGCCTATAATGCAACCGATTATTTGAAAATCCGTTTGGCCGCATATAAAGCATTAGCCCGGCCCGATTTTAATATGCGTGTTGATAGGTATATCGGTGGAAGAGGCGCTATACTTGGATCCGACTTTGTTGCAGAAGTTGGTAATCCTAGTTTAAAAACTGCTTCAGCTTGGAATTTTGAATTCAATACATCTTTTTATGGTAATAATGTAGGGTTGATGTCAGTATCGGTTTTTTATAAAGAAATCGATAACATGTTTCATATGTTAAATCGTTTTGGAACAAGAGGTGCCAGAGGCGATTCGTTACGCCAGGAGTTTGGTATAGGTTGGGATAAACAATTTGATGACTTTAATGAAACATCATATCTGCTTTCAGTACCATATAATTCCAAAAAGCCAACCAAAGTATGGGGATTAGAGTTTGAACATCAAATCAATTTCCATTTTCTCCCCGGTTACTTAAAAAACATAGTACTGTCATACAACGCTTCCATCGTGCGTTCCGAAACATATGCATTTGCAGCCAAAAAAGACTCTATTTGGGATCCAAATCCTCCAGGGTTTCCTCCCGGTATTGGCGCCTGGGACTTTTTTAATTCATTAGTTGAAAGAAAAAATAAGCTTGAAGGGCAACCAGAATTCTTTGGTAATATTTCTTTAGGGTATGACTTAGGTGGTTTTTCAGGCAGGTTGTCTGTCTTCTATCAAGCTGAGTATAACCAATCGTATTCCGCAAGAAGTTATAGTATACGAAAATCATTTACACGTATTGACCTCGCCTTAAAACAACAGGTTACAGATAATTTTGCGCTATTTCTAAATGTTAACAACCTCACAGATGCTGAAGAAGGTAGTTTTAATTTTAATGAAAACATCAGAAGGTTTAACAGAAGTGAAAGATATGGCGCAACGATTGATTTTGGCATTTTGGGGACATTTTAAATGAATAAAAACAACAAAAATAAGTGCATGCAATTATCACCAATAGAGTAAAAATATTAAGGAGGTGCCTAGACCTAACTAATCGCTAAAGAATAAAAATTTCTAACAATTAATAAGAGGAGATTATTATGCTATATGGTAAAATTAGGAGTGCTGTATTGCTACTGTGTTTAATACCTGTGTTTATGTTTGCACAGGAAGATGTATTAAAGCTTGTGCAGTATGATGGCAATGCCAACACATTTGTAAATGCCCAGATAATAGCGGATACCACGGCTACCGGCGGTTTACTGCCCAACCGTGTATACGAACTGGACAGAGACGGTTTCTATCTTGTAAATGCTACACTAAGGATGGCCCAGCCCGGTGAAACCCTCCGTTTGCGTGCAGCATCAGGCGATGGTCCATTACCGATTATCTATCTTTGGCAAACAGGTGAAGGAGACAACCCGGAACGCCCGCCAGGATATTTTATCCGCGCGCAAGGCGGCAATCTTGAATTGACCGAAATTGCTGTTGCAGGCTATTATGAGCCGATTGCAGCAAACTTAGATAATATTCAGGGCGGCTTGTTTAGAAATGATTTAGCCGGTTCGTCATTCTTTTTCGATGGTTGTATATTTTCAAATATCAATGGTCAGATCCTTCGAACAAACCAGAACACAATTACAGTAAGTGTAACAAATTGTATTTTTTCCAACCTTGGTTCTTTAACTACCTCAAATTTAGGCGCAGGGAAAGGCCTGGACTTACGTGATAAAGAATGTGTTAATTTGATAGTAGAAAACAACACATTTGTAAATTATCAGGACAGGGTAATCCGCCATTATAACTTTGGTGACCCAACCGCCGGAACCGGTTTAATCCACTCCGGACGTATTAATCATAATACAATCATAAACGGTATGGGCTATCACGGATTGTTTTCATTGGGTAGCGTTGGTGCCGAAATGACCATTACCAATAATTTATTTGTTGATGGGTTTGGTTTGGGAGAAGATTCAACAGATGCATCGCGTGCAGCCGAATGGGCCAACACAGGTGAAGTATATGAAAATGGCAACAATAAGATCAGCTGGATTTTTAGCTCCCCAAATGATGTAACCAGTTGGGATATCAGCAATAACTATTTTGCGATTAGCGCAGCCGGCCAGACATTTTTAGATGATTTCAGTTTTGGTCCTGCCGCCCAGCTTTCAGACCACATTAGTGGCAAATTAGGTTCAGGTGCAGCTACGGCCTTCACCAAGATAGACATGGACCTTGTAGAAATACCTGCAATGATGACCGATTTTATGCGCTGGTATGAAGATCCAAATGGTGGAAACAAATCCAAAGACACAGATAACTATAACAGTGCAACGGATGATATGGACCGCCGGGTAATTACATATTACCGCGATACTTTGGATGCATCTTATTCTACATCATCTGCGGCCTATACCGGTGGCAGTGATGGTTTGCCAGTTGGAGATCTTAACTGGTTTGGTTTGGTTACTGCAATCGATGAGGACATTTCCGATAAACGGCCGATTCATTTTACATTGGGTCAAAATTATCCAAATCCATTTAACCCATCTACTAAAATTACATTTTCAGTAACAAAAAATGAAAGGGTCGTTTTAGAGGTTTTCAATATAGTAGGACAGAAAGTCGCTACTTTGATTAATAAAAAATTAGGTTCCGGGCAGTATACAGCTAGCTGGAATGCTACTAATTATAGCTCAGGGCTCTATTTTTACAGGTTAACACAAGGCCCAATATCATCAACTAAAAAGATGATTTTAGTTAAGTAATTAATAATAAAATCACAAAAACGAGGGTAGCAAAACTATCCTCGTTTTTTATACTTAAAAGATTATAAAATGAAATATTGCTATTTACTTCCATTATCATTGCTCTTATTCTCAATTTATGGCTGTTCAATTAAACAAAAAGAAAAATCCGGTTGGGACAAAGTACCTGAAATATTGAGCACTATATCTATTCCACAGTTTCCAGGCCGAGATTATGATATTACAGATTATGGTGCTGTTGGTGATGGAAAAACTTTTTCTACAGAGGCAATTAAACGCGCAATTGATGAGTGCAGTAAATCTGGTGGAGGACGTGTTATTGTGCCTGAGGGAGTTTTTTTTACGGGTGCAATTCATTTACAAAGCAACGTAAATTTATATGTTTCAAAAAATGCAAGGATTCTGTTTTCTACAAATCCAAAGGATTTTCTGCCAGTTGTTTTAACCCGGTTTGAAGGTGTAGAATGCTATAATTATTCACCGTTTATTTATGCTTATGATCAGGAAAATGTTGCGATCACAGGCGCTGGAATAATTGATGGTAACGCATCTGTTGAAAACTGGTGGATCTGGAAAGGTAAGGAAGAATATGGCTGGGATAGTAGCAAAGTAAGTGGAAAAACCGATGAACAATTAATTTACAAAATATCACAGGAAAGCTCAGAAATTAGTGACCGTGTTTTTGGAGACGGACATTTTCTCCGTCCAAATATGATTCAATTTTATAAGTGTAAAAATATTCTAATTGACAGTGTAAAAATAGAACGATCTCCAATGTGGGTAATCCACCCGGTCCTCAGCGAAAATATAACTATTCAAAACATAACAGTTGATAGTCACGGCCCAAATAATGACGGTTGTAATCCTGAATCATCAAAAAATATTTTAATACGAAACTGCTTTTTCACGACGGGCGATGATTGTATAGCAATTAAATCCGGAAGAAATGCCGATGGCAGGAGAGTCAACGTACCTTCAGAAAATATAATTGTTCAAAATTGTAATATGAAAGATGGGCATGGCGGTGTTGTTATAGGCAGTGAAATGTCGGGAAGTGTCCGAAATATATTTATCGAAGACTGTACAATGGATAGTCCAAATTTAGAACGTGCTCTGCGAATAAAAACCAATTCACTGCGAGGTGGTATTGTTGAAAACATTTATATGCGAAACTGCTCAATTGGTGAAGTTAGTGACGCAGTGATAAAAGTAAACTTTCAATATGGTGAGGGTGATGTTGGAGATTTTACACCAGTGGCAAAAAACATTTTTGTTGATAACATATCCAGCCAAAAGAGCAAGTATGCCATCTTTATTGATGGTTATGAGCGATCTCCGGTAAATAATCTAAATATTAAAAATAGCAGTTTTAACGGGGTCGAAAAGCAAAATTTTTTAAATCACTTTATTAACCTAACCTTAACAGAAGTTTCAATTAATGGTGAGACCCAGTAAATACTTATTTTTCTGTATTTCATTTCTTATTGCTTCAACAAGTTCGTTATCCCAACAATTGGCCTTTCCAACTGCAGAAGGGTTTGGCAAGTTTACCTCGGGAGGACGTAGCGGCGAAGTTGCTATAGTTACAAATCTAAGCGATAATGGGCCTGGCAGTTTACGAGAGGCAATAGATTTAGAAAAACCAAGAACTATTGTTTTTCAAGTATCAGGTACGATTATCCTGGAATCCCCACTAATCATTAAAAATAACGATTTAACAATTGCCGGCCAAACAGCACCCGGTGATGGTATTTGCTTGCGTGGTTTTCCAACAATAATTAATGCTGACAATATTATAATACGTTATATTCGATTTCGTCTGGGCGATGAAAACCGAGTCCCGGAAGATGCTTTAATGGCGATGAATCAAAAAAATATAATAATCGATCATTGCTCAATGAGTTGGGGAGTGGATGAAGTTGGAACCTTTTATGATAATGAAAAACTTACTGTTCAATGGTGTATAATTAGCGAGAGCTTAAATCGATCATTCCACCCAAAAGGTGACCATGGGTATGGCGGGATTTGGGGTGGAATTGGCGCCTCTTTTCATCATAATATTTTAGCACATCATGCTAGCAGAACACCGCGTTTTCATGGTAGCCGCTACCATAAAAAACCGGAAATTGAGTTAGTTGACTTTAGGAACAACGTAATCTATAACTGGGGTTTTAACGGCGCTTATGGGGGAGAATCCGGCAATCATAATATAGTTGCCAATTACTATAAAGCTGGTCCTGCAACTAAAAATAAAAACCAGATAATTGAACCCTGGGACGCATTTGGTAAATGGTATGTTGCGGATAATTTTGTTTATGGAAATCCGATTATATCAAAAGATAACTGGTTGGGCGGAGTTAGGGGGAAATATGTTGACAGTGTTATGGTTAATAGCCCTTTCCTTGTTGAAATTATCAAAACACAAAACACAGAAGAGGCATTTGCAGCTGTACTGGAAAATGCCGGGGCAACTTTTCCAAAACGTGACTCTGTGGACAAACGGATTATTGATGAAATAAAAAATGGCACGGCAACATACTCTGGAATTTTTGGGCCGGGTATTATCGATTCTCAGAAAGATGTGGGTGGTTGGCCAAAACTAAAATCTATCCCGCCTCCGAAAGATACTGATAAAGATGGTATTCCGGATATCTGGGAGATTGAAAATGGCTTAGATGTCTCTGTTAATGATGCGAACCTGGATAGCAACAAGGATGGATATACAAATATTGAAAACTATATAAATAGCATTTCTCATCGTTCAAACAGATAGTAACACTAAATTTCCAAAGTTGAAGGTCTCTTAAAGGAATCATTGATTTATGTTTACTAAAATTGGAAACCCACTTAGCCTTAGCAAGCAAATTGCACGAGATATTGAAAAATCCATTTTAGAAAAAAAGTTCATACCTGGTCAAAAGTTACCTACTGAAATGGAATTATGTGATATGTTCGACGTAAGTAGGACTGCGCTTAGAGAAGCGATAAAAATGTTGTCTTCGCGTGGTTTAATAACAGTAAAAAAGGGCAGTGGGATTTTTGTAGAGGATTATTCTGCCACGAATGTTACAAAACCGATGCAATTATTTTTAGAGCTTAATTTAGATAAGGAATACCTGAAACACATTATTGAGGTTCGCAAACTTTTGGAGCCTCAAATAGTAAGATTAGCTGCAGTTAAAAAAAACGATCGTGATATTGCGGAGATGGAAAAGATTCTTCAAGATCTTAATGATTGTCCAAAGGATAATTTTGAGAAAGAAGGTATGCTTGATCGCAACTTTCATCTTGCGCTTGCAAAAGCAGCCGGGAATCCGATGGTACCGATGATACTTGAACCAATTTTCCAGCTAATGCCTAAAATAAAAATGTTAATATATTCAAAAGTGGAAAACGCCAAAAAAGCTGCAGAATTATACCATGAAAAGATTTTTGTTTGTATCAAAAAGGGTGATGCAGATGGGGCTGCTCAGGCAATGAAAGAACATTTAAGAATAGCTGAACAGCATTCCACAGAAATTGAAGAAGAATTATGGTAGAGTGTTGCAGCAATTCTTCAAGTTGGTTGGATGGACCTTGTTAATTTAATGTTGTTAACAGTTTTTAACTTGCAAAATTAGGTGAATTTTGCTATCATCAACTTAAACGATAACTTTATCGGTTAAGGAAATGAAACAAAAGCCTCAAATCACACTTACAGACATCGCTAAAAAATTAAACATTTCTAAGGTGGCTGTATCCAAAGCGCTGCGTGATCACTCCGACATAAGCATTAAAACCAAAACACGTGTTAAGAAGATGGCTGTCGAATTAGGCTATGTCCCAAACTACATTGCCCGAAATCTTTCAGCAAAAAAATCAAATACAATTGGCCTGGTTGTTCCCAAGATTGCACACCATTTTTTTGCTGAAGCCATAGAGGCAATTTATGAAACCGCGTATCAAAATAATTATGAAATAATTATGACTGTCTCTCAGGAAAATACGGAGCATGAACAAAAGCATATTGAAACTTTGCTTGCAATGCGGGTGGACGGATTGCTTGTTTCAACTACAGAACAAACTGATGATAGTTTTGTCTTCGAAAAGGTTCGACAGCAAGGTGTTCCAATGGTCTTTTTTGATCGTGTAATTAACGGAATTGGTTTTAATTGTATCACGACAGAAGACAGAAAAGGATCATACAAGGCACTTAAATATTTAATTAAATCAGGATATACAAAAATAGCTCATTTGGCCGGTTATCAATCAACCAATATTGGTCTGAACCGTGCTATAGGTTTTAAAGATGCCATGAAAGAATCAGGACTGAGTGTAAAAAGTAACTGGTTTATTGAAGGTGGGATTGCGGAAATTGACGGCTACGAGGGTTTTAAGAGGATGTATGAAACAGGTTCTTTACCGGAAGTAGTTTTTACAGTTACTTTTCCGGTTGCGTTGGGAGTACTTCAGGCAGCGAAAGAAAAAAAATTATCGATTCCAGGTGATTTGGATTTATTGTGTTTTGGCGGTAGCGGATATAATAGTTTCCTGCAGCCATCCATTAGTTATATAAAACAACCAATTCGGGAGATTGGATCGACGGCAACCAATTTGGTTATTGAACAAATTCAGAGTCCAAAAGAATCAGTTCGTCGAAATATAAAATTGCCAACAGAATTGGTGATCTGTGATACTTGTAAAGAAAAGGATTAGTTGACTATGAGTAAATTTGATATTCACCCGGATCGGTTCTTTGATCCCAACCCAAAAGTACGAAAAATAGCCCGTGAGTTATATAATAATATTAAAGATCTGCCAATAATAAGTCCCCATGGCCACGTTAACCCAAAGATTCTTGCGGACAATCAATCTTTTCCTGATCCAACTGAGCTTATCCTAATCCCCGATCATTATATTTTTCGGATGCTTTATTCTCAGGGAATTCCTTTGGAAAAATTAGGCGTTCCAACGGTTGATTGTAGCGAAGTGGAAACAGACCACAGAAAAATTTGGCAATTATTTTCAGAAAATTTTCATTTATTCGCCGGGACTCCTACAGGAGTTTGGTTAGCACATGAATTTGTGGAAGTGTTTGGGATTGAAGAACGGCCAGACTCCAATAATGCAATGAAAATTTATGATAAGATCAATGAGAAATTAAAATCGGCCGAGTTTAAACCGCGCACACTTTTTGAACAATTTAATATTGAAGTATTAAGCACAACCGATGGCGCTGCAGACAGTTTGGAACACCATCAAAAAATTAAAAACTCAGGTTGGACAGGAAGAGTCGTACCGGCATTCCGTCCGGATGCTGTTGTAAATATTTTAGCGGACGACTGGAAATTTGAAATTGAAAAATTAGGGAAAGCAACAGATATAGAAATTAAATCGTTTAAAAAGTTCATATCGGCCCTTGAGAATCGCAGGGCCTTTTTTAAAGAAATGGGCGCTACTTCTACCGACCAGGGTGTACTTTCACCTTATACAAATAAACTTAGCAGCTTAGAATCTGAGGCGATCTTCCAACGTGCTTTAAAAGGGCAGGCAGATAAAAATGACGCACACTTATTTACAGCAAATATGTTGATGGAAATGGCCAGGATGAGTGTTGATGATGGCCTGGTTATGCAAATACATGCCGGATCATTCCGAAACCATAATCAAATAATATTTGATAGATTTGGTCTCGACAAAGGCGCAGATATTCCGATTCAAACAGAATACACACGTAACCTACAGACACTTCTTAAAGCTTATGGTAACAATCCTGCATTTAAATTGATTGTTTTTACCCTCGATGAAACTGTTTATTCCAGGGAGCTTGCCCCACTTGCCGGTCATTATCCGGCGATGAAACTTGGTCCTGCATGGTGGTTTCATGACAGCATTGAAGGGATGACACGCTACAGGCATATGGTAACAGAAACGGCGGGATTTTATAATACAGTTGGATTTAATGATGATACGCGTGCTTTTCTTTCAATACCGGCACGGCATGACGTAAGCCGACGGGTTGATTCAAATTTTCTGGCAGACCAGGTTGCCAGACATATTATTGATATGGATCAGGCAACGATTTTAAGTAAAGCCCTGGCTTATGACCTGGCAAAAGAGGCATATAAATTATAACAATTTGTTGATGAGGTTTTATTAAGGGCTATTATGAAAATACTTCTTAAAACGAAAATAACACTATTAATTGTACTTGCTGGAATTACTATTTCTTGTAAAAATGAAAGCAGTACTACTGTCATAAAACTGGCTCATGTTTTAGATACCAGCCACCCAGTTCATAATGGGATGGTTTATATGGCTAAGAAGATCGCAGAAAAATCTGGTGGAAAAATGCGCGTTGATATTTATCCGGGTGGCCAATTGGGTGGAGAGCGTGATCTGATTGAATTGTTGCAGATTGGAAGTTTGGCGATGACCAAAGTATCTACCGCGCCAATGGAGGGATTTGTTCCAGAAATGAAGATATTTGGTGTACCATATATCTTTCGCAACGATGAACATAAATGGAATGTTTTAAATGGAGAAATTGGTAAAAACTTATTGCTTTCCGGCGAGCCTTACTACTTGAGAGGTATGTGTTACTATGATGCAGGCAGCCGCAGTTTTTATACAAAAGAAAAACCGGTTAATAAACCTGATGATCTTGCCGGGTTGAAAATCCGCGTAATGAAAAGTATTACAGCAATGCAAATGGTTAAATCACTCGGAGGGTCAGCTACTCCAATTCCCTGGGGCGAGTTATACACTTCCTTGCAGCAAGGAGTTGTTGATGGCGCGGAAAATAATCCCCCCAGTTTTTATCTATCAAAGCATTATGAAGTGTGCAAATATTATAGTCTGGATGAACACACGGCTGTTCCGGATATTTTAATTATGAGTACAGTTGTTTGGAATAGCTTAAGTGAGCAGGAGCAGATCTGGTTACAAGAGGCCGTGGATGAGTCTGTAGAATTTCAAAAAACATTATGGAAAAAAGCAAGTGACGAAGCGCTGGCAGCAGTACAAGAGGCCGGTGTTCAGGTAATTTACCCGGACAAAACGCCGTTTCAGGGAGCCGTTAAAGAAATGCACGAATCGTATAAAGGTACATCAATTTATACGCTTATTAAACAGATAAATGAAATCAAATAAATAGGTAAGAAGTATGCAAAAGCTTACAAAGACAATAACAAAAACTTTGGAGATTTTTTTGATATCTCTGATGGCACTGATTGTTATTGATGTTTCATGGCAAATATTTACGCGGTTTATATTAAAAGATCCAAGTTCATACACAGAGGAACTTGCCGGGTTTCTATTGATTTGGATAGGATTGTTGGGGGCATCGTATGCTCTATATACCCGTGCCCATCTTGGGATTGATATTTTGACAACACAACTTAAGGGTACCAAAAGAAAAGGCGCGGAGATATTGATCTATTCCATTGTATCGCTTTTTGCATTGTTTGTATTGGTTGTTGGTGGATTAAGATTAGTTGACCTGACTTTTACACTAAATCAAATCTCTCCGGCAATGGGAATACCGATGGGTTATGTTTACCTGGTATTACCTCTAACAGGGATTTTAATGATCTATTATTCGGTCGTTTTTATAATTGATGCCTGGCGAAAACAACCGGGAGAGTTTTCAACTCAGCAAACTAATGTAATTGATTAAATAGGAACGATATAAATGGATATTTCAGTTTTTGTATTAATCATAAGTTTTGTCATTTTACTGGCCCTTAATGTGCCAATTGCAATAAGTATTGGTATTTCTACAATCCTGACAATGATATTTACAATTGCTCCTGGGCCGGCAATAACTACTGTTGCACAACAAATGGCAACAGGTATAAACAGCTTTGCATTATTGGCGATTCCATTTTTTATTCTTTCGGGATTATTGATGGGACGCGGAGGAATTGCTCGGCGGCTGATTGACTTTGCGAAAGTTGTTGTTGGTACTTTTCCGGGTGGTTTGGCCTATGTAAATATTGTGGCTTGTATGTTTTTTGGCGCGATTTCCGGATCGGCGGTAGCAGCCACATCGGCTATTGGTGGATTTATGATCCCATCCATGAATAAAGAGGGATATGATAAGAATTTTAATACAGCATTAACTGTAACAGCTTCAACAACCGGGCTGCTAATTCCACCGAGTAATATTTTAATAGTTTATTCCCTGGCCAGCGGGGGTGTTTCCATTGCGGCGCTTTTTATAGCAGGATATCTTCCGGGGATTTTGGTAGGAATGGGTTTGATAGCTGTAGCTGCTTTTACTGCAGTAATAAAAGGTTATCCAAAAGGGGAGCGTTATAGTTTTATTTATGCCGGGAAAAAATTACTCGATGCAGTGCCAAGTTTGTTGTTGATTTACATTGTTATCGGCGGGATTATCGCAGGTGTTTTTACAGCAACTGAGGCAAGTGCGGTTGCGGTAATTTACTCACTTATTCTGGCTGTAGTGGTTTATCGCGAAGTAAAAATAAAAGACCTACCGGGCATTCTTCTAAAAACCGTAGAAACAACAGCAATAGTAATGTTACTTATCGGAACATCAAAAGCAATGTCCTGGATTTTATCCTATGAAAATATTCCCCAAAATATAACAGCAGCTTTAGTGGGTATGACGGACAGTACAATTGTTATTTTATTGATTATCAATGTGCTGCTATTAATTGTTGGTACTTTTATGGATATGACGCCAGCAGTATTAATTTTTACGCCCATCTTTTTGCCAGTTGTTGTTGAGCTGGGAATTGAGCCTCTTCATTTTGGCATTATGATGGTGTTAAACTTAAGCATTGGATTGTGTACTCCACCGGTTGGGAGTGTGCTTTTTGTGGGCTGTGGAATAGGGCAGACATCGATTTCAAAGCTTGTACGGCCATTATTGCCATTCTATATCGCTATGATTATTGCTCTAATGCTGGTTACTTATATACCTGAATTAAGTCTGTGGCTACCATCATTGTTTGGTTATTAGAATTAAAATAAAAAATGAAATTTAGAAAAGGATAAATAAAAAATGAAAGAAATAATAACCAAGTTTTCATTCGGAGTTGGAGACCGTTTTGCACACCAGGCAAAAGCCCAACTGGCAGCAATTAAACATGCTGATGATGCTGGAGTTGAACTTACTCCAGTTTGGAATAAATCTTACCGCGAGCATCAAACAATTAGCAGTGAACCCATCACAGCCAGGCAGCAAGCAGATATTGCTGTAAAAGATCTGACCTGGCAAAAACCTTATCTAGTAGATGCGGACCATATCAATCTTGAAACAGTTGATTTCTTTATGGACCATTGCGATTTCTTTACTCTGGATGTTGCAGACTTTATTGGTGAGAAAGTTGAAGATGTTGCCATTGATGATTTTGTAAAAACTAATTCAAAATATATCGGCGAACTTGTTTTACCCGTCCTGAATCAAAAACTTGAGATTAATGAAAAATTAATAAAAAATGTAGCTGAAAAATACCTTTACGCAGCACAACAGGCTGGAAGAATATTTAGGCACATCGCATCCCAAAAAGCGGAGAAGCCTTTTGTAATAGAAGTTTCTATGGATGAGACGGATCAACCGCAAACACCCGGAGAGATGTTCCTGATACTTTCCGCATTATCTGCTGAAAAAATCCCACTACAAACTATTGCACCGAAATTTAGCGGGCGCTTTAACAAGGGTGTGGATTATGTTGGGGACCTGCAAAAATTTAAACAAGAGTTTGAACAAGATCTCGCTGTGCTAAAAGTAGCTATAAAAGAATTTAGTCTACCGCAAGATTTAAAATTAAGCGTGCATTCCGGAAGTGACAAATTTTCCATTTATCCTATTATTAGAGAAGCCATTAATAAATTTAATGCCGGCTTACATTTAAAAACAGCCGGAACAACGTGGCTTGAAGAATTGATTGGGCTGGCCGAAGCAGGTGGTGAAGGGTTGAAAATTGCGCAAGATATTTATAGAAAATCATTAGATAATTTTGATGAACTATGCGCTCCATATGCATCGGTTATTGATATTGACAAAAACAAATTGCCTACAGCGGACGAAGTTTCAAAATGGGATGGAATAAAATTTTCTGAGTCACTTAGGCATGATCAGCAAAATCTAAACTACAATCTTCATTTTAGGCAATTGTTACATGTTGGATATAAAATGGCTGCCAAGATGGGTGATACTTATTTAAAGGCCCTGGAAAAGAATGAAGATATAATTACCAAAAATGTAACTGAAAATATCTTTGAGCGACACATTAGACCTCTTTTTTTTTAAATAATTATAACAGAATTTAGGAGATAAATTTTGAACAATTCTCTTTTTGATATAAAAAACAAAGTAGTCGCAATAACCGGTGGCGGTGGTGTTTTGGGCAGTGTAATAGCCTGTGCCTTAGCCGAACAAAACTGTAAAGTTGCAATTATGGATTTAAAAACTGATTTGCATGAACCTGTTTTAAACAGGCTCGAAAAGTCAAAAGCAGATTATGCAGTTTTCAAATGTGATGTTTTAAATAAAGACTCCATTGAAGAATGTAAAGATGATATTCTTAAAAAATTTGGCCAAATCGATGTGTTAATAAACGGTGCTGGGGGCAATCATCCAAAATCAACAACCAACGCGGATATGAGTTTTTTTAATATCCCGGCTGAGGCATTTAACTGGGTTATGCAGCTTAATCTCACGGGTACGGTTTTACCAAGTCAGGTGTTTGGGAAACTTTTTGCAGATCAGGGAAGTGGTAATATTTTAAATATTTCCTCCATGAATGCTTTTCGTCCTTTAACACGAATTCCGGCATATTCTTCAGCAAAAGCAGCGGTGAGCAATTTTACACAATGGCTGGCGGTACATATGGCACAGGAGTATTCTGCAAATATTCGTGTAAATGCAATCGCACCAGGATTTTTTCTGACCAATCAGAACCGTTTTTTGTTAACCGATGAAAAAACAGGCAAGCCAACGGAGCGTGGTAAATCAATAATTGGCCATACACCTATGGGGCGTTATGGAAATCCGGAAGATTTGGTTGGAACAATTGTATGGCTCTTATCAGATGCCTCAGCTTTTGTAACCGGGATTGTTGTTCCGGTTGATGGTGGATTTTCTGCCTTTAGTGGAGTTTAATAAAGGATTTTAAAATGAAATATAATATAGGTGTTATCGGACTTGGTGTTATGGGGCAAAATTTAGCCCTGAATATTGAGCGTAATAAATTTAGTGTTGCCGGATTTGATCTTGATGAAGAAAAAAGATCAGCGGCAAAAGATAAGTTTAACGGAAAAGTTATGCAGGTCTGTTTAGACTTAAATGAGTTTGTTTCGGCATTAGAATCCCCAAAACGCATTTTAATGATGGTGCCTGCTGGTAATCCAGTTGATGCGGTCATCAGCGACCTGAAACCATATCTGAATAAAAATGATTTATTGATCGATGGAGGAAACACACATTTTCCTGATACGGAGAGACGTTGGAAGGAACTTAAAAAAGACGGTATTTCTTATATCGGTACGGGTGTTAGTGGTGGTGAAAAAGGCGCTTTATGGGGACCTTCGATTATGCCCGGCGGAGACCCGGATGCTTGGCCATTGGTCAAACCAATCTTACAGGCAATTGCTGCTAAAACGGATGAAGGTGAATCTTGTGCTGAATGGGTTGGTGAAGGTGGTGCAGGCCATTTTGTGAAAATGGTACATAATGGAATTGAATACGCGGATATGCAGATGATTTGTGAAGCCTATCATTTAATGGACCAATCATTGGGAATGTCTTCTGATGAAATGCATAAAACTTTTGCCGAATGGAATGCAGGAGAATTAAATAGTTATCTTATTGAAATAACCGGTGATATTCTGGCCAAAAAGGATGAAGATTCCGGAAAGCCAATGGTTGATGTTATTCTGGATACAGCCGGTCAAAAAGGAACGGGAAAGTGGACAAGCATTGCTGCGCTTGATTTGGGCATCCCTGTACAAACTATTGCTGAAGCAGTTTTTGCGCGTACATTAAGCGCAATAAAAGAAGAACGGGTAAAAGCATCTAAAAAGCTAAATGGGCCTGACCATTTATATGATGGCGATAGAACTGAATTTGTAGAAATGATCCGCAAAGCGTTGTTTGCTTCAAAGATTTGCTCTTATGCTCAAGGGTTTCAATTAATGCGTGCTGCGGATGAAGAATATGGCTGGAATCTCAATTTTGGAAATATTGCTCTTTTATGGCGGGCGGGATGTATTATCCGTGCACAATTTTTAGATAATATAAAATCTGCTTTTGAAAATGATATTAACCTTGCAAACCTATTGCTGGATGATTACTTCAAATCTGTCATTGATGCAACACAGGGGGCCTGGCGTAAAGTAATTTCTAAAGCCACAGAATTAGGGATTCCTGTCCCGGCATTTAGCAGTGCATTGGCTTATTATGACAGCTACCGCTGTGAACGTTTGCCAGCTAATCTTTTACAGGCACAGCGTGACTATTTTGGCGCCCATACTTATGAACGTGTGGACAAACCGCGTGGTGAGTTTTTTCATACACAATGGATTTAAAAATCAAACAGGAAAAATATGCTTTATTATGCAAAAGGATCGGTTGATACAGAGTTTAGTTCGAACAACCTGAAAGAAGCTTTGTTTGAGGCTCTGGACAAAATGGGAAAGCGCAAAAAGGTTTTGGCAGTACCGCCGGATTATACGCGTTTTCATTCATTTGCTGGTGAACTTACCCGGTATTTGTATCAATATTATGGTGAAGCCTTGACAGAGGTATTGCCTGCCTTAGGCACACATTCAGCCATGACAAGTGATCAGATAAATCACATGTTTAAGGATGTACCGGATGATTTGTTTCGCGTTCATGATTGGCGAAATGATGTGGTAAAACTTGGCGATGTACCATCTGAATTTGTTAGTGAAGTTTCTGAGGGGAAACTCAATTATACAATGCCGGCAATGGTAAACAAACTTCTGGCGCATGGTGATCATGATTTGATTCTTTCCATTGGTCAGGTTGTCCCGCACGAAGTGATTGGGATGGCCAACTATAATAAAAATATTTTTGTTGGAACGGGCGGTTCTGAAGGAATAAATAAAAGCCATTACCTTGGTGCCGTTTTTGGAATGGAACGTATAATGGGCAGGGCAATAACACCTGTCCGCCAGGTGCTGAATTATGCTTCCGATCATTTTGCGAAAGATTTACCAATTGTTTATGCCCACACTGTTGTCGGTAAAAATGCAGCTGGTGATTTGGTAGTAAGGGGGCTTTATATTGGCGATGACATGGAGTGCTTTGAAAAAGCGTCTGAGCTTTCATTACAAGTGAATTTTCAAATGCTGGATAAAGAGCTAAAAAAGGTAGTGGTATATCTTGATCCTTCTGAGTTTAAAAGTACCTGGCTTGGAAATAAAAGTATATACCGCACACGCATGGCCATTGCAGATGAAGGTGAACTTATCGTTCTTGCTCCGGGTCTGGAAGAGTTTGGGGAGGATAAAGAAATCGACAAGCTGATCAGAAAATATGGCTATCTGACCACACCCGAAATACTCAAACTGACCAGTGAAAATGACGATCTCCAGAATAATTTGAGTGCGGCTGCACATCTTATTCACGGCTCTTCGGAAGACAGGTTTAAAATAACCTATTGCCCGGGGAATCTTACAAAAGAGGAAATAGAAAGTGTAAATTTCCAATATGCAGATTTAATGCAGATGCAAAAAAAGTATGATCCACAAAAGTTGCAAGATGGTTTTAACACCATGCCTGATGGTGAGGAAATATTTTATATCTCCAATCCGGCGCTTGGCTTGTGGGCATTTAAAGACAGATTTAAATAATTTGGAGGTTTGAATTGAAAATTGAATTAAAAGATAACTGCAAATATTCCATGTTGGTGCCAACCAGTATGGGTGTACGAATTACCCCGGTAAATGGTCAGGCTGTACATTGCAGCGATACTTTCAAAATGCAGGCAACAAGTGCAGAAACAAATGTGGCAAGTGTATCATCTTACCTTGGGTTGCCAGTAAAAGTATTAACAACTTTTGTAAAAGGCAGTCCAATAGCGCGCTTCATAAAGGATAACCTTGCGGGAAGACACATGGATTATGAAGGTCCTGAAGTTGAGCAGGGAAATCCGTGGGGATATCGGCATCAATTTAATATTGCAGACAGCGGTATCGGTGCGCGAGGTCCACGGGTTCAAAACGACCGCGCAGGTGAAGTTGGCCGGACGCTTAATGTTAAAGATTTTGATCTTGATCGCATTTTTGGAGAAGAGGGAGTTCAAATTATGCACTTATCCGGATTAATTGCTGCGTTGTCTCCCGAAACCAGTAAGTTCTGTTTAGAACTGGCAAGGGCGGCGAGAAAATATGGAACGCGGGTTTCATTCGATCTTAATTACAGGGCATCATTTTGGGTAAACCGCGAAAAAGAATTAGCAGAGATCTTTTCAGAAATAGCAGGTGTTTCAGATATCCTGATTGGCAATGAAGAAGATTTCCAGTTATGCCTCGGTATTGAAGGACCTGATGCAGGCGGTAAAGATATTTCAGCTAAAATTGACGGTTTTAAAAAAATGATTAACCGGGTAAAAGAGGCTTATCCAATTGCTTCTGTCTTTGCAACAACCTTGCGTGAAGTTGTTAGTGCGAACAGTCATCTTTGGGGTGGAATTATGCGTGCCGGAGATCATTGGGAAGTTGTTGAGCCACGTGAGATTGGTGTAATTGATCGTATTGGCGGTGGAGATGGATTTGTTGGCGGAATGTTGTATGCCATTTTAAAAGGATGGGAACCCGAAAAATGGATCCAGTTTGGATGGGCTTCCGGCGCATTGGCGGCCACACAGTTGACGGATTATGGACAGCCCGCCGATGAAGATATGGTCTGGAGTATCTGGAACGGAAATGCAAGGGTGAAAAGATAATTTTACTACAGTATTAGCTTATCAGGTTCCGTTGTTATAGGTTCATCACTTGGCATGGGACCTGATTTTTTTCCAATCTAAGAACATTTTATAATAAATTAATATGTAATGTTATTCTATGTTTTCAAAAGTACCGATAAAAATATTTTTGTTACAATTTTTTAATTTCTCTTAATCATTTATCATTTCCACGATATATTTTATTGAAGTCATTATTTAGACTTTAATGCAATCCCCAGCACTATATTTTTTTTTAGAATTCTACTATTTCCCTTTGTATATTTGGTATCGAGCTGTTTCGCTATACATGAACATTAAATTGCAAGGAGTATAATGGGAAACTGGAATTGGAAAATTGAAAATAAAGATTCACTAAATCGCACGATTAAAAGATGCCGAAATAAGAATATTGTTCTACCAACTTTTGAACAACTAAAAAAGCCAGAAACGATTTCAGCTGAAATCCAGGAAAAATTAAAAAACATCGCATTTGATGAATTAGATCCGTTAAACCTTTTCCGTATTAACTGGTGCAACGATGCCGAAACAAAACAAATCGGTGAACCTAATTTTTTAGAAATCCCAAAAGAGATTACAGGCGTTAATGCGCGGATTATAGGATTGGTTGGCAAGCACTTTCCAACTGGTGCACACAAAGTTGGCGCAACATATGGTTGTTTGGCACCTTATATGGTTACAGGGCGTTTCGATCCGGAATATCACAAAGCAGTTTGGCCCTCAACAGGTAATTATTGCCGCGGGGGTACTTTTAACTCGGCATTACTCGGTGTTCATCCTGTAGCCATTCTACCTGAAGAGATGAGCAAGGAACGATTTAGCTGGCTAAAAGATTTTGGAGCTGAAATTTACGCTACGCCGGGATGTGAGAGCAATGTTAAAGAAATTTATGACAAATGCCATGAGCTTGAAGCAGAAGGTGATGAATACCTTATTATGAACCAGTTTGATCAATTTGGTAATCCAATCTGGCATTATGAAGTCACGGGTTATACCATTGAAAAAATCTTTAATAATATTAAAACGGGCAATCAAAGATTGAGCGGCTATGTAAGTGCAACAGGCTCAGCCGGAACAATTGGTGCCGGAGATTATTTACGAGAGATTTCTCCAATGATCAAAGTATTGGCCTCCGAAGCATTGCAATGTCCAACACTTTTTATGAATGGTTTTGGAGGACATCGTATTGAGGGAATTGGCGATAAGCATGTACCTTGGGTGCATAATGTAAAAAACACAGATGCCGTTTGCGCCATTGATGATGAAGATCCGCTTAGGATTTTACGATTGTTTAATGACGAAGCTGGACAAGAATGGCTGGCCAACAAGGGTGTTGCCAAAGACGTAATTCAGCAATTACCTTTGCTTGGTATTTCGGGCATTTCAAATATGCTAAGCGCCGTTAAAATGGCCAGGTTTTATGAGATGAATGAGAACGATGTCATCTTTACTATTTTTACCGATTCGGTTGAAATGTATCATTCCAGGCTGGATGAAATGAATGATGATTGGGGAACTTACAATTCACAGCAAGCAGAAACCGATTGGACTGCGGTTATAAAAAAACAGGGTATCGATTATTTTAAAGATTTAACATATTATGACAAAAAAGCCATCCACAATTTAAAATATTTTACCTGGGTAGAGCAGCAGGGTAAAGATGTGGAAGAACTAAATGCCCAGTGGTACGATGATAATTACTGGCCGGAACGTTTTTCGGTTGTATCAAAATGGGATAAGTTGATTGAGGATTTTAACAAAGAGGTCGCTAAATAAATAAGTTTTTTTTAAAGAAATTATCCTTTCACACAGGAAAAGTAAAAATGATTTTAAGGAAATTAAGATATTTAAATGTGCTTATTCTAATAGCTTGCCTGTTTAGCTTTTTATTTGCAAATGACAAAGATGAAAATAAGGAAACATTTGATCCTTTAATTCTTAAAATTAATGATACTACTGAATGTTTTGTAAGCACTTTTTCTAAATATAACAATAAAGTGATTAAAACTAATGGCTCCTATTATTTTAATTTTACTAGCACTTTAGGAAGACTTACTGAATCAAAGCAACTAGAAGTTTTTAGAATTCCCAAAGGTGAAAATCTATATAGCAATAGAATTAGATCTATCGAATTAATTAATGATACCTTGTGGGTTGGTGCTTCTAAAAATGGTATTTGGTTATTTGATATTTTCAGAAAAAAATTTATTGATCAAATTATTGTTTCAAGAAATGAGAGAGGCCAAATAAATGGTAACTTAAAGTTTACTTTTGATAGGAAACACAATATCCTCTGGGTTCCAAGTTCAAGAAGATTAGACATGTATTCCAAATCTACTAACAAGTGGTTAAATCTAACAGATTTGTATACTGATTTTGACATTGGCGAATTCCCCGGCAGACAGAGTATTCTTTTAGATAATGAAAATGTTTGGGTTATTAGTTCTGCCCATGCTAAATCAAAGGGTGGGATTCTTAATTATAATTATTCAACAAACGAATGGAAAGCTTACGTAGAAGATTTAAAAGAAAAAAATTCTTTTCCATTTACAAGATACGACCAAAGTGGAGTATGGGCTACGACTGAATATCTTTGGGTAATGACCTCTTTTGGTGGGAATTCTATTGCAAACTTAAGACTTGCTCTTTTAAATAAAAAAAACAGACACTGGACGTATTTTCATCCTAATGATTTTAGTGACCTTGGGCCTTTGCTGAATAAGTTGGAAAACTGCAAAAAACAAAAAATTATTAGGCCATTATTTAAAAGATCAAAAAGATACATCAAGTTTTACAAATCAATAGTAAGTGGGGAATATAGCGAGAAGCATATAAAATATTTTTCAAAAACGGATTCAAATAAAGTTTCTAATAGTATCCAATTTCTTGAAAAACAAGTTTCACAAAACCATCAAGACTTATGCCCCAGTCATGATCACAAATTTGTAACAAGAGCAAACAAAATATTCCAGGTTAATGGGCAGGATGAAATTGATTCTATTGCTTTCACAGATTTTGCTATGAAATATGAAAAAGTTTTTGCAGTTCATAATAATAAAGTCGTTATTGGGAGTAATAATGGTTTTATTATTCTAGATTTGCGGACAAAGAAAATTACAAAATTTTCTGAACACTTAAGAAGATATCCATATAATGAAATGTCCAAAGCCCGTATTAATAATGACAAAATTTATATATCAGATTATAGCGAAATAGGAGCGTGTGAAGACAATCCTTCCGCAATAATACATTTATATGAAATAGATTTAAAAAATGATAACCTATTTGTTTTTCATTCAGAACGCTTTGATTCAGAAAAAAGATTAGATCCACCATTTAAAGTGGAGAATGGAATTCGGTATAGGTTTAATGAAAAGGTGCTACAAGTGAATGGTGAAGAAGTAGAGATTAACAAACTCCCATTAAATATATTTGATAATAAAAAGTATTTTGTTGACTTGGAAGGTATTAAAATAATAAAGTAAATAATAAGATGAGAATAAATAACACCTGGATTTGCCAGGTAGAAAATAAAAGCATAAAACCCGTTTTTGGTGATCTGATTTTTACTGGTGGTAAGATTGAACAAATCATCCCGAAAGATCATGCTCAATACATAAAAGCACCAAAGAGTGATAAAAATGATACTTCTGTTTTTGATGCGGAAGGCGGGGTGACGACTTTGCCAAATGTAAATTTTCATGAACACTTTTATTCACGTCTGGCGAAAGGATTAAATCTCACAGGTCCGATGGATAGTTTTTTGAATATCCTGGAAAACCTTTGGTGGAAACTGGACTTGAACTTGGATAAAGCAATGGTCCGCGCCAGTGTGCAAATGGGAGCAGTGGAATCGATCCGCAATGGTGTCACTTATACATTCGACCATCATGCCTCTCCCAATTTTACAAAAGGAAGCCTGGCTACCATTGGCAATGTCCTCTCCGAGCTAAACTTACGTGGAGTGCTTTGTTTTGAAACATCTGATCGTAATGGGTCTGCCAAGGCAAAAGAAGCAATGGATGAGAACATTTCCTTTTTTAATAAACGTACAAATGATGACTTGAAAGCTATGGTCGGTTTACATGCATCTTTTACAGTTTCTGATGAAATCCTGGAGCAGGCTGCAAAAGCCATCCAGAAATATAATTTGGGTGTGCATATACATCTTTGTGAAGGATTAGCTGATCGTGAATTAAGTTATGCCGATCACGGAGAGATGCCTGTGCAAAGATTAGAGAAATTTGGTTTGTTAAATGATAGAAGTATTTTGTCACATGCTATTTACCTGGAACCAAATGATCGTGATATAATATTAGAAAAGGGAAGTGCAATTGCCTATAATCCTGATTCAAATATGAATAATTCAGTTGGTTTACCGGCCTTCAGTAAAATGCCAACGGATACGCCAATAATAACCGGGACTGATGGAATGCATGCAAATCCTGTAAAAAGCTTAAAACAGTTGTTTTTGCTTGAACGTCACAATGGCAATTCATTTGATGATGTGTTTTCCTGGTTTCAGAAAATCTATTTTGATCAATTAGATTTTGTAAAAAAATATTTTCCGGATTTTGCATCTTTGCAGGTCAATGATCGTGCTGATTTTATTATTTGGGATTATGTGCCGCCAACGCCGTTAACTGATCAAAATTTCTGGGGGCATTATATTTACGGAATTACTGAACGGCCTGTAAATTCTGTTGTTCAAAATGGAAAATTCTTAATGAAGGATTATGGCTTGGTAAATATTGACGAAGAGCAGGTTAACAAAGATATTTATAAGCAGGGTGCAAGATTATTCAATACATTTTAGGAGTACAAAACATTCTGTCATTCTGAATGGAGTTTACGAAGTGAAGAATCCCAAGACTTTTAGGGGATGCCTCCTGGAAAGCATGACATCTTTCATATAGAATTACTTGGATATACAATTTTATGAAGAAAAACTTTAATCATATCGGAAAAAATATTATCCGCCAGGATGGGCTGGAAAAAATAACCGGACAGGCAAAATTTGCAGATGATTATTCTTTCCCAAATCAGTTACATGCCGTCATGGTTAGAATCCCTGCAGCACATGCAAAAATCAATTCAATTGATTATTCTGCTATTAAAAATGATCCGGCAATAATTGCTATTGTGGACTCAAATGACATATCGGGTTCAAAAAAGATCGGTGCCATTCGCCAGGATCAACCTGTATTTGCGTTTGACAAGGTTCGCACACGCGGCGATGTTGTTGCCATGCTTGTCGGGGAATCTCACGATGACCTTCTAAAGCTAAAGAGTAAGGTAAAGATTGATTATTCGGAGCTTCCAATTCTTTCAAACCGAAATAAAGCCTTAGAAAAAGATGCACCACTAATTCATGAACAATATGAAAACAATGAGATTGTTCATTACCCTTTAAGAAAAGGTGATATTGAAAAAGGTTTTAAAAATAGTGATCATATTCTGGAACAAACCTACACAACTCCTTTAATTGAGCATGCCTATTTGGAACCTGAAGCTGTCACGGCTATTCCGCGGGAAGGTAACAAAGGGGTTCAAATTATTGGCAGTATTCAAAATCCACATACTACACAAAATGTCGTTGCCGCCGTTCTTGGATGGCCATTGGCCAAAGTTCGCATCCAACAAGCAGACTTGGGCGGGTCTTTTGGTGGTAAAGATGACATCATGAATGTGCTATCAGCACGTGCGGCCATTGCTGCCATTAAAACGGGTCGTCCGGTAAAAATTCGTTATAACCGCGAGGATTCAATTCTTGAGTCATACAAGCGTCATCCTTATACGATGCATTACAAAGTGGGTTTTAATATTGATGGCAAATTACAGTCAATGAAAATTGATATCATCGCTGATGGTGGCGCTTACTCTTCGATGAGCCCTTTTGTGACATGGCGGACTGTGGTTCAGGCAACCGGGCCTTACGAAGTTGAAAATGTATGGACAGATGTTCGGGCGGTTTATACAAATAATCCCTATACGGGAGCTTTTAGGGGATTTGGATCTCCACAGCCGATTTTTGCCCAGGAATCTCTTATGGATGAAATCGCCATCAAACTAAAAATGACACCTGACAAGATTCGTCAAATTAATGGTTTTAAAGCAGGATCGATAACTGCCAGTAACCAGGTGCTTGAAAATCATGATGTAAATTTACTTTCCGTGATGGATGCTGCGATTGCCCGATGCGACTTTCAGGAAAAATGGATAAAGAACTTGCCCGAGCAACCCAAAATTTTTAATGGGGATGAAATCGATCAGGAGAGCCTGGTTTTAAAGAGTAATGAATTTATTGATCCAAAAGATGCTGTAAAAAAGGGCATTGGACTGGCAGTAAGTTTCCGTGGCAGTTCTCTTGGGGCAGAAGGGATTGATGCAGCAGCAGCTTATCTTTCAGTTCAAAAAGATGGATCGGCCTATCTGCTTTGCGGTTTGGCTGAAAATGGCCAGGGTTTACGTACAACTTTTTCGATTATAGCTGCAGAGGTTTTAGGAATTGATGTTGATGATATTTTTTACCTGGAACAGGACACCGGTCTTATTGCCGATAGCGGGCCGACGGTGGCTTCACGCTCAACCATTATGGGCGGTGGCGCTGTTAAAAATGCGGCGGATAAAATAAAAAATCGACTGATAAAAGTATTGTTAGAAGAATGGAATTTGGAAAACGCCGATAATATAATCTTTAAGAACAACAAAGCTTTCAACCCGGAAATCAAATCTCAGGAAATGAGTTTTGGTGATTTGTGCAGGTTGGCCAATAGCAAAGGCATAAGTCTTTCTGAAATTGGCTGGAACAAAGGGCCCGATGTTGGCTGGGAAGAGGAAACAGGGCAAGGCGATGCATATTTTACCTATGTGTATGGCTGCCAAATTGCCGAGGTTTCTGTTAATACAGTTACTGGTGAAGTGAGTATTGACAGGGTTGTAGCGGCACATGATCCGGGAACTGTTATTAATAAACTTGGTGCAGAAGGCCAGATTTATGGTGGCGTAACGCAGGGGGCAGGTTACGGTTTATGGGAAGAAATAAGCACACACGAAGGCATGCCGCGAGAACTAAACCTTGATGAATATTTAATTCCAACCAGCCAGGATATTGGTGAGATTATCCCTGTTTTTGTGGAAGGAAAAGAGAAGTTTGGTCCATGGGGTGCAAAATCACTTGGTGAACCGACACTGGAGTTGACGGCAGCTGCCATTTCAAATGCGGTTCGTAATGCGGTTGGAAAGCGCTTTTTTAATTTACCTTTAAACCTGGAAGAGTTGATTTTGGAAAGAAAACTGCATAAAGAAGATTTGCAGAGGGGGAGCCTGTAATGATTCCAACACTTGAATTGATGCGCCCGAATTCTGTGCGAGAAGCACTGGAACTGCTAAAGTCGAACAGCCAAAACAATCGTGTTCTTGCGGGGGGCACAGATGTAATTACTGGCATCCAAATGGGATCCCGCCGTTTTAGTGACATTGAACAGCTTATCGACATAAACCAAATCCCGGAAATGAAGAAGATTGAAGAAACCGATGACCAAATAATTATTGGTGCCGGAGTAACTTTTTCAGAATTGATGGATGATGCGATCGCGCAACATAAGTTGCCCTTGTTGACAAAAGCGGCTTCAACGGTTGGTAACCTGCAAATCCGTAACCGGGCAACTATCAGTGGGAATTTTATAAACAATGCGCCATGTGCAGATTCTGTCCCGCCTTTATTGGTTTACGATGCAGCCATAAAAATTGAATCAGTAAATGGAGATAGAATTGTTGATCTGGAGCAATTTTTAACCGGGACTTATAAAACACTTATTCAAGCGGACGAGCTGGTAACGCAGATTATAATCCCAAAGACTGCAACAGATTTAAAAGGAGATTTTTATAAACTGGGCAGACGAAAAAGTGTGGCAATCAGCCGCATATCGCTGGCAGTTTTAATTGGTTTGGAAAATAGCATAGTTAAGGAAATCAAAATTGCTGCAGGAGCCGTTACTCCAATTGGCGAACGTTTTCCGGAATTGGAAGCCTGGGCAAAAGGAAAGAATATATCAGATGATTTGTTGAAATCGCTTTCCATTAAAATGGCAGAAAAAATTATTAAAGGAAATGGATTGCGTTGGTCTAGCGCTTATAAAGTTCCTGTTGTGCAGCAAGCTTTTTATCAGCTTTTGAAAAAGGTTACGGATTAATGTCTTTTTTTGACACATGTCATTCCTGGTGGTGTTAAGGAGGAATCTGGATCAAAAATTTTGATTCCCGATAAGAACATTCTGGAATGACAGAATAGTTTTATTTAAAAGAATAAAAATAATGTCATTCATAGTGAAGAAGTACAGAATGAAGTGTCCGTTGATTATAAGATTCTTCTCTACTTTGTATTTCTCTCTGAATGACAGATAATGAGATTACATAAAATGCCTAAAATTACATTTAACCTAAATAATAAAGACATTACAATTTCAACCTCTCACAACCGCAGACTGCTTGATGTGCTGCGCGAAGATCTCGGCATGACGGGAACAAAGGAGGGCTGTGCAATCGGTGAATGCGGGGCTTGTACTATTTTACTGAATGACATTGCCGTCAATTCCTGTCTTATGCTAATCGGGCAGGTAGAAGGGAAGCGCGTTTTAACAATAGAAGGGCTCGCCGTTGATTCAGAGCTTCATCCTCTGCAAAAAAAGTTTTTGGAACATGGCGCAGTACAATGCGGGTTTTGTACTCCGGGGATGCTTCTTTCTGCTTATGCATTATTATCTAAAAATCCCAAGCCTAATGAGGATGAGGTAAAAGAAGCTATTGTTGGAAACCTTTGCCGCTGCACGGGTTATAAACAAATCATTTCAGCGGTGATGGATGTGACGAGTTGATTTGGTTGGGTAATTATACTCTTACACAGGCATCTATTACATTTTCAAATAATTATAATTTTGATAAACTGTTTTTGCAAAACGGAGTAACTGGTTAAAATCGTTTTCTTCTTCCTTTTCATTGGGCAAATCAAATCCATCTCGCGCAACTTCAAGCAAATTAACTTTTCCATCCAAGCGAACTTTTAACCTGATTTTTTCTTGTGATGATTTGGAAGCATCCAAAAATAAAAACCCGTCATTAGTGCTTGATGAAAAAGATGGCTCATCCCAAAACAGGGTTACTTTGTCTTTATAGGGCGACCCATTGTATGGGCAGAAAGTCTCGCAATTACCACACTCGTTACACATACCATCCATATGCAAAATTTGGCCGGAGCTATCAAAGTCACCATCAATTAAATCTGAATTAAGAGTAATATTTGCCCGGTTTGGACAGACATCCACGCATTTGTCGCAAACAAAACTACAACCCAGGCAGCGGCTTGCTTCCTCCGTTTTGTTGGATTGGACCTGGTTAAGCAGTGCTTTCTTCTGGGTGATTTCTGATTTTCTTTTTTGAGGATCGAATAAATGTTTGAACGAAGGTTGTTTGGTTGCTTTGTTCAGCGCTTTTTTAATGATCGCCTCTGCTGCTTTTTTACCATCTGCGATAGCTTCTACTACTGTTGCAGGACCGCGTAATGCATCGCCACCAATATAAATATTTTCCAATCCTGTTTGATTTGTTTCAGGGTTAAATAAGGGATCGCTTTTTTCATTTACGGGAATCTTATTGGAAATCAGTAAATCTGAATCAACGTATTCACCAATCGCCGAAATGACAGAATTAATCTCTAAATCGATAAAATCATTTTTAATTGGTTCAACTTTTCTGCGGCCATCGCTGCCTGCTTCTCCCAATTGCATTTTCTGGCAGCGCAAGGTGTTTTTGTTATAACTGACAGGCAAAACCAGTTCCTCATATTTAACACCATCTTTTAAGGCGCCGTCAAATTCCTCTCTGTCAGCGGGCATTTCCTTTTCCGTACGCCGATAAAGAATATAAACTTTTTTTACACCAGCAGTTCTTTTGGCTGCTCGAGCCGCATCCATTGCAGAATTGCCACCGCCAACAACGGCAACATGCTCTCCAAGTTTTGGGGCTGCTTTGCTATTAAAAGCCTGCAAAAAATTGATGGCGTCAAAAAGATTTCCATTCGTACCATCAATGGCAAGTTTATTAGATTTGCCGGCACCAATTGCGATGTAGATAAAGTTATAATCTTGCTGAAGTTTTTTAATTGAGAATTGGGCATCAACTCCAAACTTAAACTTTACACCATGTTCTTTTATAAATTCTAAATCCTTTTCAATGGCCGTTTGCGGCAAGCGAAAATCGGGTAAGGCATGTTGTACCACGCCTCCTGCACGGTCTGTCTTTTCATAAACGGTTACGTCAAATCCGGCTTTGGCCATAAAATAAGAAAAAGCTAAACCCGACGGACCTGCTCCAATTACCGCAACGGAAATGTTATTTTTTGCAGCATCATGGTTTTGTTTAAACTTTTTCAAATACGATGACCAACCTTTCACAGCAGCTTCTTTTTTCAAATCCCGAATCAAAACAGGAGAGTCATAATCCCAGCGTGTACAATGGTTTTGGCATTGGTGATCGCAAATGTAACCTGTAATGTAAGGAAGCGGATTTCGTGCAATAATTGTCTCAAAAGCCTCTTCATATCTTTCTTCTTCAACCAGGCGAATATACGCAGCTACATCCTGGTGGATAGGACAGGCCTGTTGACAAGGTGCCATATAACAATCATATTTTTCTAATTTTTCAGGAACTTTGATGCTTTCAATTTTGCGTGATTCTTTTATATAAGCTTTATTTTTTAATGATGAATCAGCCAGCCTTTCAAGCGCAATTGTATCGATTGAACCTGTATTCTTACCAAAATCTAATTCTTCAAGCGTTCTGGCCATTGGCAAAAGACGTTGGTAGCCTCCTGGTTTTAATAAATCGGTAACCAATGTGATGGGGAATATTCCTGCTTTGAATATTTCAGTGATGTTTGATTGGTCGGCGCCACCGGAATAAGAGATTTTAATTTTTCCTTCAAATTCTTCAGCCAGCTTTTTTGCAAGGTTTATTGTCAAAGGAAAAAGAGAACGGCCTGACATATACATTTGATCATCATTAAGTTTTTGTTTCTTATTCAACGTACCCAAAGTATTGGAAAGTTTTATGCCGAAATTTCTGTTTTCCTGATCCGCTAAATTAGATAATCTTTTTATCATTGGAACAGCATCATGATATTGTAAATCATGATCAAACGAACTCTTTTCCATTTCGATATAATCAAATCCAAGCTCGTCAAGCATGGATCGTACTTTTTCAAAACCCAGCAAAGTCGGATTTAGCTTAATATATGTATGCAGCTTTTTTTCTTTTAACAAGTATTTTGCAATGGCCTCAATATCTTCGGGAGGGCAGCCATGCATGGTTGATAGAGTTACAGAATGAGAAATATGTGGCGATAAATTTGAAATTCTGTTACTAATTTCATTCAGTTTTTCTGTGTTTACAAAAGTAGTAAGAAAACCGGAATTGCTATTAAGAAAATCCAAAGCCTCTTTTTTATAGTGATCAAAATTACCGGACAAGGAAGCATCCTTTAGCTGCTCGATAAATAAATCCATTGGCTTCGTTTTAATACCTTCAAGATCATAGCCTACGCTCATATTAAAAACAAAGCTCTTGTCCGAGTTGCCGCATAAGTCAAAAATATCTTTCAATAAATGGATTAAAATCCAGGCTTTTAAATATTCATCATACGATTCTTCCAGCCTTAATTCCTGCGACCACTCAATATTATAACACTCATCCTGTGCATCAATGCATGGTTTATTAATCTCTAACTGATCGAGTTTTTGAACAGTCTTTAATTCAAAGAATCTACTGCCAACAAGATAAGCTGTAATAATGTTTTGGCTTAACTGTGTGTGCGGTCCGGCAGCGGGGCCAACCGGGGTTTCAATCTGTTCATCAAAGATTGAAAGAATTTGTTTGTTTTGCTTTCTAAAAAATTGCGAAGAGTGAATGCCAAAAATGGAATTAGAGTTTTTATATTCATCAAAAATCCATTTTAAAAGATTTATAAACGGTATTGGTTTCATTTTGTCTGACATATATCCTCGTATTTTTATTTAGAACGATGTAGTTCTCAGATTATCTAATTAAAGCTGTCATTTTTTTGTTAGATATTTAAAATTATTTTCGTATTTTATTACCTCAATTTTCACCTATGCAAATAAGGAGACACATGGAGTTATCAGAACAAATTTACGAACTTGCACGCAAATATGAAAAGTATACTGCAGAAAACTTATCAAAAATTGTAAAACACAAATCATTAAGCTTAAATGAAAAAAGTGTAGTAGAAGAAATTAAGGGATTAATGATTGAAGCCGGATTTGATGAAGTTAAAATTGACGGCCTTGGAAACATAGTTGGACGAATTGGATCGGGCAAAAAAATTATTGCAATAGATGGCCACATAGATGTGGTTGATTTGGGCAATCTGGATAACTGGGATTTTGATCCATTGGGTGGCGAAATTAAAGACGGACATGTCCATGGGCGTGGTACAGTTGATCAAAAAGGTGGGCCGGCTGCTTTTATAACAGCGGGACGTATCTTAAAAGAAATTGGTGTTCCTGAAGATTTGACCGTTTATTTTGTTGGTTCAATTATGGAAGAAGATTGCGATGGTTTGTGCTGGAAATATATTATTGAAGAAGAAAATTTAAAACCGGATTGTGTGATTGTTACCGAACCCACGAATCTCAATATTTACCGTGGACATCGTGGCCGGATGGAAATCGGTGTATCATTTAATGGTGTTTCATCACACGGTTCTGCACCGGAACGTGGTAAAAATGCAATTTACATGGCATCCAAAGCTGCCCTGGAAGTTGAAAAATTAAACGAGAAATTATTAAATGATCCATTCCTTGGAAAAGGGACAATTGCTGTTACAGAAATCAGATCGAGCAGCCCGTCTTTATGTGCTGTTTCAGATTTTTGCTATATGCATTTGGATCGCCGCTTAACCTGGGGCGAAGACAAAGCCTTGGCTGTGAGTCAAATTGAGGAAATTGTTAAACGGGTTGCTGAACCTGCCGAAGCAAAAGTTGAAGTGCTTCATTATGATGTAGAATCTTTTACAGGAATGAAGTATGGAATGGAAAAATATTTTCCAACATGGAAGCTGGAAGAAGATCATCCTGTAATAAGTAAAGGTGTTGAAGTTTATAGCACTCTTTTTAAAGCAGATCCAAAAGTAGACAAATGGACTTTTTCGACCAATGGTATTGCTATAAATGGTTTACACAATATCCCGGTGATTGGTTTTGGTCCTGGTAATGAGGTTCTTGCGCATGCACCAAATGAAAAAGTGCCTGTTGAGCATTTGGTAAAAGCTTCGGCATTTTACGCGTATTTTTGTATGACATTTTGAGAGAAGAAAACAAAATTACAAGCAACAGATTTCAAACAAATAACAATATTCAATACGAAATTAAACTTTGGTTAAAGGTTGTTATTTATTATTTGGATTTTGCTATTTAAACTGGAGGTTTTATGGTATCAAATTTAAAAGGAAAACATTTTCTTACATGTGATGATTGGGATAAACAAGAGCTGGATACAGTTTTTGAAACAGCATTTGACCTAAAAAAGAAATTCGCACTGGAAGAACCAACACGCTACCTGCGCGATAAAACTTTGTTTATGATTTTCTTTGAGCAATCAACCCGAACCCGAAATTCCATGGAAGCCGGAATGACACAGCTTGGTGGACATGCGCATGACTTAACTGCCGATAAAATGCAAATTTCACACGGCGAAGCGCCAAAGGACACAGCAATTATTTTATCCAGAATGGGTCATGGTATTGCTTCGCGCAATTGTTTTTATGGAGTTGGAAATGATTATTTAAATGAGATGGCACAGAATTCCAGAAAGCCAATTATGTCTTTGCAGGATGATATCTATCATCCTTTCCAGGGACTGGCAGACCAAATGACAATTTTTGAACATTTTGGACGAAATACCAAAGGATTAAAAGTTACAGTTTCATGGGCTTATGCGGATACTCATTCCAAACCGTTGTCAGTTCCCCAAACACAAATGCTTCTATTTCCACGCTATGGTATTGATTTGACCATTGCCCATCCAAAGGAATTTCCACTTAGCAAAAATATAATTGAAAAAGCCCGGTTAAACGCTAATGCCGGTGGTGGAAGTATTCGTTTTACAAATGATATGGATGAAGGTTTTGAAGGCGCCCACATTGTGGTTCCAAAAAATTGGGGTGGTTTTGGCCATTACGGCGTTCAGGAATATTTGGATAATGAAGAGAGCTGCAAAAAAGAAATGGCGGAAAATCTTGCCAAATATAAAAACTGGATTTGCGATGAAAAACGTATAAAATTGGCCGATAAAAATGTTAAACTGATGCATGCATTACCCGCTGACCGTGGCAATGAAGTTATCGATGAAATTTTGGATAATCCTGATATTTCAATTGTATTTGATGAAGCTGAAAATCGGCTACACACAGCCAAGTCCATTATGGCCTTGACGATGTAACTTCGACAAGCTCAGTTAGCACAAGGTTAGTTACAACTGATAAGGAATTTTTAATAAACAATGCATTACAAATACAGTTGTTTTAATTGTAAAAAAGAATACTCAGCTACTGAAATTGAAAAAGAAAATTTCTATTTGTGTCCGAATTGCGGATCAGCAAACAAAAATGAACCCTTGAATGGCGTTTTAAAAGTCGATTACGATTTTGATTTTCTTAAATCAAAGCTGACACGAAATGATTTCTTAAATTGTGAACCGGGTGCCTTTTGGGATTATCCATTATTATGGCCATTGGATTCTGCTTCTTTTGAAAAGAAATCCCAATTAGAGAAACTGCGGTTATCAAATAATCCAGTCCAAAAATATCAATTAAACAATAAAGATATTTTGATTTTTGATGATACCCGAAACCCGACTTTTTCTTATAAAGATCGTGCCACCTCATTGGTTGCGATGAAAGCTTTGGAGCTTGGAATTAGTCAGATAACCATGGCTTCAACAGGAAATGCGGGTTCTTCCCTTGCAGGGATTTGTGCACGGCTTGGATTGCAATCGCACATATTTGTTCCGAAGAATATTCCCCAGGCAAAGCGTCTGCAGATTCAATCTTATGGTGCCCAAATTTATTTGGTTGATGGCGATTATGACGCCGCATTTGATTTAAATCTGGAAGTCACACAAAATAAAGGCTGGTACAGCAGAAACACGGCATATAACCCTTTGACAATCGAAGGGAAAAAGTCGGGGGCTTTTGATATTTTTCTTGCTCTAAAAGGAAATCTACCTGATTTTATTTTCATCCCGGCAGGTGATGGTGTAATTTTGTCCGGTATTTATAAAGGGTTTGAAGATTTAAAAAATCTTGGCTGGATAGAAAAAATTCCACAGCTTGTGGCCGTTCAGGCTGATGGCAGCGATGCATTGGTAAGGTTTATTGAAAATGGTAAATTCAATTACAAACCGGCATCGACTATGGCAGATAGCATTCATGCCGGAGCTCCGAGAAATCTGTTTATGGCGGCTTCTGCAATAAAAGAGAGCGGGGGCAAAGCTCTTCGAGTTAGCGATAAAGCAATCAGCGAAGCCCAGAAAATTGCAGCACAGCAACTTGGAATATTAATTGAACCGGCGGCAGCTGCATCGTTAGCAGGCCTTTTAAAATTAACTGGCGATGAATATATTAGAGAAAAAAAATGCATGTTGCTTTTTACCGGGAATGGCTTGAAAGATGTTCAAAGTCTTCAGAATTGGAATTTGAATCCTGAAGCAAAACCTACCTTGGAATGGAAAAAGATATTAATGGGGTAAACTTCAAAGGCTGGCTATGGAAACTTTGCCAAAAATTAATGGACTTGTAATTAGTGCGGGATTATCCAGCAGGATGGGTGTTTTAAAACCTTTAATGGATTACAAAGGAAAACCATTTCTGGCAGGAATTCTATTAAACATGTCTTTAATCTGTGATACAATTCTGGTTGTTACAGGTCATGAATCTAAAAAGGTTAAAGATGAAACACAGGGATTTTTAGGATGCCAGGTCCTTAATATTAATTCCAAAGTAGATTGGTGTTATAATCGTGATTATGAACAAGGTATGTTCAATTCTTTGCAGGCCGGACTTCGCGAGTTAAAAAATGAAGGATGGATATTATATCATTTTGTGGACCAGCCCGGTTTGCCTGTTGATTTTTATTTGGATTTTAAAAAAGAAATTGATGAGTCGGTTGACTGGCTTCAACCAAATTATAACAGCCGGAATGGACATCCGGTCTTGTTCTCTAATAAGGTAAAGCAACGCGTTTTAGAACACAATTCTGACCAATCTTTAAGAAAATTGAAAGATTCAGAAGATATTTTAAAAAAATACTGGTCTTGCAATTACCCGCAAATATTACAGGATTTCAACACCCCTAAAGATATTATTAAATAAAAAAAGCCCGGTTAAAATTACATTCCGGGCTTAATCAAAACTTTTTTATTTCTATTTAGATTGAATCTATAATTCCATTTAAAGTATTACTTGGCCGCATGGCTTTTTCAGCCATTTCAGTATCAGGGATAAAGTAACCACCGACATCGACTGCATCTCCTTGGGCATCAAGCAGTTCTTGAGCAATAACAGCTTCATTGTCTTGCAGATTTTTTGCAATCTTTGTAAAACGGTCTTTAATGGCCGGATCGTTATCCTGTGATGCAAGAGTTTGTGCCCAATACAAAGCAAGATAAAAGGTGCTGCCCCTGTTATCTAATTCATTTACTTTACGAGAGGGCGACTTGGCATTTTCAAGATAAATGCTAATGGCCTGATCGAGTGTGCTGGCCATTAGTGATGCCGTATCATTTCCTGTGTTTGCCGCAATCATCTCTAGTGACGGTACCAAAGCACAATACTCTCCCAGGGAATCCCATCGTAAATGGCCCTCTTTTATAAACTGCTGAACATGCTTTGGGGCAGATCCACCGGCACCTGTTTCAAATAATCCGCCACCTTTCATCAACGGAACAATGGATAACATACGTGCGCTTGTGCCAAGTTCTAAAATTGGAAAGAGGTCTGTTAAATAATCACGCAAAACATTACCAGTAACAGAGATTGTGTCTTCTCCACGACGAATTCTTTCCAGTGAAAATTTCATAGCTTCAACAGGTTTTAAAATTCTTATTTCCAATCCAGTCGTATCATGATCTTTTAAATATGTGTTTACTTTTTTGATTATTTCAGCATCATGTCCGCGGTTTTCATCTAACCAGAAAATCGCCGGTGATCCTGAAGCTTTAGCGCGAGTAACTGCCAGTTTAACCCAATCCTGAATAGGGGCATCTTTTACCTGGCACATTCTAAAAATGTCACCTGTTTCAACAGATTGTTCTACCAAGGTTTTACCGGAATCGTCAATCACACATATTTTTCCTAAGCCAGGTGCTTCAAATGTTTTATCATGAGATCCGTATTCT
This sequence comes from Calditrichota bacterium, assembly GCA_013112635.1. NCBI lineage: Bacteria > Pseudomonadati > Calditrichota > Calditrichota bacterium. The sequence goes on along the minus strand of JABFGF010000001.1, from coordinate 1,214,046 downwards.
TCTGCTTTTTGTGCCATTAGTCCAACATTAGAAACACTTCCCATTTTGGAAGGATCAAACTGTCCATGTTTTTGGCAATCTTCAATTATTTCCTGGTACATGGTAGCATAAGAGCGGTCAGGAACCATGGCAATAGTATCCTGAAGCTGGTCATCATTATTCCACATTTTGCCGCCATCGCGAACAACATTTGGCATTGATGCATCAACGATAACATTGTTTGGTACATGCAGGTTTGTGATACCTTTTCTGCTATCTACCATGGCCAAGTCCGGCTGGTTATTGTAAACTGATGCAATATCTTTTTCTATTTCCGCTTTTTTATCTGCGGGCAGGCGGTCAAGTTTTTCAATAACATCTGTAAGACCGTTATTAAGGTTTGCGCCAATTTCTTTCAAAGTAACAGCATGTTTATCCAAGGCTTCTTTATAGTAAACTGAAACGGCATGGCCGAACATAATTGGATCCGATATCTTCATCATTGTGGCTTTAAGATGAAGAGAAAGAAGTATATTTTTTTGCCTGGCTTCTTCAATTGTCTCTGCAAAAAATTTACGTAAAGCCGAAACGTTCATAACAGCCGTATCAACTACTTCATTTTCCAAAAGTGATACTTTTTCTTTAAGGGTTTTTGATTCGCCATTATCAGCTATAAAATCTATTTTCACATCGCATGCTTTATTCATTGTTACAGATTTTTCACTTGAGAAAAAATCTCCCTCTGACATGTGGGCTACTCGAGCCTTGGAGCCACTTTCCGGCCAATCTTTCATCATTCTGTGTGGGTTTTTTTGTGCAAATTTTTTCACTGAAGTCGCCGCACGCCGATCTGAATTTCCTTCACGCAATACCGGGTTTACTGCAGAACCAAGAACTTTTGCAAAGCGTTGTTGAAGAGCTTTTTCAGCATCAGTTTTTGGCTCTTCGGGATAATCCGGAATATCATATCCTTTATTCTGAAGCTCCTTTATAGCACTTTGCAGTTGAGGAATGGAAGCGCTAATGTTTGGAAGTTTAACAATATTGGCCTCAGGTGTTTTAGCAAGATCACCAAGTTGTTGCAAAGCATCTTCAATCTTTTGTTCAGCCGTTAGTCTGTCAGGGAAATTTGCAATAATCCGTCCGGACAATGAAATATCTCTTGTTTCAACATCGATTCCTGTTCCTTTTAAGTAGGCCTTTACAATTGGCAATAGTGCATATGTGGCAAGAGCGGGTGCTTCATCAATCTTTGTCCATATTATCTTTGAAACGGTCATGTCTTCCTCTGGGTTATAATAAATGTCTTTTCTTAGGATCAAAAAGAAAAATTTTGAGTTGTGTAATTTGGTAGATGCTAATTTACAAAAATAAATAGAAAAAACTAAACGAACAGTATTATTTGGTAGTAAAATATCGAACACTAATTTAAAAAAGTATACTACTTTTCTTGATAGTTAAGGCATACTATCCGTAAATTCCTTTTCTATATAAAACAAACTATTTTTAACTGATTGTTTAAACTATGACAAAAAAAATAACGGTTATTTCAATTTCGATAATATTGTTGGTTCTTATTATTGTTTACTTCCCAATTCAAATTCCATTGTCAGTTAGTGTACCGGGGAAAATTGTAACAGAAAAAACATGGGTATTAAAAAAAGGGGCGGGTGAAAGTATTTCTGCAACTGTATATGATAATAATACCGGGCAAATTGATGAATATTTTTCAACTTTGCCGGACAGGGGAGACACATTTGAATTTGACCTGGTTACGACTGACGCTATGTCTGTTTCAGAAGGAGATACAATTGCAAAGATCAAATCCAACCTGCTATCCAGACAAATTGCGCAAGTAAAGAAAAAGTTGGAGGTTTCAAAAGCTAAACTTCAAATTCTATTATCTGGGAAAAAGGAATCTTTGGTGAAGGAAGCAGAACAGAAATTGAAACTTGCCAGGGAAAGTTATTCTTTTTTAGTAAAAACAGCAGAACGGAAAAAGGAACTTTTTGATAAAGGCCTGCTTTCCATTGAAGAATACGAAAAGGCAAACAGTGAAATGCGTGTTGGATTATTAGATGTGCAAGTACGTGAAGCTGCATTGAGTTCTTCTAAAACCGGGGCTAAAGCAGAACAAATACTTCTTGCTAAAAATGAAATAGTTGGTTACGAACAAGAATATGAAGTATTAAAAGAAAAACAAAAGCAACTTGTAATCATATCACCTTTAACAGGAGATAAAAAATACTTCTTTTCATCGGATACAATCCTTGCTGTACAAACAAGAAATATTCTTTTAATGATTCCTTTAAACTGGCAATACCAGGAACTAGTTGGGAACACAACAACCGGGGAAATTGCAGACTTTGAAGATAGAACATTTGATATAATTTATAGAAATTTAACTGTTCAAAGTTTTAACTCGGAACAGGTTATTACTCTTGTAGGTAAACCTCAATCGGAAGACGTATCTTTGCCTGTTAACCTGTGGGTTATGTGCAAATTAAACTTAGGCGATGTGTCTTTGTTAGATTTTTTTAAATGGAAACTTTTATATACTTTTAAAACATGAAAAACTATGTTAAAAAGGGAAATTAAATATTTATTACCTTTAGAAATGTTGCCTAAAGTAAGGGATTTCTTGTCGCCTTATATGCGTTTGGATAAATTTGCCGGACCAAAGGAAGCACCGGACTATACCGTTCGTAGTGTATATTATGATACCAGGTCTTTAAAGTATTATCATGAAAAAATAGATGGATTGCAAAATAGAATAAAAGTAAGAATTCGTAGCTATAACACTTATACAAAGAACAGTGTTACATTTTTAGAATTGAAAAGGAAAAACGGCTCTCACATTTTTAAAAACAGATATCCTCTAATATTTGATCAACTTGATGATGTATTTTCTGGCAAAAAAATTGAATCAAACTTGAAGTTAAAAAGCAGAGACCGAGATCGTGAATTATTTTTATATCATATATTTAGTCAATCACTAAATCCGGTAATATTAGTTGCATACGAGCGGGAAGCATACCATTATAAATTTAATCCGGATCTTAGGATAACATTTGACAAAGATATAAGAAGTATTCAAACGGATAAGTATTCAAATTTATTCGAAACAGACAATTTTATAAACACCTTTAGAAATAAATTTGTTCTTGAGATGAAATTTAATAAACAATTTCCGGGATGGCTTATTTCAATGATAAAGAGTATGCATTTACAAGCACGTTCTGTTTCCAAATACACCCTATCCATTGATAAACAACTGGAGATGGTTACCGGTGTAAAACAATTAATGACAATACCAAGAATTCAAAAATATTCGCTTAAGCGGGTACTCTCAAGGACTGAATCGGATGTTAGATAATTTTAGTGGCAATTTTTTTAATAGTATTACTCTGGAACAGGTTTTAGTAAATCTTACAATAGCATTAATATCCGGTTTAATTGTATCGCATAGCTATAGACTTAGTTTTACCGGGTTGAGTTATTCTCCTTCTTATGTGCGTGCCTTGGTTATTTTATCGGTAATTACTGCATTGGTAATAATGACTATTGGAAACAATTTAGCACGTGCGTTTGGGCTGGTTGGTGCTATGACAGTTATTCGATTTAGAACAGCTGTTAAAGATATTCAGGATATTGTTTTTATAATTTTTTCTTTAGCTGTTGGAATGGCTGCAGGAGTCAATCTAAAATTTATAGCAATATTCAGTTCATTTTTTATTGGTGCAATCACGATTGTTCTTGCCAAAATTAATTATGCTTTCCCCCAAAAAAGCCAATTTCTGATTCAGTTTATAAGTAGTGTTCCTGAAGATGAACCAGCTTATATCGCTTTGTTTAAAAAATACTGCAAAAAATATAGCTTAATAGACATGCTTACATTGGATGATAAAAATGAATTTGAAATATCATTTAATGTTGAGCTGAAAAATAAAAATACAATACATATTTTTATAAAAGAACTAAACGCTATTAAAGGTATTTCTAAAACCCGGTTTTATTTTGATGATGAAACTATATAAAAAATAGCAGTTTTTTTCTTAAATATACTCCAAATAATTTTCTTTGCGCGTTTTTCTACCTCTACAATAGTTTTTTCTTATTTGCCGCTTGTGACTACCGAATGTGTGTTATTGAACAAGGATGTCAGGACTTTTAAATATAGGATGTATAAAAAGTTTATGGGCAAATTAGACAATGCTATAAATCTAGATGATCTTTCAATTGAAGATTATCAAAAGTTGGTGGAGAATTTGCGGATCCGGATTAATGTTTTAAATGCCTCAATTTTTTTATTGGAAGATAAGTTAGATTCAATCGATAACAATACAGTCAGTTACCTGGAAAAAATTAATTCTGAACTGGAAAATATTCGACGGATGATTTTACCGTATCCCATTAAAATTAACAGTGAAAATTAAACCAGCCCAGCCTTTTTAAAATAATTATGGAAGCTAAAGACTTAAAATTGCTCGTTATTGAAGATGAACCTATTATTCGTGAAAGCTATATTGATATGTTTTCAGTATTAGGTTATCAAACTGATACAGCAGTAAATGGTAAAGACGGGCTGCATAAGCTTTCCCAAAAAGACTACCATCTTGTAATTACAGATCTCAATATGCCGGTCATGGATGGCCAGGAGACATTAAGGAGAATCAAGAAAAAATACCCTAATGTGGAGGTAATTGTTGTAACGGGGTTTGCTACAATCGAAACAGCGATCAATGCAATGAAGGAAGGGGCGTTCGATTATATAACTAAGCCTGTTAGCCTGGAACACGTTCGTATTGTTTTAAACCGTTGCAGAAAACATATTTCCGCATCTCATGAAAATGAGGAATTAAAAAACCTAAACCATCAGCTTAAACATGTTAATGAAATCAAAGATAAATTTATTACAATTACCAATCATGAATTAAGAACACCGTTGGCTGTTTTAAAAGGCTATTTTGAATTAATTGATTTAAGTATAGAAGATAAATCTGAAGAAATAACCGAATATTTAGGCATTGTTTCTTCAACGCTTTATGAAATGATTGAGCTGGTTGAAAGGATGCATAACCTTTCAGATGCTGAAAAAGCATTCTCCAGGAAAGAAAATACAACATTCAATTTAAACGATTCCATTTTGTCTGTAGCAAGTGAAATGAAAATCCTGTTTAAAAAGCGTGAAATTGAGTTTGGTGCTTATACTAATAGTAAAGTTATCTTGATTAGTGCAGACAAAAATAATCTGCATAGGGCCATTAGAGAGCTTTTGCAAAATGCTTTAAAATTTACAGAAAAGGGCGGAAAAGTATCGTTAAAAGTTAAGAAGGAAGCTGCCGACCGAAAAGTATATATTTCTGTGGAAGATAATGGAATTGGAATCCCACTCGATAAACAGAATTTTGTATTTGAACCATTTTATGAAGTTCAAGATGTTATGCACCATTCCACATCACAAACAGATTTTATGGGCGGAGGAATTGGTGTTGGCCTTTCTTTAGTTAAGGAAATTCTTCAAACCTGCGATGGAAAAATTGAAGTACATAGTGAGGAAGGAAAGGGGAGCGTGTTTACAATCATACTCCCGGAAGTTGAGAAAATGGAAGAAGCATTAGTTTCATAAATTATAAAACCATCATTTCTTTGAATTCATCAAATCTGCTTTCCAATTGTTCTTTTGATAAATTTTTTAAATTAAGCAATCCAAAATCTTCAACAGTAAATGATGCTGTTGTACATCCATAAACCAAAGCATGGCGCAATGTTTCATCGTTAATTTCATTCGTTGAAGCAAGATAACCTAAAAAACCACCCGCAAAGGTATCCCCTGCTCCTGTTGGATCAACTACATTCTCCAATGGATATGCCGGCGCAAAGAAAAATTTATTGTTTGAATATAAAAGCGCGCCATATTCTCCACGTTTTATAACCAGCTTTGAAGGCCCCATAGCAACAATCTTTTTAACTGCTTTTACTAAATTTTCTTCTTCGGTAAATTGCATTAATTCTTCATCGTTAATAATTACGATGTCACTTTTTCGTACAACCTGTTCAAGCGCATCGCGGCTTATATTAATCCACAAATTCATCGTATCTAAGACTACAAGTTTTGGGTTATTAACTTGTTCTAAAACCTGTAGCTGAAGTTCAGGAGCAATATTTGCCAGAAAGATATATTCACAATTTTTGTATTGTTCAGGAATCGTTGGATTAAAATATTCGAAAACATTTAAGTCTGTAAACAAAGTGTCACGCTGATTCATATTTTTGTGATAGCGTCCGCCCCAGCGAAATGTTTTTCCTTCTTCAACGTAGAGTCCATCAAAATTTACATCACGCTGTTCTAAAAACTTAAGCTCTTCTTTTTGAAAATCAGAGCCAATAACGCCCACAACATTTATCTGTGCAAACAAGCTGGCAGCAGCTGTAAAAAACAGTGTCGACCCACCTAATGCGTCATCCATTTTTCCATTTGGTGTTTCAATAGTATCATAGGCAATCGAACCTACAACCAAAATACTCATTTTATCTCCGTTTACATTTTGTTTGGTGCACTTATTCCCAAAATATGTAGCGCGTTGGCTATTACAATTCGCGTTCCATCGATTAAGGCAAGCCTGGCCATTGATAAATTCTCGTCTTCTGTTATTACTCTGCATTCGGTATAAAATCTGTGAAAAGTAGCTGCGAGGCCAAATAGGTAATTTACCATTCGTTGTGGTTCTAAAACCTGGGAACATATTTTAACAATCTCAGGAAATTGCAGTAATTCCTTTATAAGGTTTGTTTCTTCCTTTTTGACCAGGTTTTCTAAAATATCGCGTTTATGATTTTTTGTATTTATATTTTTGGATTCTGCTAATGCAATTATGCTGCAAATACGGGCATGAGCGTATTGAATATAAAAAACAGGGTTTTCATCAGATTGTGTTTTAGCCAGACTCAAATCAAAATTGAGATGTGTATTCATTCCTCGCATTAAAAAGAAATAACGGGTTACATCAACGCCAACATCTTCGATTAGCTCATCAAGAGTTACAAAATTTGCTTTTCTGGTTGACATTTTTACTTGCTCACCTTTGTTTGTCAATGTTACAAATTGGTGAATAAGCACTTTTACTTTTTCTTCGTCATACCCCAAAACCTTTAAAGCAGCCAAAACATCCGGATAAGTATCGATATGGTCTGCACCGAAAATATCGACAATTAACTCAAATTTTCGTTTAAACTTTTCTACATGGTAAGCCATATCTGGCAATCTATAGGTTGGTTCACCACTGCTTTTAATAATAACCCGGTCCTGGTCAAATCCAAGATCGGTTGTTTTAAACCAAGTCGCGCCTTCATTTTCGTAAACAAGGTTTTTGGTTTTAAGGTCTTTTATAACCTGATCAATTTTTCCTTGTTCGTAAAGTGATTTCTCGTTAAAAAACACATCAAACTTAAAGCCCAGCTTTTTTATTGTGCCTTTAATATTTTCAAAGATGGTGTCTTCAGCTGCCTTGGTAAATTTTTCAAGATCATTGTCATTTTTTAGTGCATCGCCATGATGCTGATGTAGATCTTTGGCAATGTCGATTATATATTCACCTTGATAATGATCATCTGATAATTCAATCTCCAGGCCACATAATTGTTGATAACGGATCTTTACTGATTCCCCTAAAACGCGCATTTGGCGCCCGGCGTCGTTAAAATAATACTCACGCGTAACATCATAGCCGGCAGCTTCCAGGATGTTGGCAACTGTATCCCCCAAAACAGCCTGCCTGCCATGGCCAATTGTTAGCGGCCCGGTTGGGTTAGCACTTACAAATTCAACTTGCGCTTTAATTGGATTGCTTTGTTTTATTCTGCCAAATTCAGACTGGAGTTTTGGAATTTGTAAAAATTGATCAAGTATATTGCCGGTTGCAGCATAAAAATTAATAAATCCCGGCCCGGCAATTTCTGCTTTTGAAATGTAGGAATCATTCAGGGAAATTGTTGAAATAATTTCTTCAGCGATCTGTCTGGGATTTTTTTTTAAGTGACGTGCAAGTTGCATGGCCAGGTTTGATGCAAAATCGCCATGGTTTTCATCTTTTGGGCGTTGTAAAATTACAGGTAGTTCTATTTCATGTTTTTTTAAAAATAAGCTTAGTTCGTTTTTTATAAAGTCTTCGGCGTTCATGCTTCTTCTTCCATTACAAGTTTCATTTCTGCATCTGCCCAAAGTCTTTCTAAACCAAAATGTTCACGAGTTTCTTTTCTAAAAATATGGACCACTACATCAACATAATCTAATAAAATCCAGTTTGGGGAGTTGATTCCTTCTTTGTGATACAAATGGACTTTTTCGTCCTTGCGTATTTTCCGTTCGATGTTATCTGCAATTGCCTTAAGTTGGGCTTGTGATTCTGCTGAAACTATTACAAAGTAATCTGTTACACTGCTTAACTCACGTACATTTAAAATGGCAATTTGATGGCCTTTCTTTTCCAAGGCATAATTTGAAATGGCCTCTGCCAGCTGGTTGGATGTCAAATAAAATCTCCGTTATTGAAAAATTGATAAAAGTTTATAGTCTTTCCCGATGACAACGGTCAGGTCAGCAATGGGTGAAGGGTTGTCAAAAATTTCCACATTGGCGTAAAGGATGCCCATATGATCTGCTAAATCCCTGGCATTTTCCTGATTATTAATCTGGTCGATTATCTTTGTTTCCTGAACCTGCCAGTTTATTTTCCCTTGCTCTATATAGTTACCGCTATTAACGATGTCATACTTGGATTTTTTTAATAGATCAGCCAACTTTTTAGCGACTCCTTTTTCACCACACCCATTCAATATTTCCAATTGAATTTTTTTCTCAATGGGTGAATAATATTGAACCTCTGGTTCTTGCGTTTCCTGAACGGGAATTGAAGTTTGTTCTTCACTTCTGGTTTCTATTTCACTCTGATTAGAAATAGCTTCGCTCTGAGTTGCAGGAATCAATTCTGATAATTCTGGCCAATACAAAAAGCCAATAATTACAACGGCAACCAATCCTAAAAATAAAAACGGCAGCTTAGATTTCTTTTTTTTGGAAGGGGAGAACCGTACGTTGGTATTAGAATGGGATTTTCTTTGTATTGTTTGGCTGTTACTTCTTCTTCGGTGTCTCAAGTTTGCCTGATGCTCCGCAAATAAATGCTCAAAAAAATACCGGATTCTTATTTAAAAGGAATCCGGTTAATAATTTTATTTAATAAAAATCTGGAAATATCATTTCTCGTTAATATGTCCTATTTCCACGGTCAAAATAATTTGATCTATAGAACGGATTATAGAATTGATTACGTTGATTAAAATAACTGGCTGGTACAGATTCAAATCTCAATTGCAAATGAGAATTTTCGGAAATTTTATAATCTAACTGTGCTCCTCCAAAAAACTGAGGATTATTTAAAGAGCTGTTTTGCCCGAAAGTATGATACGGTGTTTGCATAATACCGATATCTGTTGATAAAGTCAGATTATCCGAAAACTGAAAAAACATTGTGTTTATATAAGCATTTTGAAGCATCTGCTGCCCGCCGCCCATTCCAAAAGACATATTAAATGAATGGTTCATCTGAAACTTTGAAGGATCTAAAAAGCCTAATAAAAAACTATCTGCGGGTTTAGCCAGAATATTTGTAAAATCAGGCTTTTTTGTATCTTTCTTTAATTGTCCAAAAGCTAAAAATGGGATCAAAAAAAGTACAAAAAATAAACTTTTCGAATAATTGTTTTTCATTGGTATTTTCTCCTTCTGATGCCCTAAAAATATGAAACGAATTACTATAAATCAAATACTCTAAAAAACAATATACTAACTGCGTGTATTTAAAATAGTTTCGGCTTCTTTTAACTGATCTATGGTGTTAATACCACGAGTTTCATCAAAGCTCTCAGATTTTACGGCACGGACCGTAAGTCCCTCTTCTATAAACATTGGAACAACATCCGGCAAATAATACTCGCCTTGGGAATTATCATTCTTTACAGCTTTTAATGCATCAAAAAGTTTCTTCGAATCAAATAAATAAATTCCAACATTTATCTCATTAATTTTTAGCTGGGCTTCATTGGCATCTTTATGTTCAACAATGCTTTCAACGGAGCCATCTTTATCACGCACCACGCGTCCGTATCCAAACGGATCATCCAGGTCTGCGGTTAGCAAAGTGGCAGTTGCATCACTTTTATGATGTTCGGTTATCAGGGCACGTATTGATTTTTCGGTAAGTAAAGGTACATCACCAGATAGCACAAGTACATCACCATCGTAATTATTAAAAGCAGATTCTGTCATTTGTACTGCATGGCCAGTTCCCAATTGAGGAGATTGAACAGCAAACTCAACATTTCTTTTGCTGCATTCATCTTCCAGCAATTCTTTTTTATGTCCTACAATTAAAACGATTTTATCAGAATTTATTTTTTCGGCTAAGTCAATCACATAATGGACCATTGAACGATCATTTAATTTGTGCAATACTTTTGGTAAATCAGACTTCATTCGTGTGCCTTTACCGGCAGCCATTATCGCTGTAGAAATTTTCTTCATCTGGGTTCCTTAAATAGTTATGATAGCATTATCAATTAATCTTGTTGTTCCAACAAATACGGCAATTGCCAGCAAAACTTTATCACCCTTTGCAAACTTTTTATGAAGAGTGTCTGCATTTACAAATTCCACGTAATCCACTTTACATTCGGGCAGTGTATTCACGTTTTCTGTTATTTCTTTTTCAAGATTTGTAAAATTCCTGTTTCCGGATTTTACTTTTGAATATGCCAAGTTGATACTTTGTGACAGAATTAAAGCATTTTTGCGCTGCTGCGGATTTAAATATTTGTTTCGCGAACTCATTGCCAGGCCATCTTTTTCACGGATAATCGGTTCAACTAAAATTTGAGTTCTGTAACTCAGATCGCGCACCATGTTTTTAATTATGATTGATTGTTGAGCATCTTTTTGTCCAAACACTGCAAAATCAGGATCAATTAAATTGAAAAGTTTAGCTACTACTGTATTGACACCACGGAAATGTGTTGGCCGTGAAGCGCCACAAAGTAGCTGGCCTATTTCCTGGTTAATAACATATGTCTGATGCAGGTCCGAATACATTTCATTGTTGTCTGGGATAAAAACAGCATCAACTCCCTCGGTTTGGCATTTACTTAAATCACCCTGAATATCTATCGGATATTTGTCTAAATCTTCACCTTGCGCAAATTGTGTAGGATTTACAAAAATACTGACAATAACTTTATCAGAAACTGTTTTTGCTTTGCGGATTAAACTTAAGTGACCTTCATGCAGAAAGCCCATTGTAGGTACCAGCCCGATTGAACATCCTTTTTGTTGCTCGGATCGGGACCAATCGCGGACTTCGGAAGCGGTTTTAATAACTTTCATTTTCACTTGGGAAGCTGGAATTCTTAACATCTTTGATGTATGCGCGGCATGATTTTTCTATTTCATCACCAAGTTCTGCATATCGTCGAACAAACTTGGGTTTAAACTTACGGAATATTCCAAGCATATCCTGGGTAACCAAAACCTGGCCATCACATCCGGCACCGGCACCAATACCAATTGTTGGAATGGAAATTGAGTCCGATATTTCTTTTGCCAGCTTCGCCGGTATTTTTTCCAGCACGATGCTAAATGCGCCGGCTTCTTCAAGAATTTTTGCGTCTTTAAGGAGAGACTCAGCAGATTTACTTTTTGTACCTTGTATTTTAAATCCACCTAATTGATGCATGGATTGTGGTGTTAATCCTAAATGGCCCATAACCGGAATTCCCAGGGAAACTAATCTGGAAATAGTTTCCGCCATTATTTCACCACCTTCAATCTTAACAGCTTCAGCACAGGCTTCTTGCAGAAAACGGCCTGCATTTTCAATCGCTTTTTCAGTGCTGACCTGGTATGAGAGAAAGGGCATATCCGCAACCAACAGAGCGTTTTGAACACCCCTGCTAACAGATTTTGTATAAAAAACCATCTCATCCATGGTGACGGATAATGTGTTTTCTTTTCCGCCCATAACCATTCCGCCGGAGTCTCCAACCAAAATAATATCCGTTCCGGCAACGTCAATAATTTCGGCCATCAAAGCATCATAGGCGGTAAGCATTGTAACTTTCTCACCGTTTTGCTTCATTTTAATAATTTCAGGAACGGTAATTTTTGCTTTTTTATTTTCAGCAGACATTTAGTTTCCTAATAAAAATCACAAAAGGAGTATTAATTGTTAGTTAATTATTGAACCACCGATAATACAATCATTTTCATCATAAAAAACTGCTGATTGTCCGGGAGTTACAGATTTTTGTTGCTCATCAAATACAACTTTCACGGAATCAGCATCGAGCGGGAAAATTGTTCCTTGATATCCGGCTCCATTGTAGCGGATTTTAATTAAACAATGGATTCCTTCAGCAGGAAGATTTTCAAATTTGATGAGGTTCAATGAATTTGCAGTAAACTCTTTTGAATAAAGTTCGTTCTCTTGTCCAATTGTAACTTCGTTTGTTTTTGGATTAGTCCCCAAAACATACATCGGTTGCCCAAATCCTGTACCAATTCCGCGGCGTTGCCCGATAGTAAAAAATGGATAACCTTTGTGTTTTCCTATCTTTTCACCGCTGCTGTTAATCAAATCCCCGTCGGTAACTTTTTCTTCGAGACCGGGAACAACCTGTTTAAGCAGCCTGCCATAATTATTGTCCGGCACAAAACAAATTTCCTGGCTCTCTTTTTTCTCAGCAGTCCGCATTTCCATTTTGCGGGCCATTTCCCGGATTTGAGGTTTTGTGAATTCGCCAAGTGGATATAGCGTTTCAGCTAAATTGTTTTGCTTAGTTCCCCATAAAACATAGGATTGGTCTTTGCTACTGTCGAGACCTTTATAAAGCTCGTATCTTTTACTGGATTCATTGAACTTTACACGCGCATAATGGCCGGTGGCAATAAAATCTGCACCAAGCTCACGTGCTTTTTCATGGAGTGATTTCCATTTTATTTTGATATTGCACTGAACGCATGGATTGGGAGTTCGCCCTGCGATATATTCATCAACAAAATTATCGACAACACCATCATGGAAATCGCGGCTAAAATTTAAAACGTAGTGTGGCATATCGAGTTTTGCACATACCATTCGCGCATCATTTATGGAATCAAGAGAACAGCAGCCACTTTCGTGGTTGATATTCCCGCCAATGGCTTCATAATCCCATAATTTCATTGTAATGCCGATGCAATTATAGCCTTGATCTTTTAACAACGCTGCTGCTACAGAGCTATCAACACCGCCGCTCATTGCTACAACAACTGTTTTTTTTGAACTCATTTTGATTCTAAATTTTTTGTTATGATTGCTTCGGTTCCGGTTTTCGATATTTTATATTCAACGGAGTCCATTAAAGCTTCCACAAGGTATAGCCCACGGCCACTGTCAGACATCAAGTTGTCAGGATCAAGCGGGTTTCCAATGTTTGTTGGGCTAAACCCCTCGCCTTCATCTAAAATGGAAATTGTAAGTTTTTCATCATCGCTTTTAAAAGACACGGTAACCTTTTTATCAGGATTATCTTTATTGGCATGGTGAATGGCATTGTTAACTAATTCAGTAAGTGCAATAGAAATATCATCCACTGTTGATTCATCAAAACCAATATCCAAGGCAATTTTTGAGGACATCTGCTCGATTTTTTCAAGATTATCTATAATACTTGGAAAACTAATTGTCTTTGAAATGTTTGCCATTCATTGCTCCAAAAAAGAAGGGAATTTATCGTTTGAAAAAAATAATGTCAAATAACTGATTTTGCATCTATAAATGTTCTGATGTTAAATTATTTATTATTGATATGTCATATCGAACAAAAGGTCTCTAAAATTGAACAATAATTTCTCTAAATGGGCTTTTTATTTAAACGCTCATGTTCCTTGGTTGCTGATGATGCTGCTAATCACAATTCAATCTGGTCTATCATCAGAATTGCTGAGTGTAAAAATCCCAAAAGGTGTTGACAAGATAATTCATTTTGCAATTTTTGGGCTTTTAGGCTGGTTGATGACCAGAGGCTTTTTGATGTCAGAAAAAATATTTCTTAAAAAACATTATTTATGGTTAGTTCCTCTAATTGGAGCATTGTTTGCCGTTCTTGATGAATTCCATCAGGCTCTTGTGCCTGGTCGTTATCCCGATTTTTTTGATTGGACAGCTGATTTTTTAGGCATTGTTGTTTTTATGTTGCTTTACAAAAAAAGAAATCCGGTCCCAAATTAGTTTATTATTTTGTTGTTGATATTGTAAATCCTTTAAACCGCGCCATTACCGGTAAATGATCTGAAACATCCGATGAATAGTTTGAAAGTTCTTTACGCAGATCGAGCATTTCTGTTTCGCCATCTCCAAATTCTGCCTGGCTGTTGTTAGTAATCATTATATGATCAATTGCAGTTGTAAATTTATCAGTTACAAAAGAGTATTGGTTATTTTTGTCCAGAAAAGGTAAAAAGACATTATTGGAACCGGTATCGCTTACCCTGTCATTCCAATCCCCCAGCACAATAAAATCTGCATCTGCACCATTATTTATTTCTTGCGATACAAAATCTTCTAATTTAATAATTGCTTCTCTGCGTCTTTGCTCACTGGATTCATCGCTAAAAGCTTTTAAATGTAACACGATAATTGAAAAATCATATTGAGTGCCATTTATATCTTTAATCTCTACAAATGCTGATAAAGGCGGTCGAGGAAAAGGATAGCTGTCATTTTCAAAAATGTTGTGCACAGATGAGATGCTTATAAAATCAGATTTATATAAAATCCCTGTTTTTTGATAGGAGTTGCTGCTGTATTGATCGGTTGATAAAATTCCTTTCCAGCCATCCAAAGAATCACTAAGTGTATTAAAAGAAGCCACATCAGAAATTTCCTGAACAGCAATCATATCAAGATCAAGATCCCGAATTATATCTTTTACAAGGTTAATTGTTTTTGAATTACTTTTCGGAAACCATTCGATATTCCAGGTTGCAATTTCAAAATAATTCTTTTTTCCGATTGGGTTTACCACCGGCCCACTATCATCAGTATCGGAGCTGTTAACACGGTCGTTACAGGAATAGAAGGATACAGTAATAAATAGGACAGTTATAAAGATTATCCAGGGCGATGTTTTCTTTTCTAATGAATTTCTCATAAAAATTTTTCTTTTAATTTTTAAAACGCTTACTTAAATTGCATGTTTCCGATCCCAAAAGATACATAATTATTTTCAAATTAAAAATGGATTTATATTGAGTTTAGTTCTCCCTATAGCCTCAATTAGTATAGTCGGCATAATTCTCATTTATGTATTAATTAATACTATCTTGAGAAAAATAATTTACATCCCTCATATTCCTAATACTAAAACTCCTAATGACTTTAGTATCACATTTGATGAACATTTCCTAAAAACTGAGTCAACAAAAAAAATCCAGCTATGGGATTTGAACCCAAATAGTGAAAAAACGATTATCCTTGCTGTCCATGGATGGAGCCGCTCTGCAGATTCGTTATTACCGCTGCTGGCCGGCATAAATAATGAGGCACATGTATTTGTTTTGAATACCCGAAATCATGGAAAAAGTGATAGCGAAAAAGATTTGTCTATTGCGAAATATAAAGATGATATAAAAATTGCGATCGAGTTTATAAAAAATAAAAATAAAAATGAAGATATTATTCTTCTTGGTCACTCATTTGGTGCTGCCACTGTTTTAGAAATGGGCCATTTGGATAATTCCGTAAGTGGTTTAATTTTGCTTTCCCTTTTTGCAGATGGTGAAAAACTGATCCGCAGGCAATTTGAGCAGAAAAAAATACCGAAACAACTTATCGATAGCCTTGTAAAATCTATTGAGTTTAAAAATGGCGAAAAATTATCACGGGTTGCGCCAAAGGATATTATAGGACAAGTTAAAATACCAATATTGATGATTCATGGAAAAAAAGACAAATCTGTTTCAGAGAATGATTTTAACGACTTAAAAATGCAATTGAATGAAGACAGTAAGGCGATTATTTTAGAACATGAAGACCATGTTTCTGTATTAGATAATAACAAAGCATCAAGTGAAATTAGCATATTTATTAAAGACCAATTTGAATCGGAATTTATTTTTAATCCTGCTTTTTTAAAAAAAGTTGATTAAACAAATATTAGGACACAATGAAAAATTCAAAAATTATCGGCCTTGGAAAATATATTCCAAAACGAACGGTTACAAATGCAGACCTTGAAAAAATCATGGAAACATCCGATTCGTGGATTCAGGAAAGAACAGGTATAAAAGAAAGACATTATGCAAAACCTGGTAAGGAAACAGTATCGTGGATGGGTGCAGAGGCAGCAAAACAAGCATTAAAAATGGCCGGTTTGCAAGCTTCTGAAATTGATTTTATAATCTTTGCCACATTAAGTCCGGATTTTGATTTTCCAGGTTCCGGCTGCCCGATGCAAGTTCATCTTGGTATTCCGGGAATTGGTGCTCTTGATGTGCGAAACCAATGCAGTGGTTTTGTCTACAGCATGGCTATTGCCGATCAATTTATTAAAACAGGTATGTATAAAAATATTCTTGTTGTAGGTGCAGAAGTGCAAAGCACAGGATTAAATATGACAACTGAAGGGCGCGATGTTGCAGTTATTTTTGGTGATGGAGCTGGTGCAGCAATTCTTACATCTACGGAAGAAAAGGGTAAAGGTATTTTGAGCAGTAATATGCATGCAGATGGAACATTTGCACGGGAATTGTTTTTAGAAGACCCCGGAAGTAGTAAGCCAAAAAGAATTTCTAAAGAAATGATTGATGAAGGAGGTGTTTATCCTTACATGAATGGCCGATATGTTTTTAAACATGCAGTGCAAAAATTTCCGGCAGCTATAAATGAAGCATTAAATGATGCCGGTTGTACTTTGGATGATGTCGACCTTGTCATACCTCACCAGGCAAATAAAAGAATTACCGAAGCAATTCAAATGAGACTTGAGATTCCAAAAGAAAAAGTTTTTAGCAATATTGAAAAATATGGAAATACTACAGCCGCATCAATTCCAATTGCTTTGACCGAAGCTTATGAAGAAGGCTTAATAAAAGATGGTAGCCTGGTTTGCCTTGCAGCATTTGGCAGTGGATTTACCTGGGGTGCAAACCTGATAAGGTTTTAATTAAAATTGAAAGAAATAAATTGGCGAAAAAGAAAAGTCCTTTAAATATTTTACAAAATTCCTCAATGCGCAGACCCGAATGGCTGCGAATAAAATTGGGAGATAATAACAATTTTTCTGAACTACGTTCTCTTGTAAAAGAAAGTCATTTAAATACAGTTTGCGAAAGTGCAAGATGCCCCAACCTTGGTGAATGCTGGAATCGTGGAACAGCAACTTTTATGATTCTTGGTGATGTGTGTACCCGAAGTTGCACGTTTTGTAATATAGAAGTTGGTAAACCACCTGTATATGATTTGGAAGAACCGGCCCGGGTTGCCGATTCTGTAAAAAAACTAAACTTACGACATGCAGTAATCACATCAGTTACCCGTGATGATTTAAGTGATGGTGGGGCTTCAATTTTTGCTGAAACAATCAGGAAAATAAGACAAAAAAAACCGGGTTGCACAATTGAAGTGCTTATTCCTGATATGAAGGGTGACCCTGATGATTTAGATACAATTCTTGACGCCCGTCCGGATATCCTAAACCATAACCTGGAAACAGTTGAGCATTTGCAAAAGGCTTTGCGCGTTCAGGCTACATATGATCGATCTCTTTTTGTATTGGATTATGCCAAGAAAAAAGGTTTTACCACAAAAACAGGAATTATGGTCGGTTGTGGTGAAGAAAAAGACGACATAGTTAAGTTAATGAAAGATGCCCGCGAAATTGATACAGATATTTTAACGATAGGCCAATACCTGCCACCATCGAAACAGCATTTTCCTATTCAACGTTATTACCACCCAACTGAGTTTGATGAATTAAAAAAAATAGGATTAGATCTTGGTTTTAAACATATAGAGGCGGGTCCGCTAGTCCGTAGCTCTTATCATGCTGATGCGCATGTAGTATAATCTACTGCAACAATTTTACTATAATGGCAGGAAAGACAGCCACAACAATAGATAGCAAAGAACCAATAAGAAAGTATTCTGCAAAATTCTTGTCATCCATTTCTTTAAATCGGGCAATCGATTTTAACGCTATAATAATTGCAATTGCTGCTACCTGGTTAAAAATAATCAGGAAATAAATTAAACTCCGTTCCAAAATTCCAATCAACTTACCACGATCAAATTCCTGGACATCGTTGGTTTCCGGCTCTTCTTTTTTCATTGGTACAGCACTCATGTTACGCAGTACAAGTCTTGTTATTAATGTTCCTTCTTTAATTGTGAACACAAATCCAGCCATTACTTTTAAGGTAATATTTATTTTTTCTACTTGTAATGCTGATTTAAAAAATGGGATACTTAGTTTCAATGGGGTAATCAACAGCATTAATGGGTTTAATAGATAATTTGTTGAAAAATCTATAATCCCTATTATTGCTAGTGACAGCGTCAATGCAAATAGAAGATGGATAAAATATATTTTAAATTTTTGGCTTTCATTTTTTGGTTTGATATATGTATCGAATATTACTGTCAGTGTATGCATTGAAAATAAAAATATCCCTGTCAACAGGTTTTCCAGAAGCAATGCAATTATGAATCCATAAATAATTCGTTTAACCAAGCCGCTTTCTTTTTTTCCATTTAATAAACTGGAAATATTGTAAAAAAATAGACGACCTGATAAATATGTAAAAAGCGAAATTACTTCAAATGAGGGGTTCATTTCTTTACCTGTTTTTACGTGGCTTTGAATTGTATTTGTAATTTGGTTCTGCTACCATGGAATAGGTAACGGCTTGTTTTTCTTTTAATAGAGAATTGATTTGGTCTTCTATAAGTTGTTCTGTTTGTTCTGTAAGTTGTACTGGGGTTGTTTTTAAAACTTTTGAGACAGCTGGTTGAGAAATATTTAATCTCTCTGCAATCTGCTTTTGTGTCCATCCATCTTTTTTTAGATGGATAACCTGAAACTTTTGAAAACTCCATTTTTTATTTTCTAAGCTTAACCAGCGCAAAAGAATATTAATATAATCATCGTTTCCGGAATCACTTTTAAAAGAATTCTTTAAATTGTTGGCCCTGGCTATTTCAATGCTTTTTCTGGCATTATAAAATGCCGGTCCATCCATTCCAATCGCGGCATTTTTATTTATCTTTGTTGTAATTTCCCCTACTCCTAATCCATATCTGAAGTCTATATTTTCTGTAGTTGCATGTTTAATATTATATTCAAACTCGTATAGAAATTTGAATAACCTGGTTGCAGACTTGAGCACCCCCTGGAATTCATCACCAATGGTTACTGTAAAACTTGAAACTATATTGTCATCAAAATTTATCATTTCTGATAAAGCTAAATTTGCTCCGGGTGTTATTTTTTCGTGAAAAATAGATTGGATTTTTTCTCGATCTATTATTTCCCGCGATTTAACTATATCCCCGATAATTACCAGGTATCTTTTGTTTTGCATAACATAACCCAAAAAGTTATTCTTCTGGCAATATAACTAAAAAAGTTATAAAAACAAATATATAACCATAAATGTTATAATAAATTAAAAATAACTAAAAAGGTTATTTAACTTTGCGAATTCAGTTATATGCATTCAACAGTTTCGTCATTAGTGGTATCTCTCATCAATAAATCTTCGATTTCGCCTTTATTCATCTTTATTAGTTCTACTTTTTCTGCTATTATATTTGCTTCACCGGGTAGGCGTGATTGGATCATTCCTGTTACGATGTATGGCCCATGTGTACGTACTATATGCCCGTGTTGCTCATACACATTCGGGAAAAGCACTACTTCGCACAATCCAAAACGGTCTTCAAGGGTAAGGAATTTCATATAATTGCGTGAGCGGGTTGCAACCCGGCGTGATGTGACAAGCCAGCCACAAACACGAATTCGTTTATTCAGGTGTTTGTCGAGTTGGTTGGAGGCTACAATATTTTCACAAGCGATGCGCTCTTCAAAGAGATACAGGGGATGATCACTGGCTGCAAAATCGAGTATTTCAAGTTCATTCAAAATCTTCTGGTACATATTAAATGGATCAAGATAGCTTTTTCCGGCAACATATTTTGCTATCTCGGCTTTTTTGTTGTTTTTAAAAAATAACTTTTTTAACAGCATTAGTTGGGGGGCACTTGGGTGGATTGAGGTGAGGGCACCGGCTTTAATCAGGTGCTCCAATTCTCTTTCACCGATACGTGTACGGCGGATAAAATCATATAAATCTGTAAAACCTAATGTGCTGCGCTCTTTAATTATGGCTTCAATAGTACGTTCGCTCAGTTCAAGAACAGGCGAAAGCCCGGTACGAATGGTGCCGTCTTCAGCTGTAAAATCTTTAACTGAATAATTTACATCAGGTGGCAGGATACGAATTTTCATCCTCCGGGCTTCTTCGATGTAAGCGGCTTTGGAATAAAACCCGCCATGATTATTTAGAACGGCGCACATATATTCTACCGGAAAATAATATTTGAGAAAAGCGGCCTGATAAGCAATGGTGCCATAGGTAGCCGAATGTGCCTTATTAAATCCATATCCGGTAAATTGTGCAAGATATTGCCAAAGCTTTTCCGCATCTTTTTCGGCGAGGCCTTTTTTTATGGCCCCTTTCACAAAATCCTGATGAACTGCCAAAAACTCTTTTTTCTTACGCGATTTGCTCATGGCGCGGCGCAGGCTGTCACCTTTGGCGTAGCTTAATCCGGCCACATGATGCGCAATTTGCAGCACCTGTTCCTGGTAAATGGTTACGCCATATGTATCGCCCAAAGCGGGTTCTAAAGAGGGATGCAGGTATTCGGTTTGTTCCAGGCCGGCACGCCGTTTAATGTATACTTCTTTCATGCCGCCACCACTGCCCGAAGCACCGGGCCGGATTAGGGCAACCGCCACAATTACATCATCCACATTTTCTATTAGCATTTTTTTTATAAGGCCACGCATTGCCGGGCTTTCGAGTTGGAAACAGCCAAGGGTAAGCCCGCTTCGGATAAAGTTGGTTATGGCCGGATCATTTTCAGGAATAGTTCGCAAATCCAATGGTGAGAGGGAAGCACTGTTTTTGAAAAAAAAATCGGGTACGCCTTTACCGGAAAATGAACGCCCTGTGTGTTTCTTTGCATCGCCATTAACCATACGGATGCAATCGGTGATAATGCTAAGGGAACGCACACCAAGCAGATCCATTTTTACCAGCCCGAGTTTTTCTATGGAATACATATCGTACTGGGCAATCACGATTCCTTTGCCGGCGATTTCCAGCGGTGTGTGATGGGTAAGTTTGTTGGGTGCAATAATTACCCCGCCGGGATGAATGGAAAGGTGACGGGGAAAATCGGAAATGCGGGCAGCAATACGCATTATTTCTTCGTAAAGTGAAAGGTTATGACGAAGTTCGCGAAGCTCGGGCAATGTATTTACGGCTTCTTCAATTTCTTCGATGGGGCGGTGGGGCAGGTGTTTTGTAACTTTGCCAATTTCATCTTCGGGCAAACCATATGTTTTGGCCACATCACGGATGGCCGAACGGCTTTGCAGAGTATTGAAGGTGCAAATCATGGCTGTGCGGTCGCGCCCGTATTTTTTGTACACATATTCAATAACTTTATCCCTGTTTTTCCAGCATAGGTCCAAATCAATATCCGGCGGGTCGGTACGTTCGGGATTGAGAAAACGCTCAAAATACAGATTATGTCTAATCGGATCGACCTGTGTAATTTCCAGGACATAGGAGACAAGGCTGTCGGCAGCCGAGCCACGCCCAACGCAGGGAATATGTTCATTGTGGCAGTAATCAACAATATCTTTTACGATTAGAAAGTATTCCGCAAAACCTAATTCGTGGATAATGTTGAGCTCATATTGAAGACGGGCAGTTACTTCACGGGTAAGCGGTTTATAGCGATTTGTAGCGCCTTCAAAACTTTTTTTCCACAGCCAGGAAAAGCTGCTTTCTTGCTCTGGTAAATCTATCGATGGAAAAATGGGGGAACCCAATTTAAATTCAAAATTACAATTCCCGGTGATACGTTGTGTATTGCTTATGGCAGATTTAAAACTGCTGAAAAGCTCTTTCATTTGCATGGTAGATTTCAAATACTGCTCAGAGCTTCCTGCTGTTTCCACCTTTTCCAAAACGGTGTTGGCGTCAATCGCATGCAAGGTGCGGCGCAGGCTCCAATCTTTAATAGATGTAAAATGCACATTGTTAGTGGCCACTAAGGGAATGCGGTTTTCAGCGGCCAAATCGCGTAAACGTAAATTTATTAATGTGTCATTGGGATCAAAGTGTTGTAACTCCAGGTAAAAATCGTTGCCAAAAATTTCCTGCATTCGGCGAACATATTGTGCCGCACCGTCAAGATCACGTTTGGCCAGCAAACGGTTAACCCATCCCTTTTGTCCACCGGAGAGGACTATAAGTCCGTCTTTATTTTTGAAAACATCTTTCAGGGAAAGCTTAAATTTCAGATGCCCGCCTTGAAACTGACCGGTGGAAATTAGTGTGCACAAATTACGGTAGCCGCTGTCATTTTTAACCAGCACTATAAGCCGGCTTTGGTCAATCAATGTGAGCTCGGAACCGATGATGGGCTTTATATTGTATTCCTTAGCCAGGCGGTAAAATTCAACCGCACCGTACAAAGCATTGGAATCGGTTAAAGCCAGGGCCCGCATTCCATGTTTTTTTGCAGCGATAATCAGCTCTTCAGGAGAGGCCACGGCATCGAGAAGGCTGTAATAACTGTGTGTGTGTAAATGAGTGAAAGACATATTCTGTTTAACCTTCTCTTAATTCATGGCTTTACTTTTTTCGTGTTTGCAAGATGTGGGTACAAAGCGTAAAAAAGTAATGCCGGTTATATTGTTATTTTTTTGAGTTGTAAGTAAACAATCGTACACCAAAATACGAAAAAGGTTTTAGCGGGGCAAACTATTTTTAAAAATATTGATGTAGTTTAAAAGACAAAGATTCTTTTTTAAGATTGTATTTTGGCAGGATTTTGTTTGCTCTGTTTTGTAGATTTAAAATTAATGTGCACAACAAATAATCAGGAATGGATATTATGAAACGACTATTGATTGGATTCTTTTTGTTCTCCCTATTGCTCATTTCTACATGTGTTACAACTAAGCAAACAATTAAAAGGCAAATTTCAAAAAAAGTTGAGCTGCCTCCTGTTATGCAAGAATTTCGTGCAGCCTGGGTTGCAACTGTTGCAAACATCGACTGGCCAACCAAACCAGGGCTTTCAACAGAGCAACAAAAAAAAGAAGCAATTGCCATTCTGGATACTCTTTCTGCATTAAATATGAATGCGGTAGTTTTGCAGGTAAGGCCGCAGTGTGATGCATTATATGCAAGTCCTCTTGAACCGTGGTCATATTATTTAACCGGTGAGCAGGGCACAAAACCATCTCCTTATTATGATCCGCTTGAATTCTGGATTGAAGAAGCACATAGCCGTGGGATTGAGCTGCATGCCTGGTTTAATCCATATCGTGCGCATCATCCGCAAGGTGCAGAAATTAGCAAACATTCAGTAGTTAAAACCCGCCCTCATTTGGTGCGTCAGGTAGAAGGTGGATATCATTGGCTAGATCCGAGCATTCAGGAAACGCAAGATTATTCTTTTGATGTGGTAATGGATGTAGTAAAGCGGTATGATGTAGACGGCATTCATTTTGATGACTATTTTTATCCTTATGGTGATGGTAGTTTTCCTGATGATAAATCCTGGCAGGCTTATACTTATAATGGGGGTTCCTTAAACCGAAAAGATTGGCGCAGGGATAACGTAAACATTTTTATTAAGCGCCTTTATAATGCAATCAAAAAAGAAAAAATACATGTCAAATTTGGGATAAGCCCTTTCGGGATCTGGCGACCGGGAAATCCACCATCCATTAAAGGGTTTGATCAATATGATATGCTCTATGCTGATGCACGTTTATGGCTAAATGAAGGTTGGATTGATTATTGGACGCCTCAACTTTATTGGCCGATAAATCAAATCCCGCAAAGCTTCCCGGTACTACTTGGCTGGTGGGTAAATGAAAATAAAAAGGACCGAAATATCTGGCCGGGAATGTATACAAGCAAAGTAAAAAATAAACAAGGCGTGTACGAAAATCTTAGCCAGATAATGATTTCACGAGGGTTTATGCAGGAAAGCCCGGGACACGTCCACTTTAGTATGAAAGCCTTTTTGAATGATACTTTAGGGCTCAATAAAGCTTTAAAAAATGGACCATATAAAAACCAGGCACTTGTTCCACCATCGCCTTGGCTTGGGGAAACAGCACCACAAAAACCCGGAATAAATCACCGGGTGCAAACAGACTTATTACAAATTGACTGGACCCATCCTGATGAAAAAAATGTTTTTCGTTGGGTGGTTTACGTACAAAAGGATGATAAGTGGGAAATGTTTATCCTTAATAAAGGTCAACAAAATTTTGAAATGGCTATTTTAGAGAAAAATGAAAAAGGGGAAGATATAAATGTTGTAAACCAGATTGCTGTTTGTGCTGTAGATAGGCTTGGCAATGTAGGTGAACCGGAACTGGTTCAGATAAAAAACACACAATAAATTTAATAAGCACAGTGATTAATGATGGCAGCCACTGTGCTTGTTTTTTTCGGTTCTACAATGTTATTTTGCATCCACCCAATATGCATCAAACATTTGATAATTAGATGCCGTTCCGGATGACCTGTCGATTATTTTCGGCGTGATATAATCCGCATGAGGCGAATAGTCCATCGCACTGCGTGGATGTTGTTGAAGCTTTCCTCCTGCAACATTTGCTGTATATTTTCTCACAACTTTATCGCCAGCCTTCAGAATAATCTCATATGATCCATCTGTTTGGGTAAGGTTGGCCAAAGTAAAAAAGTTTCTATAACTCGTCCCGCTTTGTCTTAGCGGTTTGCTGCATGATTGCCAGCTTTTTTTACTGATATAGAAGGCTTTACTTTCGGCAATCTCTTTGCCGGATTTTAATATGTGCACAGTCATTTTACCACCTTTTGCACCCGGCATTTCTCCAATTCGTGTCCACCAGTTAAAACTAATTGCATCATCTGGCCGGTTAGGGTTTACAGAAAAATATCCCAGTTTATTCCATGGCCCTTCTTTTGTATAAGTTGATTGCGGATTAAATGGATCGCCACTGCTTTGTACAGACATTTTAAATGGAATCCGGGTAATCTCTTTTCCGGAAACTTTAACTCGCAAGACAAAATCTCCCGTTTGTTTTAGATGGATTATTCCGGTTCCTTGTGGTCTTACACCATCAACAATGGGAAATTGCTGCCATTTATTTACATAAATTCCGGTCTTTAGTTTGCTTTGTCCATTGCTGGTTGCAATTTCAAACTCAACCTTATTCATGCCTTGTGGAGGAAAAAACATTGGGATAGTTTCTAACATAAAACCACCGCTATTCTCATAAAACCGGACATTTAACATGGCACTATAATCCATTGCCGGAGCATAGTTTTGTGCAAAACTTGAAATTGATAATACAACAAACAAAAGTACTACAGAACGTAGGTAGTTCATTGGGGCTCCTTTTTCAATTTGGAAAAGACAAAATATAATAGAGGAGCTTTTTTTAACGTGCTCTAAATCAACTGTAAAAAAGGTTGCATATTTCCAGTGACTTGCGCTTTTACTTTGGAATCGTTAATATTTCGCTCCGCTCAGTTACAATTCCCAATAAGGTTTTTTATGGAAATATTATTCCTTGTGATCACCGTATTTTTTGGTTATAAGCTCATGTATCGTTTTTATGGGCGATTTCTGGGGCAGAAAATTTTTGAACTAAATGAAAAAACAATAACACCGGCTGTTCAATTTGAAGATGGAATAGATTTCGTTCCCACAAAAAAAGAAATTATTTTCGGACATCATTTTACATCTATCGCTGGCACCGGCCCAATCGTTGGACCGGCAATAGCAGTTATCTGGGGTTGGGTTCCGGCCTTACTCTGGGTTTTTCTTGGCTCCGCTGTAATGGGTGCAGTTCATGATTTTGGCTCACTTGTTATTTCCTTGCGTAATCAGGGCAAATCAATTTCTGAAGTGACTGCAAAATATATAAATTCCCGTACCCGTGTTTTCTTTTTTATTCTTGTGTTTCTTGCACTTTGGATCGTTATCGCAATTTTCGGATTGGTAATTGCCGTCATTTTTAATATGTATCCTTCATCAGTTTGGCCGGTTTGGCTGCAAATACCAATTGCCATTGGCCTTGGGCATTTAATATACAAACGCGGTAAAAATATAACATTGTGGTCGATTGGAGCATTGATCGCTTTATATCTTTTTGTTTGGATAGGATATCTTTTCCCGTTTCAAATGCCGGAATTGTTTGGGATTCCTGCAACAGGTATTTGGACAATTATTTTATTGATTTATGCATACTTTGCATCTGTTTTGCCAGTTACCACTTTACTTCAACCAAGAGATTTTATAAACGCTTATCAACTTTTAACTACAATGATATTGCTTGTTTTAGGAATTACAGCTTCTTTAATTTGGGGCAACCTGGAAATTGTTGCGCCTGCGGTACAATTAAATCCTGAAGCAGCACCGCCAATGTGGCCATTTTTGTTTATCACAATAGCTTGCGGAGCAATATCAGGATTTCACTGTCTTGTTTGTTCAGGCACAACGGCAAAACAGTTACGAAACGAAAAGGATGCTCTATTTGTGGGTTATGGTTCAATGCTTGTGGAAGGCGGATTGGCAACATTGGTTATAATTGCGGTTACCGCTGGAATTGGTATGGGCTATGTTAATTCTTCCGGTGAAACTTTACTTGGTGTCTCAGCCTGGAATGCACACTATGCTTCATGGACAGCTGCAGCAGGTTTAGGATCAAAAATTGCAGCTTTTGTTGATGGGGCTGCAAATATGATTGCCATGACCGGACTTTCAAAAGGTATTGCAGTTGTTTTGATGGGCCTGTTTGTTGCTTCCTTTGCCGGAACAACACTTGATACCGCAACCCGAATTCAGCGCTATGTCGTTGCTGAACTGGGCACAGATTTAAAAGTAGATATTTTACGCAATCGATTTGTTGCAACTGGATTTGTTGTTGTCTCGGCAGCAATGTTAGCATTTGCCTCCGGTGCAGATGGAAAAGGAGCTTTGGCATTGTGGCCATTGTTTGGGGCAGTTAATCAAACACTTGGCGCACTTGCATTGGTTGTTGTAACAGTTTATCTGCGTAAAAAAGGTGGTTGGATATGGCTGATTGGTGGTTTACCGGCTCTTTTTATGAGCATTATGACTCTGTGGGCAAGTATTATGAATCAGGTAAGTTTCACATCTAAATCGGTTTTGTTACAAATAATAAATATAGTTGTTATTTTCATTGTAATATGGGTTGTATTCGAATCTGTTATTAAATTCTTTTCCAAAGATAGCAGCAAAGACGAAACACCCGTTTATAGTAATTAAATTTAGTTCACCAAAAAGGGATTTAGTGTGACAATTTCTAAAATGAATAAAAAGCAGTTGACTGATGAAATTAAAAAACTAAAAGACGAATTAGTTAAGGTTACCAATTCATCAAAAAAGCTTGTAAAGCAAGAAATATTAAAGCGCAAAAATATGCAGGAAGCATTATCAAAAAGCGCTGATAAGTACCATATGTTATTTAATGCAAGTGATGATTTGATTTGTGTATCAGATATTAATTTTAAAAAGATATATTCGGTTAATGATACAGCATGCAGGAATTTAAAATATTCCAGAGAGGAACTTTATAAACTTCAGTTAAAAGAGGTTATCAGGTATGATTGTGTTACAAATTCAAACCGGAAAAAAGTTGAGTTGCTAGATGAGATACATAAAGGTAACAGTATTCGTTTTGAAGTTGCGGCAATTACAAAAAGTGGTACAAACATTCCAATGGAAGTGAAATCGCATAAAATTGAGCTTGACGACTATGAAGCCGTTTTACACATAGCCAGGGATATTAAAGAACGAAAAAAAATGGAACAGGAACTCCATAAGTATACACAAAACCTTGAAAACATCGTTGATGAAAGAACAAAACGGATCTCAGAGTTAGAAAAACAAAGAACAGAAATTGAGAAAACGGCTGCAACAGGCAGAATGGCAGCACAAATCGCACATGAAATCAACAATCCTCTTGCGGGAATTAAAAACTCATTTTTACTGGTAAAAGACGCCATTTCTGAAGATCATCCATATTTTTCATATGCCGGGCGTATTGAAAAGGAGATAGACCGAATTGCTAATATTGTCCGCCAGATGTTTGATTTGTATCGCCCTGATCAAAAGGCTGCTTATAATTTTTCATTATCAGAATCGATTAATGATATTGTTTCTCTGTTGGAACCAACAAGACGAGAAAAAGAAATTAAAATAAACATAAATAACTCTGATCCTGAATTTAAAGTTTTTTTACCAGAAGGCTCTTTAAGGCAGGTTGTATTTAATGTTTTAAAAAATGCATTAGAAGTTTCCCCGCTTCAATCTTCAATTGATATTGAGATCCTTTGTAAGAAGAAATTTTTTTACATTCGTATTTCAGACCAAGGTCCTGGAATATCTGAGAAGGATTGTAAGAGAATATTTGAACCTTTTTATTCAAAAAAGAATGGCCAGAAATCACGAGGGATGGGACTGGGTTTATCAATTTCAAAAGGCATAACAGACGCCTTAAAAGGGGATTTAAGTATTAAACCTAAAAAAGGCCCTGGTACCTGTTTTAATATTAAATTTCCAAGTTATATAGAGGTTGAAAATGATGACTCTTATGAGTCGATTTTGTGATGTGCATCACATTGAAATCGCGTTAATTTGAATAATCTCATCACATTACATTTTAGCAATGTAATATCCTCTTAAGTTTTAAAACCTGATATTCGCATTCAATTAAATTAGTTCTAAAAAAAGGAAGCTACATACAAAAATGAATGAACAAGGACGAATTTTAATTGCCGATGATGAAGAGACTTTTCTATTTGCAACGGCAGAGCTGCTACGTAAAAATGGATATTTATGTGATTGTGCAACTGATGCCAATGCAGCTTCGAAACTATTGGAAAAAAATAAATATGACTTATTAATTTCCGATATTAAAATGCCGAATAACGCAGATTTGAAGCTTGTAAAAAGTATTGAAAAGCGGGAGGATAACTTACAAGTTATATTGGTTACAGGTTATCCATCTCTAGATACTGCGCTCCAATCTGTTCATCTTCCGGTATGCGCCTATTTGTTAAAGCCAATTGATTTTGATTCACTTCTTACCCATGTAAAAAAAGCAATCGGAATTAGGCAGATTCAAAATACAATTACAGATGCCAAATCCAGGTTAGCAGAAATTCACACCGTATCTTCACAAATAGATGATTCTATGAATAGCCAGAATAAAAGAAGTGCTGAATTTTCTACGGATTCATTTTTGGATTTATCATTTAAGAACATTACGGGTTCTTTGTCAGATATTGAGAAGTTATTTAATATTAGTCAGGACAAAGAAAAATTAATCAACACAAATGATAATCAATTTCATCTTTTTAAAGAAAACTCTAAAGACGTGTTAAAAAAAGCGGTTCAGGAAACTATCAGTGTTCTTGAAAAAACAAAAAGAAGTTTTAAATCCAAAGAATTGGGCGAGTTAAGAAAAAAATTAGAATCCCTTCAGGTTTAGTGTAATGAGCAAGTGAGTTTTTTGTCCACTTACTAAAAAAAAGCAAAAGATATTAATAATTACAACGACAATGTGAACTGAAAATAATAAAGTTTCGCCTTGCCGTGTAAGGGCAAAGTCTTACAAGTTGAAGGCACAATCAAGTTACTTAGTAGAGTAATGTGGTTGTGCCTTTTTTTATTTAAAAAATTCAAAATTTAGTTTGGAGAAATTTGGTGACAAAAATATTTATAATAGATGATGATAAATCTGTTGTAAGATTATTAGTTGAGTTCTTTGAACATCATAAGTTTGAAAGCAAAGGATTCTTTTTTGAAAAAGATGTTATTACCAGTATCAGGGAATTTTCACCAGACATTATTTTGTGTGACCTTAATTTGGGATCAACAAGTGGATTACAAATTTTATCAGAACTGAAACAAAATATTGATTTAGCGAACATATTATTTGTTTTCCTAACAGGGAGTCTGGATGAAACCGAATTGCAAAAAGGGTTGGAACTTGGTGCGGATGACTGTCTGATCAAACCGATAGATCTTTATCAAATCAAAAACCATATTGAACATATTATCAACAGAACGAAGAAGGAAAACTATAATCCTGTTACACTGTTAATTGACCAGAATGAAAAAAGGTTGAATACTTTGATGGACTTTTTTGTTTCAAGCGGCCGGTTAGCAATAAAAGCAGAGTCATTAAAAATAGCAAAACAAATCTTGGCAGATAATTCTATTAACACGGTAATTTCAACCAGCACATTATTGGATGGGACAGCGATAGAGTTTTACATCCAGAATAAAGAAATTCTTGAAAACAAATACTTTGTTATGTTGATAGATAGTAAAGAATATGATACGATTTCCAGTGCATGCGCAACTGGGATAAATGACTTTATTTATACCAATTATGGTAATAAGTATTTTATTGGAAAATTAAAAAATATTCTTAAGAATTATAATAATCAAAATTTAATAAATACCTATTCTCTGGAAGAAAAGAGTCCATTGCATATTTTAAAAAGTTGTGAGAAAGACGCATTTACCGGAAATATAACAGTAATATCAGAAAAAGGTAAAGGTCTTGTAAATATGCAAAAAGGTGAATACAAAAAAATATCTTTTAATAGCAAGAAAGAGCTAAGTGCTTTGGAACTGATTTCTTCATTAACAGATGGAGAAATGATAGTTGAGCAGCATCCATTTCAAATAAATTAGACACTGACTGCTATTAAGCAGGATGATGTTATTTTAATAAAAATAGACCTGTCTTTACGTGTAAGAAAAAGGCTTATAAGTAGAAGGCATATAATTTACCTGGTGTGAATTATATGCCTTTTTTTTTCAAACTAATGAATGTGTTCAATAAAGAATAAGGAGAATGTTAAATGCTTTGGGGGACACAAAACTAAATAAAACATCCTTGTCAAAACTTTGTCCCCCTATTTTTTAATAGTATAAATGAGGAAAAAAAATGCAAAAAATTTATTATCACTATAATACAAATGTAAGTTTAAGACTCTTCGTTTCACTTTTACCAATCCCTGCTATTTTTTTAACGATATTATTCATTTTTGTATAATCAAAGTTTATTTCCAATTTTTGATCATATAAAAAGTGATTAAACATACTAACCTGATAACAAAAAGGAATTCGGAAAACGTCATTAGCTAATCAAATCTTAACGGACAAGAATAGTCTTGTAAGTTGAAGGCACAATCAGATTGCTTAAAATTATAGGCAACCAGGTTGTGCCTTTTTTTTTACCAAAAAGGTATTTTAAAATATTAAAGGACCCGGATTTTGCCGGGCGTCTTTTCGTGCAGGTAATGACCTGTAAGTCGTAGGCATTATCGAATTTCCCATATGGATGTGAGAAATTTGGTCGTGCCTTTTTTTTTACTCACCATTTACAATGGATTTTTTCAGGAGAGAGTTATGAATAAGGCGTTAATAATAATGTTGATTGCATCAACGCTGGCATTTACGCAAACTTTAACTGTAACCGAGGGCACTAACAATCATGCGGCATCAAATGAAAGTGGAAGTGGGTCAGATATTCAGATGCTTCAAATGCAATTAAGTGCTGATGCTGTTGAAAACATTGTTGTAACCAGCTTAAAACTTACACCAACTTCATCAGGTTTTCGTAATGACGAAGTTATTGGCCCTGATATTCATATTTATCATGATAAAAATGATAATGGTATTCTGGAAACTGAAATAGATGAATTAATTACAACTGCCAATTATAGTGGTAGTAGTTGGAATGCGCCGGGTACAGTCACAATTTCCATTCCCGACAAAGTTATATTTGCTGGTACATCTCAAAACTGGATCATTTTAAATACTTTTAGTGGTGGCGATAATAACGATTACCTTGAGATTCAGGTTGCGGCAAACGGTGATATAGTTGCCGAAGGGCAAACCAGTGCATCTTCAGCTACAATTAGTGGAGCCCCTGTTTCTGGAAATAGAAAAACTGTAACTACTACGGCTTCAGCGGGAAATTTATTTGTTGCCACCAGCAGCCTTAATCCCATTGACAGAAATATTAATGATGGTGCCGATGATGAAGTTATGATGCAGCTTACCTTATCTGCCAGCACCCTTGAGAATATTGATGTTTCTCAAGTTAGTTTAGATATGAGCGGAAGCGGTGACGAAAGCCTGGATTTAAGTATTGTCCGTCTTTATGATGATATTGATAATGACGGCAACATTAATAAACAAATGGATATTGAGCTGGGAACGGCTATAACAAGTTTTTCTAATGATGGATCGTTAGTTTTTAGCGGCCTGGCTGAAACAATAACTGCCGGGGAATATGCAAATTGGATTGTTGTTTATGATTATGATGGATCGGAAACTTCGGCCGGAGAAGCATTTGACGTAACATTAACAAATAACTCTGATATCACAGCAACAGGCGTGAGCAGCGCATTATCTTCTACAATATCCGGGGCCTCAGTTGCAGGCGGATTAGCTACAATATCATCAACCGGAACGTTATTTGTTACAGAGGGTGTGGACAATCCTGCAGGTAAGAATATTCAATCATCTGGAAGTGGATTGGAATTTTTTCAGATTAATTTATCGGCAGGTCAAACAGAAGCTGTCGATATTTCATCGATAACTTTTACAACATCGGGAACGGCAGATGAAAGCACAGATATTGATTCTGTAAAACTGTTTTTAGATGTTGATGATAATGGAGTCTTTAATGATCAAATCGATTCACAAATAGGCAATACTGCTAGCAGTTTTACTAATAACGGTACTGTTGTTTTTTCAAGTTTATCTGAACAAATATCTGCCAGCGGATCAGAAAATTGGCTTTTAGTATATTATTTAAATGGCTCAGCATCAGCAAACGAAACCTTCCAGATTTATCTGAACCAGACCAGTGATATTTCAGCAACAGGTGCAACAAGCAGTAGCTCTATCTCTGCATCCGGCGTGCCTGCTTATGGAAATTACATGACAGTTTCAACGATTGGAGCGCTTTCGTTAAGCCTGGGTGCCAACAATCCTGCCGATGAAAACATCAATGGCGGCTCAAGCAACGTAACAATGATGCAACTTAAACTTGAGGCTAGTGCCGCTGAAGACATTCAAATAAATAGTATTTATTTTACAACAAGCGGATCGGGTTTTAGAGTTGATGAAGTTGTAAATCCAGATATAAGGATTTACCGCGATGTTAATAATAATGGAATTTATGATTCTGGAACAGATCAGGTTATAACTACACAAAGTTACTCTGGCAGCAGTTGGAATTTTCCTGGAAATACAACCGTCACTTTTACAAACGAAGTAATTTATGCAGGGAGTTCTCAGAATTGGCTTGTAATAAACAATTTTTCAGGCGGTGATGTAAATGACAACTTGCAACTTACAATTGTGAATAATAGCGATGTCAGTACAACAGGCCTCACATCTTCAGGCACTGTAAATGTTACCGGAGCAAGTTTAAGCGGCAGCAAAAAAACAGTTGTTAGTACAGCAACAGCAGGCACATTAATTCTATCATCCGGTGGAAATGATCCCGGTTACCAAAATATCACATCGGGTGCAAGCAATGAAGTTATGCTTGATTTACAACTATCCGCAAGCTCAGAAGACATACAAATTAGTGAAATTCGTTTTAGCACCTCAGGCTCAGGTAATGAAAGCAGTGATCTCGATTCGGTGCGAATTTTTGAGGATACAAATAATGATGGAAAAGTAAATCAGCTTGATTATGATCGACAGATCGGTAGCACAATTAGCAGTTTTACAGATGATGGCGATTTGATTTTTACAGGAATATCTGAAACAATCACAGATGGTGATACCGAAAACTGGCTTGTTTTGTATGATTTTGACGGCGCTCAAACCAGCAATGGTGAAACATTTCAAATTACATTAGAAGGAAATGCGTCTGTAATAGACAGCGGGCTGACAAGTAATGAAGCGGCAACTACAACCGGGGCGCCCATTCTGGGAGGAATTGGAACAATAAGCCAAACAGGTAGCTTGACCCAGGGATCGAGTAACCCTGATGCGCATAATATTTCAGCTGCCGAATCTGAATTGGTTATGCTTCAATTAAATCTGGCATCCAGCGAAACCGAAGCGATCGATGTCTCTGCAATTTCTTTTACATCCACAGGCAGTGCAAATGAGAGCACCGATATTGATTCAGTAAAACTGTTTTTAGATGATAATGACAATGGAACATATGAAAGTGGTAGTGACTCTCAGATTGGCTCAACGATTACCAGCTTTACTGATAACGGGCTTATTACTTTTTCATCCTTAAGCGAACAAATCACTTCAAGCAGTTCTGAAAACTGGATTGTGGTTTATTATTTAAATGGTTTGGCTTCCAGCACTGAAACGTTCCGTTTGTATGTTGCGGATAATACAGATCTCTCCGCTTCGGGAAATGTTAGCCTAAACACTGTTATACCAGTTGGTGCGCCTGTCCACGGAAATGAAATGACGGTGTCAAATGTTGGGGATCTCACCATTGCTTTGGGTGATAATAATCCTGGTGATGAAAATATTTCCGGCGGGGCATCCAATGTAACCATGCTGCAACTAAAGATGAGTGCATCGTCCACAGAAGACCTGCAAATCAACAGCCTCTATTTTACGACGAGCGGCTCAGGCATACGAATCGATGAAGTTGTTAATCCTGATATGCGTGTTTACCGCGATGTAAATAACAATGGTGTTTATGAATCGGGCACGGACGAGCTGATCACCACGCAGAGTTATGTGGGCAGCAGCTGGAATTTTCCGGGTAATACCACAATCACTTTTACAGATGTTTACCTGTATGCGGGCACGACTGAGAACTGGCTTTTTGTAAATAATTTTTCCGGCGGCGATACAGATGACAACATCGAGCTGTCGATCGTAAATAACAGCAATGTGTCTGTCATGGGTGTTACTTCAGCAAGCGCGGCCAATGTATCTGGTGCGACACTTGATGCGGGTGTAAAGACGGTTGTTTCCGGCAGCACGGCGGGCAGCTTAACCATGGCCGTTGGCCAAAGCGATCCCGGTTACCACAATGTGGCCGATGGCGCCAGCGATGAAATCATGTTCGATGTTCAGTTTACTGCCGGTTCAGAAAATGTTGAGATCAGCAAAGTAACCTTTGATATGAGCGGAACCGGTAATGAGAGCACAGACCTTGATTCGGTTCGTTTGTATGAAGATGTCAACGATGATGGCAAGATCAATCTTCTGGATTATGATAGACAGATCGGAGCTACTTTAACCAGTTTTACAGATGACGGCAGCCTCGTCTTTTCAGGTCTGAGTGAAGTGATCGACGCCAATAATTTTGAAAACTGGCTTGTACTTTATGATTTTAATGGCGCACAGACAACGCTTGGTGAAACCTATCAAGTTGGGATTTCCGCCAATGGTGCGGTTGTCGATACCGGCCAAACCAGTGGTGAAGCCATCACCAACAGCGGTGCACCGATAACAAGCGGCGTAGGCACAATCTCCAATGTGGGCAGTTTGACATTAAGCGCTGGTGCAGACAATCCTGCTTCAAAAAATATTGGTTCGGCAGAAACCAATCTTGTAATGACTCAGCTTAACCTTTCTGCCAGCTCTACGGAAGCGGTCGATATCAGCGCCATCACATTTACCATGGCCGGCTCTGGCGATGAAAGCACTGATATTACATCTGCCGGGCTGTACAAAGATGTAAATAATAATGCGACCTATGATAATGGTATCGATACACAAATCGGTTCCACGATTAGCAGTTTTACAAATGATGGCACACTCGTTTTTGGAAGTTTAAGCGAACAGATTTCCGCGGCCGGTGATGAAAACTGGCTGGTAGTTTACACGCTTAACGGCAACGCCACAGCGGGTGAAGGATTTCGCGCCTACCTGGCCAATAACAACGATGTGACAGCGGTTGGTGCTACCAGCTCCAGTAGTATCACGCCTTCGGGTGCGGCAGTGCATGGCAACACAATGACCGTTTCAGCAACAGGCGCATTAACCATCGCTTTGGGAGATAATAATCCCGGTGATGAAAATATAAGTGGCGGCGCATCCAATGTAACCATGCTTCAACTAAAGATGAGTGCATCGTCCACAGAAGACCTTCAAATCAACAGTCTCTATTTTACCACCAGTGGATCAGGCATACGAAACGATGAAGTTGTTAATCCTGACCTGCGTGTTTACCGTGATGTAAATAATAATGGTGTTTATGAATCGGGCACGGACGAGCTGATCACCACGCAGAGTTATGTGGGCAGCAGCTGGAATTTTCCGGGTAATACCACAATCACTTTTACAGATGTTTACCTGTATGCGGGCACGACTGAGAACTGGCTTTTTGTAAATAATTTTTCCGGCGGCGATACAGATGACAACATCGAGCTGTCGATCGTAAATAACAGCAATGTGTCTGTCACGGGTGTTACTTCAGCAAGCGCGGCCAATGTATCTGGTGCGACACTTGATGCGGGTGTAAAGACGGTTGTTTCCGGCAGCACGGCGGGCAGTTTAACCTTAAGTCTTGGTGGAAATGATCCGGGATATCGAAATATTTCATCCGGTGCTGATGATGAAGTTATGTTTCAATTGTTACTATCTGCGGGTTCAAATGAGTCAATCCAGATTAGTGATATTTCTTTTGATATGAGTGGAAGTGGAAATGAAAGCACCGATCTTGATTCAGTAAGAATTTTTGAAGATGTGGATGGAAACGGGCAGATAAACCTGTTAATGGATTCTAAAATTGGATCAACAATTACATCTTTCACGGATAATGGACAATTACAATTCTCTGGACTAAGTGAAGTTGTTTCTGCAGGGACAAGTGAAAACTGGATAATAATTTATGATTTTAATAATGCCCAAACTTCAGACGGTGAAACGTTCAAACTATCATTACCAAGTAATGGATCAATTGTGGATACGGGTATTACCAGCGGGCTCGCCATTACAAACTCCGGGGCGCCGGTTGAAAGTGGGCTCGCGACAATTTCATCTACAGGAAACCTAACTCTGTCAGAGGGAGATAATAATCCTGTTGCGCACACAATAGCAGCAGATGTGCAAAACCTGTCAATGCTGCAAATGAAACTGACCGCAAATGCGACGGAAGATATTCGTGTTACATCGGTTACTTTTAACAGTTCCGGAACAGCAAATGAATCAACAGATATTGATTCCGTCAAATTGTTTCATGATGTAAATTCAAATGCTGTTTATGATGCTGCGTTTGATGTACAAATTGGATCGACGCTGAACTCGTTTACAGATAATGGTCAACTTCTTTTTTCAGGTATCAGCGATACTTTATATGCTGACAACTCTGAAAATTGGCTTATTATTTATTATCTGAATGGGAACGCAACAGCAGGCGAGACCTTTCGCTCTGAATTAAATAATTCTACTTCCATCACTGCGACAGGTATTACCTCGACCAATAGCATTTCGCCGTCAGGAACACCTGTTAGTGGTAATGCAAAAACCGTTTCAGATATCGGGACACTTACCATGACTCTGGCTTCTGCAAATCCAGGCACAGAAAATATTAATGGCAATGCTGATAATGTTTCCATGATGGCAATGACCCTTTCTGCAAATAATGTGGAAGATATATCAATCAGCAGTTTAACAATTTCAACCTCCAGCAGTGGATTCAGGATTGATGAAATAGAAAATACCGACATAAAAATTTATGAAGATGTAAATAATAATGGAATTTATGATTCGGCTACTGACCGCTTTATAACTTCTGCAAACTATAGTGGAAGCAGCTGGAACGCACCGTCAAACAGAACTTTATCAATAAGTGGAGAAACAATTGCAGCGGGCGCTTCAGTTGACTGGCTTGTGTTGCATAGTTTTCAGGGTGGAGATGTAGATGATTACCTGGAAATATCCGTTGTGCAAAACAGTGATATTTCTGCGACAGGTGTAAATTCTTCCAGTGCAGCAAATATTAGTGGCGCCTCAATAAGCGGTGGTCGTAAAACTGTTGTAAACGGGTCTACGCCAGGTACTTTGACGATAAGCGCCGGTGCACAGAATCCTGCCTACCGTTATATTTCAAAAGGTGCGCAAAATGAAGTAATGAACCAGCTTCAACTTAATTCAAGCCCGGTTGAAGATATCACGTTGACATCATTAAAATTTGTAACATCCGGTTCAGGAGATGAAAGCGCCGATATTGATTCTGTGCGTTTATTTATTGATGGTGATGATGATGGTTCTCTGAATTTACTTAATGACACACAAATTGGAACAACTCTTACAAGCTTGACAAATAATGATACTCTTGAGTTTTCCGGTATTTCTGAAACAATCAACAGCGGATCTATGGAAAACTGGATTGTAGTTTACAATATGCTAAGCAGTGCAAATACAGCCAATGAAACATTCCAGGTAGATCTTTCCGGTAATGGAGCAATAATTGCCAGCGGTGTTACCAGCGGTCAATCCATTACGGCCGATGGCGCACCGGTAGATGGCGGAACGGCGGTGATTTCTGATAATGGTACATTGACAATTAGTGCCGGTACAAACAATCCACAAAATGGCAATATAACCAACAGTGAAACAGATTTAACCAGTTTGCAAATAAGTGTAACTGCGGGTCCCAATGAAGATATAACAGTTACATCCGTATCAATGGATTTATCCGGAACATTTAATGACACGCTCGATTTTGCAGCTCATGGATTTTGCATTTTTAAAGATGATAATAATAATGGCATTCTTGATGGCAGTGAAACTCAAATCGGAGGAGTTGAATCCTGTACAGATGACAATGGCACAGTAACATTTAATGGTTTTAGTGAAACCATTTTGGCAAGTACAACCCAAAACTGGATTGTCGTTACAAACCTTAGCGGATCAGCCTCACAAAATGAAAATTTCCGTGTCACTCTTAGTAGTAGTGTGGATGTTACAGCAACAGGCGAAACAACCGGTAATCCTATTTATCCAACCGGTGCACCGGTGCAGGGCGGGTTATTTACTGTCTCATCAACGGGCAGTTTAAACCTGGCACTTGGTTCAAACAATCCTTCTGCAGGATCGGAACTTACTTCTGCGCAGGAGTTAGAAATGCTGCAAATGACATTGTCAGCCAGTTCGGTTGAAAATATAAATGTTGCAAGCATTACTTTTACTGCCGATGGCACAGCTGATGATTTGGCTGACTTGAACGGAACGAACAATGGTGTTTCTTTATATATTGATGTTGATAATGATGGCATTCTGGATGGTGGCGATACTCAAATTGACGTTGAAAGGACCTTCTCAGCCAATGATGGGACTTTAACTTTTACAACCACCGGAGAAGTAATCAATGCCGGGCAAAGTGAAAACTGGCTTTTAGTTTATGATTTGGATGGAAGTGCCTCTGTAAGTGAAACATTCAGGGTTGGTTTTTATAATCCTACAGATATTTCAGCAACAGGTGCAACGTCATCACAATCCATTACTCCTGGTGGAGCACCAGTAGTAGGAAATTATAAAACAATTGCAACATCCGGAAGTATGGCGCTTTTTGAAGGGCAAAATAATCCATCTACAAATAGCTTTGACACAGTTGATATTTTGGATTATGAGATGATGCAGTTCCGTTTAACTGCAAGTTCAATCGAAGGTATTGATGTAACCGGTTTAACAATTACACACCAGGGAAGTGGGAACCCGGCGACCGATGTGGTTACTAATGGTGTACAACTTGTCCGTGATGTGAATAATAATGGTGTATATGACAGTGGCACAGATAATATTCTTACATCAACAAGCTTTTCCGGCACAACAGCGACGTTCAGCCTTTCAGGAATTACTGTCCCGGTAGACAGCTCGGAAAACTGGATAATAATGTATGATTTTTCCGGCTCTCTCGTAACCGGAGATACGTATCAGGCAAGGCTTGTAAATTTAACAGATATAAGTATTGATGGGGCGACTTCTGCTAATTCCATAACACCTTCCGGCAGTGTACCTTTAGCAGGTGGAACAATGACAGCTTCCGGTGATTTTTCTCTTCCTGTTGAGCTGACATCATTTGAAGCAAAAGGAGATTATGGTTTTATTGAACTGAATTGGATCACAGCCAGTGAAATAAATAACCTTGGTTTTACACTGGAAAGAAAACGGGCCAATGATTCATTGTTTACAGAGATTTCTTCTTTCCGGCTTTCGGAAGATTTGCAGGGGCAGGGAACAGTTTCCTATCAAACAGATTACATTTTCAAGGATTCAACAGTTGTTCCAGGTCAGGAATATGCTTATCGTTTATTGCAGCATGATCTTGGAGGCCAGCTAACTGTTGAAACAATTATTCCCAGCGCCATAGCAAAAGAAGCGTTACCTAAAACTTTTCAATTGTCACAAAATTATCCAAACCCATTTAATCCTGAAACCACTATTAAAATTGGTTTACCGGAGCAAAGTGATTTGAAATTGGTAATTTATAACATTCTTGGTCAGAAAGTTAAAACCTTAAAAAACAAGATTATGGATGCAGGTTTCTATAAAGTTACTTGGGATGGACAAAATGACCTTGGAAACAAAATTGGTTCAGGCCAATATTTTTATGTATTACATGTAAAAGGCAAGGTAACCCAAAGAACTTCCCAAATAACGAAGAAAATGTTGCTGATTAGATAAGTTATTTTGAACGAGAATGTGTAAACTAAAATATCGATTCCAATTTTAATTGTAGTGGAATCGATATTTTTTCCTTTTCATACCTAAAACTACCCTCCTCAATTTTTAGCAAATTTATTTAACCTTTTAATAGATTGTGTCCAATTGCTGTCCACGTAATATAGGAAACCTAAAAATATCATTTTATATATCGAAAACCCAAGAAGCACGAAAATTACGGATGAAAGAATCTTAACGGGCAAGAAAAGTCTTGCAAGTTGAAGGCAAAACCAGGTTACTTCTAATAAGGAGTAATGGGGCTTTGCCTTTTTTTTTATCTAAAACTGAATTATGTAAAAACCCATTAATCAGAATGGGCCACCTTTACGGATAAGCAAAGGCTTATAAGTAGAAGGCGTTATAAATCATCTTTTAAATAGGGATGTTTTTGTAGCGCCTTTTTTTTTGAAGGAATAAGAACAAGAAGATACATATTTACGGGGGTACGTCATGTTAAAGATCCGCATAATAAACATTATAATAATATTAGCACTAGTTGCTAGTGCAATTTCTGCTCAGGATGAGCCTGCAGGTTTTCAAAAGGAAGTTATTCCAATACAGCAGGATTTCATTGAGGAAGCTGTAATCGAACCAGATTTCAGCGTTGATGATAGCCTTAATGCAGAAAAAGAATTGATGGTTTTAGAGCAGGATATCGCTAAAACAATTTCTGCAAATGAAACAGTTTTTCCATATGATTCTACTTTAAACGGCAATATTCAGCCGCCTATCGTGGAAGGTGTTGCTGCAAGTGTATCATGGGATGGTGGCGCTGCAACTAACAGCTGGAATGATGCATTAAACTGGAGTAACGATATCGTCCCCACGTCCTCAGACGATATAACGCTTGCTTCCGGTGATGATGTTCATTTAATAGATGGCAGTAACGGTGTTTGTAATAGTCTAGTTGTTCAAAGCGGAGCATCTTTAACTATCGGAGCAAAAACTTTAACAGTAACGGGAGCAGTTACGGTTGATGCCGGCGGTTCACTTTCTCTTTCCGGTTCTTTATACCTTGGAGGAAACTGGACAAACAATGGTACATTTACTCCAAACAGCGGATCTTATGTTTATTTAAATGGATCAGGAAGCCAAAATATAAGCGCCTCCAATTTCTTCAATCTATATCTTCAAAACAGCGCAACAAAAACAGCTACAGGCGATCTGGATATTGATGGCGCCTTTCGTATTTATAATGGGGTTACATTCGATCCTTCAACTTTTGATCATTCCATTTC
This sequence comes from Calditrichota bacterium, assembly GCA_013112635.1. Taxonomy (NCBI): domain Bacteria; kingdom Pseudomonadati; phylum Calditrichota; species Calditrichota bacterium. The sequence continues at coordinate 1,171,709 of JABFGF010000001.1, read as the reverse complement.
TGATGCATTTGAAAATGATGGGACATTAAGTTTAGGAACGGGTACAATCACCCTTGATGGAACTGCCTGGCAAAGTGTTTATAGTAATCACAGCGGAAATGCACCTGGTGTCTGGAATTTCAACAATCTAATTATATCCGGTAATGCAGGTAGCGTTGGTGTTTATGATTCAATTAGTGTTAATGGTGATTTGACTGTAAACGGTGGCGAAAGTTTGTACCTATTACATTATAACATAACAAATCCGAGTGAAGGGATTGTGACTGGAAACGGCGGTACATTTACTTTAGAGCCGGATGCCGGTTTGTTAATTCGTACACAACGGACGAATGGCACGGGCGGCGCTGATGACAATTTCCCAAGTTCATTTAATACAGTAGATTTGGCGTTTGGGTCAACTTCGTCAGTAGTTTATTATCAGTCTAATTCAAATCAAATTGTTCGAAGCCTTGATGGAGATGGTGATCAAATTCAGTATGGGCGAATTCTTTTCAGGGAGTTAAACACAGGAAATTTCCCCACAAAACAGCCTGATGGAAATCTTGATATTAACGGTTATTTTAATATTGGGGCAAACGTTACTTTTGATGTTACATCAAATAATTATTCAATAAATGTAGATGGCTCCTGGTATAATTATGGTACATTTACTGCGCGCGGCGGTACAGTTGTTTTAGATGGAAATTGGCAAAGTATTACAGGTAACAATTCAACAACATTCAATAACCTTACTTTTTCCGGGACGGATGGCAAAACGTTATATCGCAATACAACAGTAAACTCTTCCTGCATTATCTCGCAAAGCGTTTCTTATGTAAACTTACAAAGCTACATACTAAGTGGCGGCGGTAGTTCTTCAATTACCTTACAGGCAAATGCGCGATTATATGTTCGTGGTTCAAATAACTTCCCAAGTTTTAATTCTTACTCTTTAGACGCTGCATCGGCTGTACGCTATGATTTAGCTGGTGCGCAGACAGTAAAAACAGGTATTTCTTATGGTGATTTGACGTTGGCCAGTGGAAACACAAAATCGGTTGATGGAAGCCAGCCAGATTTAACGGTAAACGGCACGTTGACTATTGGCGGAAGTACAACTTTTGATTTTGACAATGAAGCATTTGTATTAAACCTGTATGGAGATTACACAAATTCGGGTACGATTAATGCCACTGCGAACCCAACGACTATTAATTTGCTTGGATCAAATGACGTTACTTTCAATGCCGGTGGCAGCACATCCGGAAGAGAAGTGTATAACCTGACTGTAAATAAAAGTGGCGGCGAAGCAATCCTTGGATCATATCTTAAAATTGATAATGATTTTAATCTTACATCCGGCACATTTGGAATGGAATCATATAACCGGTTGATTTATATCGATGGCGATTGGACAAAAAGCGGTGGAACAACATTTCAACACGGAACAGCAACAGTATATTTCCAGGGTACTTCTCAAACAATCTCTGGTTCCGGCAGCGATGACTTTTATAATGTTGATATTTCCGGCGGTACAAAAACATTGGGTAGCGCAGTTGATTTTAATAACAACGTTACCATACAGAGCGATGGTGTTTTAGATGCTTCGGCCAGTAATTATACAATTTATGTTGGTGGAAATTTTAATAATAATAACGGAGGTTCTTTTAACAGCCGCAATGGAACGGTCACTTTTGACGGATCAAACAATGCAAACTTTTATATTGGATCGACTGATAGCCTTTATAATTTCACACTTTCAAAAAGTGCAGGCGCATACCTTCATTATGATGACAATGATTTAAAAGTGGCAAACGATGTTTTAGTACAAAATGGCCAACTATATCCGGGATATAACAATTCAACCAGTCAGTATACAGATTTATTTGTCTATGGTGATTATACAAATAACGGCAGCTTCCGTGCAGATCGAGCCGATACGGTATTTTTTGTGGGAACAACACAAGCAATATCTGCCAGCGGGACTGATGATTTTAACAATATCTCATTTAATGGAAGCGGCACAAAAACAATTTCATCAAATGTGGATGTAAACAGAAGTTTAAACATCTCATCGGGTGTGACACTTGCAGTGAGTGGCAGTAATATTTTAAAAATTGGGCGTGACTTTGTAAATGGCGGAACATTTACTTGTAATTCATCAACTCTGGAATTTGATGAGTATGCTGGCTGGAATCCAATCCGCTTAACAACAAATGGCTCAGATTTGTATAACCTAACTTTAAAAGCCTACAATGAAAACTACGATTTAGATCTACAGGATAATTTGGTTGTTCTTAATGATTTAACTGTCACAAAAGGTGATCTGGATGTTACTAGCAATGATTATTCCATAACAGTTGGTGGATCATGGACAATTGAGAGTGAGGGTGAATTTCAACAAAACAGTGGTACAGTAACTTTTGATGGCGCTGGCAGTGGAACATCCGAAACTATTTCAAGCAATAGCGAAACATTCAATAATATAGTTTTTAACGCCAGCGGGGTTACATATTCAATACAAGATCAAATGGCTGTTAATAGCGATTTAACTATTACAAATGGCGGGCTTCATTTAAACGGTAATGATTTATTGATGGGGAATGGATCAGGTGATAGCCTCTCTGTGAGTGATTCATTAGTCGTTGATGCAGGATCACGTTTGCGTTTGGCATCTGGTTCAGTTTTGGTTGCAAATAGCGGAGGCCATATAAAAGTTTTAGGCGCTGATGGCAATCCTGCAACTGTTACAAACCAGGGTAGCGGAACCTATAGTTTTGATATATTAAGTGGGGCAAGTATTGGAGCACAGTATTACACATTTGAATCAATGGACTCAGATGGAATTTACGTTCATGACGGTGCTACAATAAATTCTACAAATGATTTTTCTAATGGTACTTTTACAAATGGTACAAGCGGAGGTACTTTTTTACGCGTTGATAATAATCAGACATTGAGTACTATTTCAGGAACCTCTTTTCCTAGTGATCCCGGTGGTGGCGCTTCAAATGTCATGAAATCACTAAACCAGGGCAGTTTGACTTTTGTTGACGCATTTGGTGCTTTTAATGGTGAGAGTAATGATGACGACACAAATGCTTTAATAGCGTGGACATATAGTTCGGTCCTTCGCACATGGGATGGTTCTGAATCCACAGATTGGGATGATCCGGATAACTGGACACCAAACACCGTCCCAACAGCCGTAAACCGTGTAACAATTCCATCCGGAATGCCAAATAACCCGCTTATTACTTCCACGGGTGACAGCACATTTCATTTAACAATTGAAAGCGGTGCAACGCTGACTCTTGGCGATGGTTCAAATGCCGGGAAACTCTATGTAACAGGTGATGTGAATATTGCCGGAACGTTTGTTTTCTCTAATGCGGCAGATACACTTTACGCTGAAGGAAACTGGTCAAATACAGGTACTTTTACAACTAATAGCCAGGGTGCAATTATTTTAAAAGGAACAAGTGACCAGAATATTATTTCCGGAGGTACCGGAGCTGGTAAAACATTTTATGATTTTAGCATAGAAAAAACGGGTGGCAAAGCTGTTCTTGCTGAAGCTGTTAAAATTGATAATAACTTTTCAATTGTTGACGGTACATTTGATGTGGGCAGTGGAAATTACGCTGTCGAAGTTTTGGGTAATTGGTTAAAGGCAGATACAGCTGCTTTTACATATCAGCAGGGAACAGTTACAATGTCTGGCGCAAGTTCTTCAATCACTGGGGCGGGATTAGATGATTTTTATAATCTCACAATTAATGCAGCAGGAATTTCACTGGCCCGCGCTATCGATGTTACCAATAATTTTACAATAAACAGCAGCAGTGCTCTTGATGTATCTGCAAGCAATTATGGAATTACAGTTTATGGAAACTGGACCAACAGCGGAACTTTTACACCACAAAGTGGCAATGTTGTTTTTAATGGGGTTAATCAGACTATAAGTGGATCTTCGACTACCTCGTTTAACAATGTCACCTTTGAAAACAGTGGTACAAAAACTGTTAGCTCAAGCTTTAATGTAAATGGCAGTATCTCGATCAATTCCTGCACTATGGATATGAATGCTAATTCAATTACAGGTGTTGGTGGTGGTAACTTGTTTAGTTTAGGTGATGCAGCAACTCTTTATGTTGAAGGAACTGCAAACTTTCCTTCGGGATTTGAAAGCTTTTCAATTTCAGTTGATACGTATGTGCGCTACAATTTTGGTGGTGCTCAAACAGTTGTAGGTTCCGATGCCGATGGTGACATAATTGAATATGGCTATTTGTATCTTCAAAACAGTGGTACAAAAACAGCCAATGCTGCAATCGATGTAAACAGCAGTTTGTATGTAGCAAATGGCGTTACATTTGATCTTAATTCTCAAGATATGAATGTTGGTCTTTACTGGGATAATAATCAGGGAGGTACTTTTACAGCAGGTACAGGAAATACTGTAACATTTGACCGGGATGGCACTCAATATATTTATCCAAATAGCTCCGGCGATACTTTTCCAAATTTAGTGTTTGGTGGAACAGGGGCAAAAATATTAACAGATGATATTACTGTTAGTGGTGATTTAACTCTTAATTCGGGTATTAGCTACCTAAACCTTCAGACATATACATTGGATGGTTCTGGTGTCAGCAATACTTTAAATGTAAGTTCGGATGTTACTTTATATGTTCGTGGTGCAGATAATTTCCCAACCGGTTTTGAAACAGTTAACCTGGCCATTAACAGCATAGTTCGTTTTGATGGAAATCTTGCCCAGAACATCAGGACTCAAGATTCAGACAGCGATCAAATCCAATATGGCGATATTTATTTCCGTTATGATACAAAAACGCTTGATGGTGATTTAAACCTTCGCGGGCGCTTTTATATTTATGGTTCTACAGTTGTGGATGTTGACGTCGCAAATAATTATGATATAAATGTTGGTGAAAACTGGTATAACCTTGGTACAACAAATCTTTATAATAATACGGTTACTTTTGATGGTAGTGAAGATCAGTTACTTTACAGTTACGGTACTACGGCTGCAAAGAAATTTCACCATCTTATTATTAATAAACCCGTTGATAGTGAACTAAGAATAAATACCTATGATGTACAGGTTGACAGCAACGTTACTTTTACATCCGGTGCGTTATACAATACGCGTACATTAACTGTAAACGGCAATTGGAATTCTTCCGGATCAGGGACAATGACTGGTACAGCCACAGTTGTTTTTGGAGGAGCTGACCAAACGATAACCGGATTAGGAAGTGCAGATTTTTATGATGTTACTTTTGGCGGAAGCGGCACGAAAACACTTGGTGGCCCAATTTCTGTAAATGATGATCTTATAATTAGCAGCGGCGTTACTTTAGATGTTTCTGCGAGTAATTATGCTTTGACCATTTTGGGTGATTTCACAAACTCCGGTACATTTACACCACAACAGGGTACTGTAGAGTTTACGGGGACTGCAACTCAATATGTGTACACGAACGGTACCGCAGCCGGAAAACACTTCTACAATTTTAAAGCAAATAAAACTACCGGAAGTGTTTATTTAAGAGGGCATATGCAGGTGGATAATGCTGTTCTGCTAGAAGGCAGCTCAACCGGTTATTTCCGCTCCGATGGTTATAATATTACAGTAACAGGATCGTGGCTTAACTCTCAGGCTTTACGCTATCTTTCTGGTGATAGCCGTGTTACATTCAACAATACATCCAAAGATACAATTCAAACCGGTTATACGGTTTCTTATCCAAACCAGTTTTATGATTTTGTAGCTGACAATTCAGATACTCTGATTCACCTGGATAATATTCGGGTTGATAACAGTTATGATTTAAGGCAGGGTACAGTTCTACTTAATGGAAAAGAATTTCAGTTTGGAGCAACAAACAATTCTGGTGATGTATTCAATATATCAGCTTCAAATGGCAATGCCAATTTTGAAGTGGGAACAAATGGGCAGTTAAAAGTAAGACGCGGCAATACTGTAAATGTATCCAGTGTTGGAAATACTAGCACACTAAAAGTAGTCGGAACTGAAAATAATATAGCCGAAGTTACGTATCATGGTAGTTCGGGATATACTTTCAATGTTGGAACAAATGGCAGATTATATGCTCGTCATTATCAGTTTTCTTACATGGATACAGCAGGGATAAAAATTGATGGTGGTCAACTTGCCGGAGCTGGTGCAGATACGACTGAAGACCTGAGTAATGGTGTTTTTACAAATGGTGTTTCCGGCGGGCGTTTTCTTTATATTAATAATAATCAGGATTTGCAAATTGACAGCGTGGACTTTTCAACAAGCCTGGGTGCTGGCGAAAATGTTAAGAAGCCAAATGATGCCGGAAATATTCTATTCTTTAATGCATCTGGTATTTTTAGTGATTCTACCTATGAAAATGATCCTTTTGACCGAATTGCATGGTCTTCCGTAACAACAGATAATACCTGGGAAGGTGATGTAAGCAGTGACTGGCATACGGCAGGTAACTGGAGCAGTAACTCTGTCCCAACATCTACAGATAATGTTCTTATCCCCAATGTAACAACTGATCCTTTAATAAGTAATAATGATGCAGCATGTGCTACCATGCGAATAGAATCAGGCGGATTGGTTCAGCTTGGGAATTCGAAAGATTTAACCATTAGCGGCGATCTCAGCATCTATGGTACTTTAACCTCCTTTGGCACAGATACAATTACTGTGGCGGGGGATTATGAAAACAACGGTGTTTTAAATCCTTCAACCGGTACATTTATTTTTAACGGCGTGGATCAAAGTCTCAACTCAGGTGGAACATCCAGTACAAAACGCTTTAATAACCTTGTTATTACCGGAAATTCCTCTGTGGTACTCTCAGCACAGAATTTACAAGTAAACAAAAACATCACAATTGATAGTGGTTCTTCACTTGATGTCAGCTCATCAAACCGTACAGTTTTTGTGGGCGGTGCCTGGGCTAATTCCGGTACATTTACATATAGAGCCGGTACTGTTGAATTTAATAGTAATTCTGCACAATCGGTAAGTGGTTCCGGTACAAATGACTTTTATAATATTGAATTTTCAGGTACCGGTACAAAAACATTGAGTGGTTCTATTGATGTAAACGGGAGCATAACTATCAATTCCGGCGCAACGGTAAATGGTGGAAATGCAATTGTTACACTTGAAATTAATTTTACAAACAATGGTTCTTTTACAGGCGGAACCGGTACTATTACTTTTGACAGAAACGGAGCCCAGTCAATCAGTGGAAATTCCACACCTACATTTAACAATATTTATTTTGGTGGCAATAATGGTAAAACTCTTTATGTAAATATCAATGTTACCGGTGAACTGCGTGTAAATAATGGAGTAACCAGTCTGAACCAGCAAACCTATACAATAGATGGAACAGGAGGTAGTGATACTTTTACACTTCAAAGCGCTGTTCGTTTATATGTACGTGGTGCTGATAATTTTCCATCAAACTTTAGCACTATAAGCCTGGCAACAGACAGTTATGTTCGTTACGATGGTAATATGACTCAAACTGTACGGACAAAAGAAGCCGACAATGATACAATAAGTTATGGTTGGTTGGAAATTTCACACCAAAGTGAAAATACTGGCCGTCGTGTTCTCGAAAACAGCGATGTGATTGTAGCCGGTCGTTTAACCGTTTCCGCAGGAGATACTTTAGATGTTTCTGCAAATAACTACAATATTACTGTAGGCGACAGGTATTATAATTATGGATATCTGCTTGCAAACGGGGCAGGTGTTCAAAATACTTTAACCATGAATGGAAGTGTGACAACACAATACTTACTGGCCCCGGGAAGTGGTACGGGAAAAGAGTTTTATAACCTTGTTATAAACAAAACAGCAGGTTCGTGTACTTTTAGCGGTGTTGAAGATATTTATGTAAATAATGATTTGACTATTCAATCCGGCACATTAAATGCCAGCGGAAACCGCAATATTTATGTAACAGGAAATTGGACAAACTCCGGCGGTACTTTTACTGCCAGCAACTCTAAAGTGCATTTTGATGCAAGCACTGCGTCAAAAACAATCCAATCAAATAATTCTTCTTTTTATAATGTCGTTTTCGATGGTACTTCATCCAGTTACAGTTTGATAGATAAAATGACATTGACTGAAGATTTAACAATCAATGCTACCGATACTTTGGACCTGAATGGCCAGATACTTGATGCCGGAAATGGAAGCGATCAGGTGATTGTAAATGGTTTATTAGATGTTGATGCCGGTGCCCAACTTAGGCTTTATAATACAGCTTCATTAACAGTTGCAAGCGGCGGTCACATAAATGTAGTTGGTACAGCCGGCAATATTGCACGGGTTGGCAGAAGTTCAGCAACAGGAAGTTATAGTTTTGAAGTTCAAAGTGGGGCAGGGATTTCAGCGCAGCATTATTTGTTTGAGTACATGAACCAAAATGGGATTTATGTAAATGGCGCTACGATTGATCTTACAAATAATTTCAGCAACGGGACTTTTAGCAATGGCGTAACAAATGGTAAATTTTTAAATCTTAATAGTAATTCTCAAACTTTGACAGGCGCAAATAAAATTAGTGATGTTCAATTTCCATCAAATCCAGGAGGAACCTCATACAATGTTTATGCAACTAATTGTACTGGCAGTTACAATTTTGAAGATGCTTCCGGAAGTTTTGAAGGCTCTGCTTACGAATATGATCCGGACTCTAAAATAACCTGGGCATATACAACTGTAACACGTACATGGGCAGGAACAGTTAGTTCAGACTGGCATACAGCAAATAACTGGTCACCTCAAGCTGTACCGGCAGATTCTGAAAAAGTTATTATTACTACGAAGAGTAATTTGCCAACTATAAGCAGTAGCGATGCTTCTTGTAAAACCTTAACCATTAGTAGCGGAAGCTTAACACTTAATAGCGGAAATAATTTAACAGTTTCCGGTAATTTTGAGATAGCGTCCGGGGCATCATTTACTGTAAACTCAAATCTTGATACAGTTTTGCTTTCCGGAGATTGGTCAAACAGCGGGACTTTTTCTCATGGAAACTCAACAGTTATTTTCCAGGGAAACAATGTTCAAAACTTATCTTCCGGTGGAACAGGATCAGGGAAAAGGTTTTACAATTTACTTATAAATAAAGGCGCTACAGCCCAGGTTTCAATAACTGATACTGATACCCGAATTGAAAAAGACGTCAGTATAATTTCCGGTAGTCTGGTTTTTGGTAACCACAATGTTTTTACCGATGGTAATTTTCTAAACAGCAGCGGGCTTTTTGATAGTGGCACTGGAACGTTGACATTTCTTGGCAGCGAAACAGATACTTTGCAAACCAATGGTTCCGATTTATACAATCTCACAATCAATACCTCGGGAGGCGGGATTTATGCCTTGGATAATGTGCGCATTCTGAATGATTTACTGATTACAGCCGGTACATTTTACACAAATGCAAAAGAAATATCAGCCGGAAATGGAACCTCAAATCAAATCTCGATACAGGGTGTATTAGATGTTAACACAGATGCCATCGTAAAAGTAAAAGGTGGGTCCAGCGGTATAAGTGTTGAAAGCGGGGGAGAGTTGAAAGCCATAGGCACAAATTCATCTTCACTTGCTGAAATAACACGCTATGGATCATCAGGTTATTATCCAATTATTGTAAATAGTGGATCTACATTAAATGCAAAGTATGCTAAGTTTGCTTATACAAATGGATCAGGTGTTAACGTAAAAAGCGGAGCAACTATTAACACAAGCAATAAGCTGGAAGGATGTGTTTTTGAAAATGGAACTGAAAACAGCTATCTGAGAATTTCAAACAACCAGGTTTTAGGAAATGTAAACTCGGTTATTTTTAATGGTGGAGGGTCTGCACCGACAAATAATATTAATTATGATGGAACAGGCAGCATGACTTTTAATAATTATGATGGAACATTAGCAGGTGCCCGATACGAAAGTGATAATGGTGCAACCACTCCTGGTAATGTTAGGTGGTTATTTAATGAAAGTCAGAATGTTTCAGCAGGTAATACATATACTTTTAACAATGCTGTGGAAATAACTGTTAATACTCTTGGTAACTTAACCTCGATTTCAGTTGAGCTTATTGACAGCAGCTATGTGAATTATAATGCCTATGAACGCTATTATAATGTTTCAACCGTTCCGGTTGGCGCAACAGGTTATGACCTTGATATAAAAGCATATTATTCAGATGGTACAAATAACTCCAATGATGAAGTACCAAGTGGTGAAAATGATTCAGCACCTTATTTATGGGTTGATACAGGAAGTCAAAACCTTGGACCTTACAACACTTCTAACAATTCTTCTGAAAACTGGATATCATATTCAAATATTACTTCCAATATTTCCGGATCATGGTATTTATCAAATGATACTGAAGACCAATCGTTACCTGTTGAACTTGCTTCTTATAATGTTGTAGCAGCAAAAGAAGGAATTCAGATTGCGTGGAGTAGTGAAAGTGAATTGAACAATCTTAAATGGATAATTTCCCGCACGAATATTGATACCGAAAATGAGATTGTAGTTACCGAGATTGATGGGATGGGAACGGTTTCCTCTCAGACAAACTACAGTTATGTGGATACTAAAATAAAACCTGGTGTGAGTTATGAATATACCTTGACATCAGTTTCTTATAGCGGTGTTTACCAGGTTGAAGGGAAAATAACTGTTACCGCTTTGTTACCTAAGAAAATAGAACTTAGCCAGAACTATCCTAATCCATTCAATGGTGAAACAACTATTCAGTTTACTGTTCCCAAAAGCGCTGAAATAGAAATCAGTATATACAACAGCCTGGGACAAAAAGTAAAAACTCTTGCAAACGAAAAGTTTGATTTAGGTTTTTATACTTTAAAATGGGATGGAAGAAACGAGCTTGGTGTTACATCTGCATCTGGTATTTACTTTTATGTGCTGCAAAGTAAAAATGCCCACATTGTAAAAAAACTTGTTTATCTCAAATAATCTCAAGAGCCCGGTTAACAAATCTAAATGAACCGGGCTTTAATTTTTAGATATTGAAAATGTTAAATGTACGGGGGTACACAAATGAAATATTTTAAAACAATTATGTCTTGGTATATTCTTTTTACTTCAATTTTATATGCCCAGATGGGAACAACATCTCTATTATTACCGGTTAATAATTCGCAAAATAATTCAGTAGACTCTGCTTATTTTGAATGGAGCCCGGTTGACAGTGCTGAGTTTTATGAAATATATATTGATGACCATTCCGATTTTACAACATTGGTCCATGAAGAAATTGTTTATGGTTTTTCAAAAGAAGTGAATGGGCTTTTTAGTAATTGGAATTTTTATTGGAAAGTTAGGGCCGGTAAAGAAAATGAGAGTGGCGAACAGGAATTTGGTGAGTGGTCAGAAACAAACACATTTATTTCCAAGTTTGAACAAGCTGAAAATTACTCACCGCTAGATGGAAGTATTGATGAGGAGTATTTGAATTTAGAATTAGAATGGGAGCTGCTTCTTGATCCCACGGTGGAAGAGGGCAATAATTATTATTTAGTTCAGGTTAGTACGGACGCTCAATTTACGAATGTTGTTTTTGGAGAAAATATTGAAAATGCAAAAACGACAGTGTTAAAAGACCTGGATCAAGATTCTGATTATTTTTGGCGTGTTAAATATTCTAATGATTTTGGGGAAAGTGATTGGTCTGAAGTAACACAGTTTAAAACAAAACAAGCAAGCCTCGATCAAGTAAATCTTCAATCACCGGAAAATGTAACAACTGATTTATCTCCAATTAGCATTGATTTTGTTTGGCAATCGGTAATTGGAGCAGAAGGCTATGTTTTTGAGATAGCAACGGACAGTTCATTTAATAATGTTGTTGAGTCTGCATCAGTAGTAGAAACACAGTATTCAACAAGCCTGCTTCATTTTAATGAGACTTTGTATTGGCATGTTCAGGCAGAGCGTGGTACAGAAAAAAGTCTATGGTCTAAGAAATGGAAGTTTACAACTTCGAAAGCAGCACCTCAAACACCTCCAGGACTTATTTCACCAGTAGATTCTTTAAATTATTTAGACTTACAAAATCTAAATTTTAGATGGTCAAACGTCTATGGAGCAGAAAACTATTTGCTGCAAATTGCACATGACAATCATTTTGTAGATGTAATTTTTGATAGTACACTCATCGACACAGAGTTTGTTGTGATTGACTTATTTGAGGATAATAAAAAATATTATTGGCGAGTAATGGGCTTAAACGATCAGGGTGATGGCCCCTGGAGTAATAAGCAAAACTTTTCTTTTGGAAATGTAACTCATATAAATGATAAGGCCATAACCAGGGATTCCTATCAATTATTAAAAAATTATCCAAACCCTTTTAATCCTTCCACAACAATTGAGTTTACTGTTCAAGAACACTCTCATGTAATTTTAAGTATTTACGATTTGCTAGGCCAGAAAATAAAGACATTAGAAAATACATATTTTAAAAATGGGACATATAAAAGCTTATGGGATGGTACAAATAATTTTGGAGACCAGACATCCAGCGGAGTATTCTTTTACAGAATAGAAATATCAGGCTTGCAAAGTGAAGAGAAAGTTGTGATTACTAAAAGGATGCTGAAAATTAAATAATTGCTTTATCTACATAATGCTTGTATAAACAATACGTTAAGCTGCTTATCTCATACCACATTTATAGATTTATCCCGTTTCCAATAAGCAGTGTACCCCCACATGGAAGAGAATTGGAAGCGGGATTTTTTTATTTTTATTTTCAAAAATATATACATTGGTCAGAAACTGATCAGTTTTAAATTGCTTTAAAAAAAGATTAAAGACGATATCAACCCAGACGAATATTTGTACTGCGACAGAAAATAAGGTTAGGCTTAAGAGTTGCTTAAGTCAGTCCTTGTCGGACAAACAAACGGTTTGTCAGTCGAAGGCACAATTGAATTTCTCATTATCTGAGAAGTACAGTTGTGCCTTTTTTTTTGCACAAAAACAATTAAGGATACAAATGAAAGAGGTAGCAGAGGTACTTAGCTTGAAAACGGTGATAAAAAGAACGCTTCAAAACGTTGCTGTTATCTGTGTTCAGATTGCATTTCTTGCCGTCCCTTTTTTACTTATTAATTTTTCTTTTTCAACTTTTTTAGGCCAGAATAATGAAAGCACTTTGGATCCTAAACAAGTTAATGAGAAGAGCGTGCAAAAGCCGGAACTGGAATCTTCTAATGCACAAATTGATAACGATATTGAAGAATTAATAGTCGACGTCAATTCTAATGTTCTACTCGTAAATAACGAAAGGCCATAGATTTTAAATTTGATTCATCTTTTTTAAAGAGGTTATGTAATGATCTTCCCAAAAAGTCCATCATTTTTCGCTTATCCAAACTTGTTTGGAAAGGCCATAACCCCACTCAGATTTCGGATGTTAGCTTAGTCGGCTAGTCCGGGAGTTGAGATAACAACACTCCTTATTGCCAAACCGGATTATGTTATTACATGGCTTCTTTAAGGAAGATGAATGATCGAAAAATATACAAAAAGAAGTCGCTCTAAGTAATAATTCAAAGGCCAAATTACTTAGGGCGTTTTTTAGTTTCTGATTGGAAACTGATCAAAGAAATAATGTATTTCGATATTCACTAAAGAAATGGTTCTATGTAGGCGAAGGTAGGATTTGGATAACCTCTTTTTGGGGTGCCTTGCCGGGTAAGAAATTGTCTTACAAGTCGAAGGCACAATCGAGTTCCTCAGCCAATTTTAATATTGATGAGTGATTACGGTTGTGCCTTTTTTTTTGCCTAAAATATTATTGCAATATCTTACTGATTTCATCAAAGGATAATCTGTGGCAACCATATCAGAAATTTTAGAACCCAAAGCAAAGAAATCCGATCTAAGCAAATACAATCATTTGTTGAAATCTATTGTGGGCAACTCGCCTGATGTAATTTATCTTTTGGATAAAAATGGAAAGATTGAGTTTATAAGTGAGGCAATTTCGACTTATGGTTATAAATCTACAGAGTTAATTGGCAAAAATATTTTTGATCTTGTCCATCCGGATGACAGGAAAAAAGCACTTTATAAAATAAATGAGCGCCGGACAGGTAAAAGAAGTACAAAAACCCTTGAAATCAGGCTCATAACAAAAGGCAATAAAACAATTCCATTCGAAACAAATATTACAGGGTTTAAAACAGATGCTGTTTTTTCTATAAATGCTGAAGGAGTGTACAACGATGACAAAACAGTAACAGAAAACTTTAGTGGCACACAAGGAATGGCCCGTGATATTACGGTACGGAAAAAATTAGAAAGCATTTTAAAAATAGCTTATGAGAATCTTGAAGATGAAGTACAAAATAGAACCAAGGATTTAACAGAAACAAATAAAAGCCTTATTGCAGAGAATTCTAAAAGAAGAAAAGCTGAAAAAAAACTAGCTCAAAGCAACGATAGTTATAAGCTTCTTTTTAATAGTATTAACGAAGCAATGTTTGTTTGTGACCTGGAAACAAACACAATTCTTGAAGTAAATAAAGCTGTTTGTGACCACCTTAGTTTTTCTAAGGATGAGCTTGTCGGTCATTCACTTTTTGAATTGATAGATCCGGAATCGTTGCTGGATGTTCCTTTCTTTGATCAACATAAGTTGGAAAAATTTGTTGATGAAAAACATACAACATTTCAAACAACCTACATTTCTAAACATGGAGATAAAATACCATTTGAAGTAAATGCATATGTTTTTGAACAAAAAGGAAAGATGCGGGTTCTTGCTGTTTCTCAAAGTATGAACGATAAATTAACGACTGAGCAACATTTAAGGCGCTATTCAAATAAACTGGAAAAAGAAGTATCTACGCGGACAGAACGTATTAAATATCTGGAAAATCAAAGAAACGAAATTAAAAAAATTACAGCACTTGGAAGAATGGCAGCCCAGGTTGCACATGAAATTAATAATCCGCTTGCCGGGATTAAAAATTCTTTTCTACTTATAAAAGAAGCAATTAATCCAAATCATAGATATTCCAAATATTCAGAAAAGATAGAAAAGGAAATTGAACGGATTGCAAATATTGTTCGGCAGATGTTTGATCTTTACAGGCCGGGTGAAACCCCAGTAAAAGAATACAATATTAATAGCCCTATCAATGATGTGATTACTTTGCTTGGCCCAAAATGCCTCGATGCTAATATTAAAGTTAATTACAAGCCAAAATCTAAATTCAAGGTTAGGGTTCCGGAAGGATTGATTCGACAGGTATTATTTAATCTTATAAAAAATGCAATTGAAGCTTCTCCGCAAAATGGAAGTGTGGATTGTCATTTATCAAAAACAGATCGAGAATTTACAATTTCTGTAATAGACTATGGCCAGGGTATTTCTGAAGAAGACAAGGAAAAAGTATTTGAGCCTTTTTACTCAAAAAAGACAGGAAATAAAACAGAGGGTATGGGTTTAGGTTTAGCTATTTCTAAAGAAATTGTAGAAGCATTTAATGGGACATTAAATTTTAAAGCAAATAAAGAAAAAGGAACAGTCTTCGAGGTAACCTTACCGTTGCAGACTGAATCTTAATACACTTAAGGGGAAAGTATGGAGAATGGATACAAGGAAAGAATCCTTTTAGCTGATGATGAAGAAACATTTCTTTACTCAACAGCGGAATTGCTAAGGAAAGAGGGTTTTATTTGTGATACTGCCTATAACACTAAAATTGCAACAAAATTACTTACAAAAAATAAATATGATCTATTAATATCAGATATTAAAATGCCTGATAATCCAAATTTGGCATTTATTAAAAAAGCAAATGAATTAACTGATAGTATGTCAATCATTCTGGTTACCGGGTATCCAACTTTAGATACCGCCATGCAATCAATCCATTTACCAATTAGCGCGTACCTGGTTAAACCCCTCGATTTTCCAGAATTGTTAAATCACGTTAAAGAAGCATTTGAAAAGAAAAAAATATATAAGAAAATTTCTAAAACAAAAGAACGCTTAAATGAACTTTGTGAATCTTTTGAAAAAATTAACTCCGGAATGTTTGATAGTGAAACGAATGCGGCAAATGAATCGGCACAGTCTTATTTGAACCTGACTTTGCAAAATATTTCTGGCTCAATAAAGGATATTCAATATTTGTTTAATAATTCTAAAAATGACATTACCGAACAAAATGCGAGCCATTTATTTAATTCTCCAAAAACATTGCAATTAAAATCTGCTTTACACGATGCAATTAATGTTTTGGAAAAAACAAAGAGTAGTTTTAAGTCCAAAGAACTTGGAAGTTTGAGAAAGCGCTTAGAGGAGTTGGATATAATAAATAACTAGCAAGAGGAATTTCTTGGCTAATAAAGTATAAGCTTTAGCTACCTTAACGGATAAGAAAAAAGTTTTATAAGTTGAAGGTGCAAATTTGTCTACATATATATGTAGCTGAATTTGCACCTTTTTTTTGATGGAGTTTTTAACAGGGATTTCGTAATGGGAAAACAAAGACAAGTTGGGACGTCACAAATCACCGGGGGAAATATTATGAGCAAGTTGGCACATTTTTTTGGATTTAAAAATAAGCCGCAAAAGAATATACTACCTGAAAATTGGGCAAAATGCTATGCCATGTTTTCCTCATTGGGAGAGGCAGTTATCCTTAATAAAATTGTTTATGACAAATGGCGTAAACCTATCGATTATTTAATTTTAGATGTGAACCATCCATCTTATGAAACATTGATGGACATAAAAAGAGAGGACGCAGTTGGGGTGCTTGCCTCTAAAGTATATGGTCAAAATAAGGCACCATTCTTAGAAGAAATATCACAATCTTTAAATAAAAATAAATCTCATTCTATTGATACTTTTTTCCCTGAAATAAATAAATATGTTTCCCTTTCAATTTTTAACCTGAGCGACGGACAATTTGTAACAGTTTTTTCAGATATCTCTGAAAGAAAACAAAAAGAAATTGAACTGGCAAAATCTCAACATCTTTTAGAATCAATTATTAGCCAGTCCCCGGATATTATCTATCGCCTGGATCAGGAAGGAAAAATCACATTTATAAGCGAGGCAATTCGAAATTATGGTTATTCTCCTGAAGAACTAATTGGAAGTAACCTTTTAGATATGGTCCATCCGGATGACAAAACTGACGCTCATTACAAAGTAAAAGAGAGAAGAACTGGTGAACGCAGTACAAAAACTCATGAACTTCGATTACTTACTTTAGCAGAAAGCCCAATCCCTTTTGAGAATGTTTTTGTTGATGTTGAAAAGGAGCCTTCTTTTGTACTTGATGCAGAAGGTCAATATGTGCAGTTAGACAACGATAAAGCAGAGTTTACCGGTACTCAAGGTATAATGCGGGATGTAACATCTAGGAAAATGGCCTTAAAAGTACTGGAACGGGCAAATGAAGAGCTTGATGAATTGGTTAGTGCCAGAACTGAACAGTTGGAAAAAGCACTAGATAAATTGGTTTATGAAAATGCAATAAAACAACAAACTGAAGAAAAATTACGCCTTGCACAACTTGAGTTAGAAAAAACAGTTGATATAAGGACTAAGGAATTAGAAGCTGTTAATAAAAAACTTGAACTGGAACTTAGCAATCATGAAGAATTAGATTGGGAGTTGAAAAAGTATTTAAATATTGTTGAACAAATGGGTGACAGTATTATTATCACAGACAAAACCGGGAAGATTGAATATGTAAATGATGCTTTTGAAGATTACACCGGCTATTCAAAAAAAGATGTGCTAGGAAAAAAACCATCAATTTTGAAATCTGGCAAACATGATGCTTCATTTTATAAAAATCTTTGGAGCACAATTACAAAAGGGGAAATTTTTAGAGGAACAGTAATCAACAAGAAAAAGAATGGTGAAGTTTACTTTAAACAGGAAACGATCTCCCCTCTAAAAAATAAAAATGGTGAAATTACTCATTTTGTTTCAACAGGTAAAGATATCACCAAACACAAAAAAATTGAAAAATCACTGAGAGAGAGTGAAGACAATTACAAAGCTTTATATGATAATAATCCGTCTGTTGTTTTTCGGTTAAGTACCAAAGGCAAAATATTGTCTATAAATAGTTATGGTGCTAATAAACTTGGTTATACTGTAGAGGAGCTAATTGGCAAATCACTAAACGAATTATATCATAAAGAAGATCAAAAACTTCAAAAATCCAGTTTAAAAGATTGTTTAAAATCGCCAAAACAAGTTCTAAATCGTGAGTTTCGTATAATCCAGAAAAGTGGGGAAGTTGTTTGGGGCGATGAAACAATGCAAACCATTTCAAATCATGAAAATGAGCCAATTGTTTTGGTTGTTCGCAATGATATAACCGGCAGAAAAAAGGCTGAGAAGGAAAAAGAAGAGCTCCAATCTCAGTTGTTACAAATCCAAAAGATGGATGCAATTGGTACATTGGCTGGCGGCATAGCACATGATTTTAATAATATGCTAACCGTAATAAATGGTCATGCCGAGGTAGCGTTGTTAAGCCTGGACAAGGAGCAACCGGGGCACCGCCATATGATTTCTATTTTAAAAGCAGGGAAGCGGGCAGAAAACTTAACCAGGCAACTGTTAGCCTTTAGCCGAAAACAAATATATGAGCCTCAAATTCTAAATATGAACACTCTTATAGCAGATTTAGAAAAAATGATGCGCCGTTTAATTGGCGAAGATGTTTCCATTAATATGCTATTAAAAGAAAAATTACCAAGTATAAAAGGTGAGTCGGGCCAAATAGAACAAATCTTAATTAACCTGATTGTTAATGCACGCGATGCAATTAATTCTAATACGGAAATTGCTTCTGAGAAAAAGATTACAATCGAAACAGATACAATTGTAATGGATGACGCATATGTTTCTAAACATGTAGGAAGTAAAACAGGAAACTATGTTGTTATTGCTGTAAGTGATAATGGTGTTGGTATGGATGAAAAAGTACAGCGTAAAATTTTTGAACCATTCTATACGACAAAAGAAGTTGGTCAGGGAACTGGTTTAGGTCTTGCTACGGTTTATGGCATAGTTAAGCAAAATGATGCGTTCATTTATGTTTACAGTGAACTTAACCGCGGTTCAACTTTTAAAATATACTGGCCGATTTGTGAACATAAAGAAACAGTAAAAGAAGTGGACAGCAGCGAAGTTCTATTGGCAGAATCCCATGAAACGGTTTTACTGGTAGAAGATGATGAAAGTGTCCGCGCTTTTGCTTCTTCAGCATTGGAAGAAATTGGTTATCGCGTTTATGAAGCCTCTAATGGAAAAAAAGCTTTGGACTTAATTAAGGAAAAACAGCTAAGGCCAAACTTGGTAATTACCGATATGATAATGCCCGAAATGAATGGAAAAGAGCTTGTCTCTAACCTTGAATTAATAATGCCTAATATAAAAGTCATATATACTTCAGGTTATACAGATAATTATATTGTACAACAGGGTGAGCTGCTTGAGGGAATCAATTTTGTACAAAAACCATTTTCATTAAGGAAATTTACCCAGAAGATTAGAGAGGTTTTAGAAAATGATAACATGTACGCTTAAATGCGTTTGTTTTTTCATTTTCCCATAATTTTTTGAAGAAATTCAAAAAATGTGATTTGTGATTAATATCATAAAAAGTTTGATCAAAAACTATCCATAAGCAGAGCGATGTTAACAGGAAAAGTGCTATCGCCGAAAGCTAAGAAAGCAAAAGGCTTACAAATAGTGTAAGTCGCCTTGTCGGGCAAGATTTAGTCTTGTAAGACGAAGGCACAAACGCAATTACTCATCTCTTTTTGGGGTGAGTAACTCGATTGTGCCTTTTTTTTTGTGCAAAATCAAATCTAAATTGATTGACTACAAAAGTCGTTTTACATAGGGATGTTAATGATATCTAAAGGACTAAATACAAACAGCAATTACACAATAATGCTGGTCGATGACGAGCCCCAACAATTAAGATATCTAAGGCTTATTTTAAAAGATGCCGGTTATAATGTTATAAATGTAGATAGTGCAAAGACAGCATTAAAGATATTAAATACAACCCTACCTGATGTTATACTCTCAGACTTAGTTATGCCTGAAATTGATGGTATTGAACTTTGCAAAAAGATTTATTCCAATGAAAATCTAAAACATATTCCATTTGTAATGATTACTGCTATACAGGATTCATTATATCAAAAACAAGGTTTAGCAGCAGGTGCTTTAGATTATATTTACAAGCCGTTTACACCCGATATTCTTCTTGGAAAAATTCACCAAATATTAACGCGAACCCTGGAAAAGAAGAGAATTGAAGTTCTCTTTCTATGTAGAGAGCCAGAAAGGTTATTGGCAGAAAAACAAACTTTCGATTTACTTGGTATTAATATAAAAGTAATGGATAACATTGAGCACGCCCGTGAATTGATTCATACTCAATCAGTAAATATGGTCTTGTCTGAAATTGAATTAAAAGGAAAAAATGGATTTGAATTTTGCGGGTTAATTAAAAACAGCGTGTTTAAAACCCTTCCGTTTATAATCCTTTCAAATAATATTTCCAATAATGTATTTCTGGAAGGTTCAAAATTTGGTGTTAATGATTATTGGGACAGCAGTTTAACAGCAAAGGAAATAGCCTCAAATATTAAAATATTTTTTAATTATACCCAGCCTTCAAGCAGCTATCCAAAAGGGATTAGTGGTAGTTTAAATGATAGCAGCGTTATCGAAATTGCACAAATGTTAAGCGTTAGCAAAAAATCTGGAATACTTGCATTATCTAATCATAAAAATGCCGGGCATTTGCATTTTAATAACGGGCAAATTACAGACGCGTTTTGTTTAACATATAAAGGCGCTGAGGCTTTTTATTCTTTATCAATGATGGATAATAAAGATGGTAAATATCATTTTATTGCAACTCAAAATGGCTCTGAAAAGCTTATTACTGAAACGACTGAGAGGCTTTTTTTGTATGCTGCCCGCCTTAAGGATGAAATTTGTTCAATATATAATGAAAAAATATTGGTTAATAAAACTATTAGTGCAGATCAAACTGAAAATGAAAAATCCTTTATTAAAAATGCCACTGGTGAAAAATCTTTAAAGCTAATTTCTCTGGATATGAATGCTGACTTATACCATGTTTATCTTATCTTTGAAAAGTTGGTAAATAAGGGCTGTATTATTTCACCGGTTAAAGAAGTACCATTGTTGGAGCCCGTTTAATGCTTACAAAACTAAATGAACAGAAAACAGGTAATCTTACAAAACCCATACGGATATTATTTGCCCATCAAGATGAACAGGTGTTAACAATGTTGTCTGAGTTGTTTGAATTACAAACTGATAAAGGGCAGGTTGAATTAGGCTTTACCAATAATGGACAGCAGTTTTTAAAAAAGCTTTCTCAAACAGCTTTTGATATTGTTGTTTTAGATGAAAATCTTTCTCTGATAAACTTCCCCAAAGTATTTCATGATCTTGCCAGGATTTATCCACATTCTAAAGTTCTTTTTTTAATGGACTCATTTGATGAGCAAACATTTTTAGCCAATGACTTATGTAATATTCAGTTTATTAAAAAACCTTTTACACAGAAAGCAATCATTAAAAAAATTGCAGAAATTGTAAGAGTTTCAAAGTTTGAAATGCGTAACATCAATCCTGCATGCTTACTACTTACCTTGGCAATTATTAAGGGTAAAGCTGCTATTTGTTTACTAAATGATGAAACGGGCGATAGTGCTGAAGTTTTTATTGAAAACAAAATAATAAAATATGTGACTGTTGAAAAAGGTGAATTAATTTTAGAAGGGTTCAAAGCATTAAATGAATTATTGGAATGGAATTGTTTTGAGAGCCGGTACAGCGATGCTCCATTTCCTGATTATAAAAATTTACGTTCGGACTCGATGGAAACACTTTACAGTTACTTGCAGTCGAATCAAATAAAAAAAACAAAATCAGTTTCTGCAAAACCAATAAAATTTCAAATAGCTTCCGCAGAGAAACAACAACGGTTAAGAGAGTTGTTGGCACATGTTCCCCAATATTTTGATAATAGTTTTATAATGAATGCATTTTGTGATAGAAGCTTTGACTTTTATGCGCAATTAAAAAATCCAAAATATAATGAGGTTTTATACCGAATTGGCGATTCCATTTTGGAAAAATACAGATTAGGCATGGCTGCTTTAAATAACGGAGCGGGCACTTCATTCCAAGCAGAACTTCCCAATTTAGCAGTTATGAAACTTCATAAGATTAATGATGAAATATGGTACCTCACAATATTATCCAACCAATCAGATATTCCCTCAGAGTTTGAAGAATTAGTTAATACTTTTTCTGATTCAATTCCTTTAATTTTGAACAGCTCGATTAACATGTATGAATTTTTAAACTAAGTTTATAGGTTGTCCCCAAAAGTAAAGCAGACGAGAGTTTGTTGGCTACCTTATTATAAAAGTTGAGATGGCGTTATAGCTGCAACCTTCAATATACTAGAAACAATCAATCCCGATAGCAAAGCTGCTACCGGGATATTTGATTGATCCATTCTTTCTGGTAACTAATCCCACGATATTTTAACCAAAATAATAAGGAAAAAGAGGAAAGTATGTAAACGCATCGGGGATCTCCAAAAAAAATTGAAATTAATGTATTAAGCCTGCCCTGGGGGAGTTAGACAGAAATAACTATGCTTATTTACAATACTTTTATAACGATTTAAATGTACGGCAAAAATATAAAAAAAGTAAATCCAGAATGCAATCATTATTTATTATTTGGATAAGAATTTGGGCTAATGTAGCTGCGTGCGGTGTTTTCTTGTTAATACATAAATAATGTATTTCCTAACAATCCTCAAAACATCTGATTTTGTATTCTAATTATATTGTTATATTTTTTTGGAAAATGTGTTAATGGAGTGATATGAAAAAAATATTCAAATTCTTCAAAGATATTGATAAGATCCAGCGTCAAAAGGCAATTGATGATCTTGAGTGGGAGATACAAGAACTTAAACATATTTTTGCCTTGACTACGATGGGTACATTTATCGGAATACCTTCAATACCTCTTTCAATTGCATTTGAACTAATTCCAGATATGAAGGAAGAGTTTACTATAATGCTAAGTAAAACAAATACAGCTCATAATCCACTTTCTGATCAGTTTTCAAAATTGGATGTAATTTGATATGCAAAAACTTTTATTTTTTTTGGGGAAAGGCGGAGTTGGAAAATCTACAGCCTCGTCCCTTACATCTGTTTACCTGGCCGAAAAAAAATACAAAGTAGTTTTAATATCAATTGATCCGGCCCATAACCTTTCAGATATTTTTGAGACACCATTTTCTGATATTGCTACTGAAATTAAAACAGGACTAAAAGTAATTGAAATTGACCAGGATAAATGGATTAGGAAATACCTGAAAGATTCCGAACAACAGTTTTCAAAAGCATATTCTTATCTAACTGCTTTTAGTTTGGATAAACATTTTTCTGTAATGCAGCATGCTCCCGGGATTGAAGAATACGCATTACTTATGGCTTTTAATACAATTGTAAAAAAATATTCTAAGCATGATTTTCTAATTTTTGATATGCCTCCAACGGCCTTAGCTTTGAAGTTTTTTGCATTACCCCAAATATCTCTTTTTTGGCTTGGAAATTTGATGAAAATCCGAAGGGAAATATCAAAAAAACAGAAAATAATAAGCACGCTGAGTTTAGGAAATAAATCTATTGAACGTGACAGGGTAATTGAAAACATTGAAAATCAGATACTCTTTTGGAATGAAATAAATAGTTTATTCCAAAACGAAAAAATAACCTTCCCACTTTTAGTTCAAAATCCAGACAAGTTATCTGCAGCTGAAGGCGAAAGGATAATTCAAAAATTATCTTCAGTTAATATGCCACAAACTTTGCCAATTCTTAACCGAAGTAATGTAATTAAGGGAATGAGTTTTATTCTGAATATTCCAAAGTTAAAATCGGGGGTGGGGTTTGAGAATCTTTTAAAGAGTTTAAAGAAAATAGATTTTTTATCTTTAATGCAAAAGTTGGAGATCTAATTCCAGTTTTTAAGCTGGGAGAGGAACATCAGCGTATTTCTTAATTGTTCTAATAATTTCTTCTATCTTCAGTGGTTTTGTTATATAATCATTCATTCCTGCATTATAACATCGTGATTCATTTTCCGGTAAAACACTAGCGGTTAGCGCAATAATGGCAATTGAGTTTTTATTATCTTCCATTTGTCTTATTGTGGATGTCGCTTCAAAACCATCAACTCCGGGCATCATGCAGTCCATAAAAACAAACTCAATTTTTTCAGATTTAACTTTTTTTATTGCTTCCCGGCCATCATTTGCTAACTGAATATCCTCATAACCAAGTTTTTGTAAAAATTTTTGAGCCAGTTTCTGGTTAATATAGTTGTCTTCAACAATCATAATTTTTAACGGATATTGTTTCGCAAAATCATGGCTGATACTTAAATTTGTTTCTTCATCACTGAGGTCAATATCTTGTTCTAAAACTTTCTCTGTTGGTATTGTAAAATGAAAAGTGCTGCCTTTTCCTAAGGTACTTTCAACACCAATATCGCCATTCATCAAAGATACTAATTTTTTACAAATTGCCAGCCCAAGGCCAGTTCCGCCATACTTTCGTGTAGTTGATGAATCAATCTGCGAAAAATTTTTGAAGAGAAATTTTAGTTTGTTTTTCGCTATTCCTATGCCACTATCCTTAATAATAAATTTTATGAAAAGATTGTTATCTTGGTCAATCCTTTCAAGAACAACTTGCAGGTCAATCAAACCTTCATTGGTAAATTTTATTGCATTATTTAATATATTTGAAACTATTTGCCTTAGTCGAATTATGTCGCCTAAAATGTATGCTGGTAGTGCTTTATCTATTTTGTACGTTAATTTTGTTTTTGATTCATTCAATCTTGTGGTAAAAAGTTTTACCGTACTATCTATAAAATTACCAATATGGACAGGTCTTTTCTCCAGATTGAGTTTTCCAGC
Source organism: Calditrichota bacterium (assembly GCA_013112635.1). Taxonomy (NCBI): domain Bacteria; kingdom Pseudomonadati; phylum Calditrichota; species Calditrichota bacterium. The sequence continues at coordinate 1,146,572 of JABFGF010000001.1, read as the reverse complement.
ATCTATTTTTGAATAGTCTAAAATATCATTAATGACAGTTAAAAGAATTTCACCAGATGTTTTAATTGTATCCACATACTCATGTTGTTCTTTTGATAGGTGAGTGTCCATAAGCAGATCGGTCATTCCTAAAACACCATTCATGGGTGTTCTAATTTCATGACTCATTGTTTGAAGAAATGAGCTTTTGGCGGCAGCTAATGCCTGTGCTTGTTTGCGGACACTTTTTTCTTTTTTTAGGTTTTTTGAAGCCTCATTGAGCTGCTTTTTTTGATTTATTACTTCATTTTTTCTTTTATCCAACAATGTTGCATATGCTTGTAATTCTTCATTACGTGATTCAATTTCCTGGTTAGTCCAAAATATTTCATCTTTCAGGTTTTGAACCTGGGATAGCTCTGCCCAAATTTTATGAAGTAATTCCACACTTTCTGGTGGAATATCATAAAGCTCATCTTTATCTGGGAAAGGCCCCTTTTTAAGAACATTCTTTAGAAGAATATTTAAGGAGAACTGATTATTCATCATATAAATATTTTTTCTGAATCAACAATAGATAGGGTTGCTGTTTTAAATTTATTTGCCTGAACAAGAAATTTTCTGACGTTATCCGGACTCACTTGCTCAGAGCAAAATGCGATAACTGTAAACATCATATCGGAACCAAGATAACCACCACCAAACCCAAAAACGGTTTTAATATTATACTGTGAAACAAAGTCTTGTGAAGTAATTATTTTCCGGCCTTCACTGTCCATATCTTTAGCTGCATCTTTTACATAAAAAACGCCACTGCTGCGGCCTATTGTTTTAATAACAATATCTGTATCACGGGAATCAATCCACCTTAAATCAAGGCCAAGTTCCTTTAACAAGCGAGACACCATCGGGATTTCTGAAATAAATCCAGATGATATTAGTGGAATTCCAATATGTCCTTTTGATTGTCGAATATCATTCCATTTTTCTTCAATTCCCCTGCTTCCTAAAAGGGTCAAAATAGGGGTGTCATTTTTTAATGATGAAAACAACTTTCTACTTTTTAATAAGTTGCTAACAAATTCTTTGGAGGAAGCAGGGAGGCTTTTAAAGGGGACGGTGGCAAATAACCTGCAAAGTGCAATGGACTCAGAAAAGTTTTCATATAAAATGGACATGTATTTTTGAGCCGCATTTTCAAACACTTTAATCTGTTCAATCTCATTAATAATGCTACTTTGGATATTAACAAGATTGTCATTGTTAACTTCGGAAAAGTACATTAATACTCCTTGCTGGGTTAAATACCAATCGTAATTAATAAACAAAAGATTAGAATTGTAGATTAATTATTGTTTTTTTGCCCCTTGCTATAAAGAATGTAAAAATAATGCAATAATAATATATTTGTGATTTGTTATTTTGCATTTGTAGTTTCAAGTAAACTTAGTGATATACTGATAACTTTAGATACCCCGGAATGAAAACTATTTTTTGGATTAAACTGCTTGTTTTTATCAATTTTTCTGCACTTTTTGCTCAGCTAAACCCCGTACATTTAGAGGTTGGACGAAAAGATATGGAGTACTTTTCTCCCAAGTCTTACGATGGAAATAGCCAAAACTGGGCGGTGGTTCAAGATAGTAATGGATTTATGTATTTTGGAAATACAGATGGTTTTATTCTGCAATATGATGGCGTTACCTGGCGAAAAATTAAGGTTGATAATGAAAGTATTGTACGCTCTTTATTTATTACGAAAGATGGGACAATTCTGGTTGGGGCACAAAATGAATTCGGATATTTAAAACTTGATGATAGTGGGGAATTAATTTATCACTCACTAATTAAGCAGATTAATGCTTTAGATATTCAATTTTCTGATGTATGGAAAATAGCTGTAAGTCAGCAAACAGTATATTTTATTAGCAGAAATTATCTTTTTTATATTCCATTAAATCAGGTTAAAAATGAACACCAGAAAATAAAGCATATTTACAGTAAAGAACGGTTACACACCTTTTATAATGCCGGGAATGATCTTTTTACTTTGGTTATTGGTAAAGGTTTGTTTTCAATCTCAAATGATTCTCTTCAAAAATTACACGGAGGTGAGTTTTATAAAAATGATTTGTTTTCCGGTATTCTTTTGTCTAAAAAATCAACAATAATTGCCACCCGAGAAAGTGGCTTCTTTTTATATGATGATGGTGAATCCAGACCTTTTAAAACTGATGCTGATGAGTGGGCAAAAAAAAATCAGCTTTATAGCACACTTGTTTTAAACGATGAAAATATTCTGCTAATCTCACGAAAAGGTGGAGCGCTGATTATAAATAAGAATGGTAAGGTTCTTTTTAAATATGATAAATCCAATGGTCTGAAAAGCAATACAATTTGGGCAGCATATCAAGATAGGGCGGGAAGTATTTGGTTTTGCCTGAATAAAGGAATTGTCCGCCTCGATTATGCATCTCCTTTTAGTTTTTATGGAGAAGAGTTTGGTTTGGATGGCAGTATACATGATGTAAAGCGATTCAATGGAAGACTTTATGTTTCTACGGGTACTGGATTGTTTTATTTGCAAAAAAAATCATCAGCATTTAAAAATACCCGTTTTATTCGGTTTGATGAGATTAACACGCAATGCTGGTATTTAACTGTAACAAACGATTTACTGCTGGCTTGTTCAAATAGTGGTATCTATGAAATTAATAACCGGAACGAGATAAGGCTTGTAAATAAATATAGTGCCTGGACAATTGTTCAATCAGTATCCAATCCAAACAGGTTTTTTATCGGGCTTGATTCAGGCATATATTCAGTCTTAAAGCAACCAGATGGATTGTGGCACGATGAAATTGTAGAACAAATGACAAACATTGAAGGGCGTACAATTGCTGAAGATGCTCAACAAAATATTTGGATTGGCAGCTCATACCAGGGGATTGCCAGGATAACTAATTTTAACAAGTCTCTTCAATCAGGTGAAAAATTGAATATTCAATATTATACGTCTGAAAATGGCTTGCCTTCAAATCGCTTAAACCTGGTTAAACAAACACAATTTGGAGTTCGCTTTAATACCACAGCCGGGATTTTGAAATTTGATGAATCATCCAAGAGATTTACTGCAGACCCGCAGTTTCCTGTCTTCAATAAAATGAAGCAAACTGAAGGTTCTCATGTTTTAAGTTCAGAAGCTGAAAACGGTAATCTATGGTGCAATCTTGGAGGAAAAATTGTCGTTATCAGTAATAAAGATAAAAATCAATTTATCGATAAACCTTTTTTAAACTTACCTGAATTGAATATTCAAACCATATTTGTAGAGCAAGATAGCATTTGCTGGTTTGGAGGGGCAGAAGGCCTGATCCGCTTTAGTGGCCAGCTTGATAATGAAGCAGAAATACCTTTAACCTGTTACATACGTTCTGTATTTGCAAATAACGATTCATTGGTTTTTGCAGGCGGACTTCATTCGGAATTTACAGCTCCAATTTTAAACTCAAACATGAACAATCTTCGGTTTGAGTTTTCTCTGCCAGTGTACAACCTTTCTGATAAGCCCCTTTATCAGTATCGACTTGAAGGTTATAGTGAGGATTGGTCGGCGTTTAAAAGTGAGACGGCAAAAGAATATACAAATTTAGCCCCCGGTAAATATTCATTTATGGTTAAAACACAAACTGCGCTTGGAACTGGTAGTACAGCCCGGTTTCCTTTTATAATACTTTCGCCATGGTACCTAAGCTGGTGGTTTATAACATTGCTTGTTTTTTTTCTTAGTTGGATTGTTTTTTTAGCTGCACGGTACTTGGTTAAAACGACACACAACCGTGCTGTATTTGAACAACAAAAACTGTCGCAGGAACGCCAGGCTTTCGAAGAAGATTTGCGAATCCAAATGGCTGCTGATTTTCATGATGAACTGGGAAATAAAATTACACGCATCTCTTTATTCAGCGAGCTTATCAAACAGGAAAATGCCGAATTGCCGGAAAATGTGCTTAAATATGTTTCGAAGATTAGTGAAAACACAAATACCCTCTATACCGAAACGCGGGACTTTATATGGCAGCTTGATCCTAAAAAAGACACATTGTTTGATTTTATAACCCGAATAAAAAAATTTGCCGATGAGCTTTTAGATGAAAGCACAATAAATTTTGAAATGAATAATAATGTTTCTAATCCAGATTTGGTTAAGTTGAGTATGGAATGGCGCAGGCATTTAATCCGCATTTGTAAGGAAGCATTGCATAACTCATTTAAATATGCACAATGTAAAAATATTTCATTTAATATCTCATTTGATGATGAAGAATTGAAAATTGAATTATCGGATGATGGAGTTGGTTTTGATGTTAGTAAGAATTCTGAAGGAAATGGTTTAAGAAATATGCTTAACCGCTCGCATAAAATTGGAGCAAAGCTAACTATTGATTCTAAGATTGGTAATGGCACTAAAATAAAAATGACAGCAAATAAACCGGCATAATTATGATAAAAATTTCCATTGTTGAAGATGATAAAGATATTCGCGAAAGCCTGGCCATTCTATTAAATGGAACTGAAGGCTTACAATGTATAAGCACATATTATAATTGTGAAGCGGCCCAAAAACTGATCGAGAAAGATAAGCCGGATGTTATTCTTATGGATATCAATTTACCTGGAATGAACGGGATAGAATGTACACAGCTTATTAAACAAAAGATGCCTACTACAGAAATTATAATGCTAACTGTTAGTGATGATAATGCTGATGTATTCAATTCGCTCTGTGCGGGTGCTTCGGGTTATCTCAAAAAAAATACGCCGCCGTTAAAATTAATCGAAGCAATAAAAGAAGCCGTTAATGGTGGAGCCCCGATGAGTATGGACATTGCGCGTATGGTTGTAGGCTCATTTAAAAAAGAGACGCATACCAGTGATTTAACGACCCGGGAAAAAGATGTTCTTAAAAACTTGTGTGATGGTTTCAGTTACAAAAAAATTGCCGATGAATTATTTGTTGACCTGAATACAGTTAAGTTTCATATCCGAAATATTTACCGCAAACTGGAAGTCCACTCCAAAGGTGAAGCAATAGCAAAAGCTATGAAAGAGAACCTTACCTGAGAGGTTTAAAATTGTATAAGTTTTTTTATTCCAATTCAAAACAGGGATGATTGTATAGTCCAGCTCAAATAGATTTTAATTCCTCATTATCCATTTTTCTATAAAAACCTACCCATTTGGGTAGTTCTATTTCCTAAATAAAAATAAAAACCACCCATTCTCGCAGTTATATTTTCAAAATGCAGTATGTATATTTTTTCAAGAATATACGGGACTTTGTATCGTGGATAATTTTTTAAAAACGCCATTCAAATTGCAAGCCTTGCACCAACTTATCGAGCAAAAAGCTAAAGAGCGCAATGCAGAAATTGGCAGTGATTTTTTTTCATTAAGCGGTATAGATTATTCCTATGTCGATTCAACAATTTATGAAACATATGAACTGATGACATTTGTGTGCCCAAAAAGCAAATCTACTATTTCCATTAAAATTATTGAAAAATCAAAAAAATGATATTTGCATACCAAACAACCCAGTTACCCAAGTGGAGAAAAAATGAAAAGATTTATTAAACCCCAATTAGTACTATCAATTTTTACAGTGCTTTTTTTGTTTTTAGAAACAGCTTTTACACAAGATGCTTTTGAAGTCATTGATCACAGAGATGATGGCATTGGAAGGGCAAATGAATCTATTGTAGCAGCAGATGGAACAGTTTTTTTAGCGAATGGTCGAGATGGTATGCGCGCCTATAGTTTTGATGGAAATTCCTTTACAAATATTGCCCATATTGATAATGGTGGTGAGGCGTTGGGATTAGCACTTACTGATGATGGAACAATTTTATTGGCAAATGGATCTGACGGATTACGCGCGTATACTTTCGATGGGTCTGTTTTTACAAATACCGCCCATATTGATAGCGGTGGTTCTGCTCAAGGGGTTGTGGTTTCAAATGATGAGACAGTTTTTCTTGCAAATGATGAGGATGGTTTGCGGGCCTTTTCTTTCGATGGCTCTTCTTTCGTCCAAAAGGGACACATTAACCAAGGTGGATCAGCTAAGAACATTGCTGTTGGTGATGATGGGACTATTTTTTTAGCAAGCTATGATGATGGGTTGAGGGCCTACACATACAGCGAAGGGACATTCATAAACGAAGCCATTTATGATGACAATGGATCTGCCTGGGATGTAGCAGTTGCCTATGGAGGAACTGTTTTTCTTGCTAACGAAGCAGAAGGGGTTATATCACTTGTGTATAACGGATCCTCTTTTACAAAAAAATCTGTAAAACAATTTGGTTGGAGTTATAGCGTATCCATTTCTTCCGGTGGGAATATTTTTGTTGCAAATAATTATGGTGTAATTGCTTACACGTACGATAGCCAACTTCACATTTTTATTGATGTGGGTTACGTTAATAATGTTCCCTCTTCATCGGGGGTAATTGCAAGTTCTGACAGTACTATCTTTCTATCAAGTACAAGTGGTTTAAGGGCATTTTCTTTAAATGGATCTACATTTACAAATACAGCTCACACCAATCAGGCAGGTGGTTCAGCAGAAAGTTTAACCATTGGTGCGGATGGATCAGTTTATCTTGGGAATTCTTATAATGGTTTACATACTTATTCGCTTGATGAAAATACGCTTATCAACAAAGATTATCTGGAGACTGGTCACCGGGTGTTAGACATTGGTACAAGTTCTGACGGAACTGTTTTTATTGGTAACTCCAGTGATGGTTTAAGGGCATATTTATACAATGATGATGCTTTTAATGAAATGGCATTCTCATCCTATGAAATTGCAGCAATGGAAGTAGTAGAGGGCCCGGATGGTACAATTTTTATTGCAAACAATTATAGGGGTTTAAGTGCATTAACGTATGATGGAACAGATTTTGTAAACTCAGCCCAGATTGATGAAGGCGGCACAGCACAGGGAGTTGCAGTAGGTGATAATGGTACTGTTTTTCTGGCAAATGGCAACAGTGTAAAAGCCTATTCTTATGATGGTGCTTTTTTTACGGGTATTGGTAGCGTTTCTCCTTTTGGTAATGCGCGTGGTATTGCAGTCGGTCTTGATGGGACAGTTTTTGTGGCTCTTGGTTATGGTGGCTTACGCGCTTATACATTTGATGGAGCTTCATTTACCGATGCCGGTTATATTAAAGATGGCGGTAATTATTCCGCGTGGGATGTTGCGGTTGGTACCGATGGCACAGTTTTTCTCGCATACCATTCAGTAGGATTATTTGCATATTCTTATGATGGTTCATCGTTCACAAAAAATGGCTTTGTTAATAATAGTACCGATCCAACCATTAATACTTATGTAGATGTTGTTGTTGGTAATGACGGCACAATCTATTCTGCACAAAGTGGAGATGGATTGTATGCTTATAATTATACAGGATATAGCGCCAGTTATAATTCACCACCAACAGCCTCCGATACAACAATTACCCTAACCTCAAGTTCCTACATATTTGGTTTGGATGATTTTAACTACTCAGATGAAAGCGAAATGAGTAAAATTACAATCACCCGATTAGAAGATAAAGGATCTCTTGAATTTTTTGAAGAAGATGATTGGAAAGAAGTTGTTCAGTATCAGGATATAAGCAAGGAAGATATTGAAGCTGGTAATTTTAGATATGTTTATGATGGTGCAATTACAGATTCAACAAATTTTCTATTCCGTGTACATGATGGAAATTCATTCAGCCGGTTCCATTATATCGTTTCTCTTAATCTTACAAATGTTTTAAGTATTGATCAGGATAGGTTCATTCCGGAAAAATATTCTTTACAACAAAATTATCCGAACCCGTTTAATCCAACAACAACGATTAAATATAATCTGCCTAAATCAGGAAAGGTAACTCTTTCTCTTTACAATTTGTTAGGCCAAAATGTTTTGGAAATGGTAAATGAAAACAAGCCCGCAGGTTCTCATAGCTATCTATTAAATGGCCATGACCTGTCCAGCGGTATCTACTTTTATAGAATTGAATCTGGGACATTTTCTGCATCCCGGCGCTTTTTACTGATAAAATAAGTCTACAGAAATAATGGAAACGAATTTAACTTGAAGTTTGCTAAAAAATAATTATCAAAGTGTTAAAGTAATTATTCACACAAAATGGAGTTGAAAATGAAAAACTTATCTTATTTAATAAGCATTTTATTTATTTGTGCTATTAATGCTCTTTATGCAGCGAATGATTTTATATATACTGTTTTGTCTCCGCAAGCAGAGGCTGATACCAATTATATCGCACAATATAAAATTGTTGGGGAAGATAGCCTGCAATGGGTGGCTTCTACTTCAACCGGTGGCACAGGCCGTGCAAATACTGCTAATTCAGAAATAGTAATCGATAAAAACAATTTACTGCTTTTTAGCACAAATGCTGAAAGCCATGATATATCTGTTTTTAACATATTACCTGATGGGCTGATTGAGCCGGTGGATGGTTCTCCTTTTAAATCACATTATGATAATCCTGCAAGTTTGGCGTTACACCCAAATGGAAAATTTTTGTATGTGGGGCATTCTGTTGGGTTAAGCAGGTTTACTGTATCTGAAAACGGTAATATGGAGTTAGCCGATACGGTTAGTACAGTTTTTTTCCCCCGTGGTATGGCAATAAGTCCGGCTGGTGATTTTATTTATATTGCTGATTTGGCCGGCGGTGTACATGCTTTATCCATTAACCAGGAGACTGGTGCACTTTCCGCTTTAGAATCATCTCCATTTACATATGAGCCAATGCAGCGTACAAACAAAATTTATCTCAACCAGGATGGGACCACGCTTTATGTCCTTGATATTGATAAAGGTACTTTTGGTTTTACAGTACTCGAAGATGGATCTTTGGAAGGAATACCTCCGGGTCTGCTCATTGATAAATCTAATTTGGGATGCACAGCTGGTTACTCGAATGATTCTCAATATTTTTACATTGCCCGCAAAGGTTGGATATATGTTTATAAAAACTCTGGTGAACCGCCTTTATCTATAATCTCTGCAAAATCAGTACAAAGTGCTGGAATCTCTTACTTCTCTCAACTTGTAAATCATCCAACAACAAATGTCTTGTACAGCTTTACCCAAAAATACCTCTATATGCACAAGCCTGACCAAACAGGTAATTTAACTGAACTCAAACCCTATACAACTATTCCGTCTTTAGAGGGTTATGTGAGCACGGGAGCGGCGATTGGACTTGATGTTGCAACATCCTTAAAGACTGAAAACAGATCAGGTGAACTTGGCTCATTTCGGTTATACCAAAATTTTCCCAACCCGTTTAACCCAGAAACGACGATTAAATACAATCTTACTAAATCCGGAAAAGTAACTCTTTCACTTTACAATTTGTTAGGGCAAAATATTTTAGAAATGGTAAATGAATACAAGCCAGCAGGTTCACATAGCTATATATTAAATGGCTCAAACCTTACGAGTGGGACATATTTTTATAAAATTGAAACAGAAGATTATGTTTCTGTTCGCAAACTTATTTTAATAAAGTAGACATTTGCTAAAAATTTAAAACATTTACTTTTATTGATTTTTAAGGAGGTATCATGTTTTATAAAACTTATTTTATGATTGTTGTTCTTTCTGTGTTTGGTTTTGCGCAAGATGAACGATGGAGTGATGCGTTTGTTTTAGGTGGTTTTGACGGCTATGTATATGCCACGGCTGTCACAGCAGCCGGAGATATTTATGTCGCCGGGGAATTCAATTTGCTGAATGGAATTGCGGTAAACGGTATCGCTATGTGGGATGGTGATAGCTGGAGCTCGCTTGGAAACGGGGTTACCGGAGGCTGGAATAATGGCATTGTCTATTCTTTAACGGTTGATGGCAATAATGTTTATGTTGGTGGTGATTTTACTCAGGCAGGTGATGTTGAAGCAAGCAGAATAGCTATGTGGGATGGAGATGCCTGGCATGCATTTGGAAGTGGAGTTGATGGAGAAGTTTATGCTATAGCAGTAGATGGAGGCAATGTTTATGTTGGTGGATATAATCTGGAAAATGCAGGTGGAGTTGCTGTAAATAATGTTGCCATGTGGGATGGAAATAATTGGAACGCTATGGGAGATGGTGTTTTTCATTATGACTATGTCGATGCAATGATCGCCAGAAATGACACGGTTTATGTTGGTGGTAATTTTCAAATAGCCGGAGAAGACACTGTAAATTATATCACTTATTGGGATGGTGACAAATGGAACTCCATGGACGGTGGGATGAGTGGCCGCGTAAATGATCTCACCTTTGGAAAAGATGTTCTTTATGCTACCGGTGATTTTAAAAAAGCCGGTGATGATACAGTCAATTTTGTGGCCCAATGGGATGGTGTTAAATGGAGCACTGTGGGCAATGGGTTAAACTCGACTGCAGATTGTATTTTTGTTCATGGAGATGATCTTTATGTAGGTGGAAGATTTTTTATGGCAGATACGGTAAATGCCGCCAGAATTACAAAGTGGGACGGATCAAAATGGCATTCTCTCGGAGCTGGTATTGAAGTTCCTGATCAGCTACTTAGCTATCGTGTTTTTACAATTGGTGTTTATGAGGATCATGTTTATGCCGGTGGAAACTTTGAAGAGGCTGGAAATAAAGAGCAAAAATATTTTGCTATGTGGAATGGGCAAAGCTGGTCTGATGTAGGAAAAATTCAGGACAATTCAGTTGATGGTGACGTTTTTGCAATCGTCAGTAACGGAACTGATGTATATGTTGGCGGACAGTTTACAAAAGCTGGTGGCGATACGGTCAATAATATTGCCAAATGGGATGGCCAAAAATGGCACGCTCTTGGTGAAGGATTAAATAATAAGGTTAATGTATTAGCATTTCATAATGGAAATTTATATGCTGGTGGGATTTTTTCAGCAAGTGGTGATAAAACTTTAATTAGAATTGCCATGTGGGATGGAGAAAAATGGAATAGCTTGAGTGAGGAAGGCATTAATAACCAGGTGTATGCAATGGCTTTCAAAGAAGATACTCTTTATGTTGGAGGTAACTTTACCTCCGCAGGAGATATCTGGGCCAGGCGTGTTGCAAAGTGGGATGGTGTTAAATGGCATGCTCTTGGTGGTGATGGCAGTTTACAAGGTGGAGGTGGCCTTGATGGATATCCAAACAGTTATGTAAACTCAATTAATGTAGATCGTGATACTGTTTACATAGGAGGATATTTTGGCAGGGCATTTTATCAGGAAGGCAGTGGTTATATCAATGTCCAAAGTTTGGCGAAGTGGGATGGCCGGGAATGGCATGCATTAGGTCGCTTTCATGAAAGTATTTCGCGGCAAATTGTTAGTGATTTTACTGTTAAAGCTGGAATAGTACATGTTGCGGGTAGCTTTCCAAGATTTGGGGATAACCCAGCTACGTTGGTAAAAAAATGGGATGGTCAGGAATGGAGCGATATTGGGGATGAGTTTTATTACTCCGGTGGTTCATCCTGGGGAAACAAATTAAAGTCGATTGTTCAAGTAAATGGAGATCTTTTTGTTGCCGGTGAGCCGGATATGGTTGGAGAAAAAACAACCAATTATATTGTTAAATGGGATGGAGATGAGTGGCTATCGCTTGGAAGTGGAACAAATGATTATGTTTACACAATGGCGGCAGACAGTAATTTCTTATTTGTAGGCGGCAGATTTTCAAATGCTGGCAATAAAGGCTCTAATAGTTTTGCCCGTTATGATATGACCGGGATAACTTCCTTAAAAAATACCAATCTAAAACCAGTTGATAATTTTGTCCTTCATCAAAACTATCCAAACCCTTTTAACCCAAAAACAACTCTAATGTATCAACTTAAAAGTAATTCACAAGTTGAGTTAAGTGTTTTTAATATTCTTGGGCAAAAAGTGAAAACCCTTGTTTATGAAAAACAAATTGCTGGAAATTATCAGGTTACCTGGGATTCTACAGAATTTTCAAGTGGGATTTATTTTTATCAACTTAAAACAAATTTGAAGACTAAAACAAAACGTATGTTGCTAATAAAATAATTATAGTTTTAAAGAGATTGTATGATAAATGGAGATTTAGAGATTACAAATTTAATTAGAGCTGGAATGATCGTAATCACTTTCTTAATGGTTAATGTAACAATTGTGTCATCACAAAACTTAATTCGGGGTTTTAAAGATGATGAGGTTTTAAAGCTGCCTAATTAGTGGGTCATTCTTTTTATATAAGACTAAAATTCAAATAATGTTCAACTTAATTAAGGGGAAATAATGAATTATCAATTGAGGATTATGTTTTTCGTTTTATTTTTTGGTTTTACGCAAATGTCATTTTCACAAGAAGTAAGCTGGTATTCCAAAGATATGGGTTTTACAAGTTCTGTTCATAAGAAACATGCTAAACAAATAGTCTGGTCTAAATCCGTTGTAGATTATAGTACACAGGAAACTAATGTTTTAGAGAATCGCTTTAATTTGACTGATCCAATCTATGGACGAGTTTATCTTGAGCGGTCTATTCGTAACACGCCTATCTATTCTTCCGCAAGTAAAAAGCCTTTGGAAAATAGTAGAAATGGTTATGAAATGAAGTTATTCATTGACGATAAGGATGCCGGAGGCAGTTTTGGCGTTTTTGAAGAAGGTTATTTTAATGATGAAATGGGCAAGACATGGACGACCTGGCAATTTTCACCACATATGACCCCGCCGAATACAGACGAAGAGAAAACAACTGCCAAGGCATGGGAGAAAGCAGTAAGGGGTTTAAGTGTTGGCGAGCATAAAATCCGCTTTGATTTGTGGGGTATCTCGGGTACACACCGCTCATCAGAGCCAATGGCCAGTGGAACATTTACTTTGGTAGTTTCAAAAGGTGAACGGGTTGCAACGACTGCTAAATTCCCAAAACAGACTTATTCCGGTAGCGAAGGTACGGTACTTGCCAATCAATTAAAACAGGCTATGGTAAATGGAGGCAAAGCATCTGTTTCGGAAATAAAAAAAATAGCTATTACCAGTGACTGGGTTTATAACCGCTACACAGATACGAAAAAAGAGTATCGCAAAATTAGTGCAGCCATTCTTTTTGCAGATAAAGACAATGATGGAGTTTGTCGTTTTGTAACTTACAATTTTATTTCCGACAAAGCCGGTAGCGTCTGGAAAGCACCACGATTTCATTCTTTTTGTAATGGCTGTGCAGAAGGTGATGTGAATTGTCCCTAATACAGTTATTAAAGATAGTTTTATAATTTCCATTTTTATTAAAACCCCTTCATGGGGTTTTTTTGTTTTTAATTTTTGGAATATTTAAAGCACTTATTTCATTTGACTATTTCCAAGTTTGTTTTGAAAAATATTACGCAACAAGGAGGCTTTATGCGCAAGATAGCTACGATCATTTTTTTATCTCTATTAACGACTATGTCACTACATGCACAAGAACAGGGAAATGTGTTAAAATTTGATGGTATTGATGATTATGTAAAAGTAGCCCATAACTCATCTATAAATATTTCCACAGATTGGACATTGGAAGTCTGGATAAAACCGGATACAATCACTTCATCTTATCAGGCAATTCTTTCTAAAAACAGGGCACCGCGCCCATCAAGTTTATGGATTAGAAATGGTTTTGCTGAAATTTGGTTTTCAGTTGGTTCTGTTGACGGTGCTAAACTCCAGGGTAGGATTCCTTTCCACAGCAAAGAGTGGACACATCTCGCCGCAACTTATAATAGTAGCACATTATCTTTGTATGTAAATGGCGAGCTGGATAGCTCGATTGCTCTGTCCATCTTACCCGATACAAGCCAAAATGCCTGGACCTTTGGGCAGCGAGGGGACGATCTTTTTTGGTTTGCCGGAGAAATGGATGAAGTAAGAATTTGGGATATAGCACGTTCGGTCGATCAAATTAATTATTATAAAGATTTCAATTTAAGAAATGATGTTGAAGGGCTTAAGGGCTTATGGCATTTTAATGATGCCGTTGGTGCTGCCAGAGTTTGGGAAGAAACGCAAAATAAAAACCATGGATCGGTATTCGGTGCAGAAATAATTGATTCAATTTCTCCTGTAGATGTTTTGCCAGCAAACTCTCTTTATCTGAACGGAGCAAGCGAATCCGTCTCGATTCCTCATAATCCATCATTAGATATTTCCACACAATGGACCTTGGAAGCCTGGATAAAACCGGATACTTTGACCCCGACTTACAAAGCAATCATTTCAAAAAACAGAGTACCACGTCCACCTAGTTTATGGATTATTGATGACAAGGTTGAGGTGTGGTTTGAAACTGATTCTACGGGAGACGCTGTACAGGCTGTAGGAACTAATGTTTTAAAGCAAAATGAATGGCAACATATCGCGGCCACTTATGACAGCAATTTTATTAGGATTTTTGTAAATGGCAAAGTTGATGTAGTTGTTGAAAGCAATCTAATTCCAAAACTAAATACTAAAGATTGGTCCATAGGTCAAAGAGGGGATAACTTACACTGGTATGGTGGATATGTGGATGAAGTACGGATCTGGAACAGGGCGCTTGATCAGAAAGAAATTCAGCAAAGAATGCTGTATACGCAGGGTGCGGCAAATGGGTTACTTGGTGCTTGGGGATTTAATCAGTTGGTTTCAGATGAAGTCGCTGTAGTCAATGATAATAGTGGGAATGAAAGTGATGGCACTGTTGATGCCCAGGCTTTGGTAGATTCCGACACTCCGGTAGATTATTTTGTGACAGCAATCGATCCGTTAATTCGTTCAGTTACACCTCAGGAGTTTTCACTAAAACAAAATTATCCCAACCCATTTAATCCAAATACAACAATTCCATTTTCATTAAAAAAATCAGGTAAGGTCAGCCTAAAAATATTTGATACACTTGGGCGCTTAGTGTTAGATGCTTTTAATAAAAATATATCTGCGGGATCTTATAATATAAATGTGGATATGAGAAATCTGCCCAGCGGTACTTATTTTTATCAACTAAAAACGGCTGCTTTTGCACAGACAAAGCGAATGGTTTTACTGCGTTAACTTAATATTGATTCCATCCCGGTGAGGGATGGAATCTTGTTTTCTATGCAGATTTAGATTTTAGTGAAAATAATAAAAAATATAAAAATCAAGAATATACAAATAAACATTATTGATGTGGGTTGGGCAAAATTAAGAGTAAAACCTAATCCTGTTCGTTTGGGTAAAAATACCCTTTTGTCAGATGGATTAAAATAGAATCCCAGAGGTACCACCAGTCTTTTTCATTTTTAACTTTATTACGCCATTTTTTTGTAATTATTGTATTGTAAAATGTAATCCCACCAATTATAACAGCGAAGACTGCTATTAAAATAATAAATAAGTACACGGTTTATTTTCCTTTAGACTGTCTTTTATTCTACTACTACTGCCGTACCAAAAGCTAAAACTTCAGCAGCTTGTCCCATAATATAACTGGTTGTAAAGCGCACATCGATGACAGCATTTGCGCCTAATTCCTCAGCCCTTTGGACCATTCGGTCTGAAGCTTGTTCCCTGGCCTCGGCCATTAGTTTGGTGTATTCTTCTATTTCACCACCGACCATGTTTTTAAAAACAGCAGTGATATCCCGGCCAATATGCCGTGCCCGAATTGTATTGCCTTTTACGATTCCAATTGTCTTTTTTACTTCCTTGCCGGCAATAAAATTTGATGTGGATGTAATCATCGTTTTAGCTCCTTATATGGATCAGACTTGTGTAAAAATAATTTTTCCCTGATAATTGAAAACCCCAGTGCTAAAAATCCACTGAATAGCAAAAATATCCCAACCTTTATAATTAAAGGAATATTTGGATCGGGAATAAACGATTCAACAAATTTGAATGCGCCATACCCAAACAGGATAACTGCACCTGATGTAAAAAGTAGCCAGGCCAGTCCACGTTCAATACGGTTGTAAACATTTGACCAATACATGTCCCATTCCTCCTGCGCTGGTTCTTTAAAATGTAACTTTGATGTAACTTTTTTTAGTTGTGATAAATCCTGCCATTCCTTGTTATAACTGGTATTGGATGAAATCAACTTGTCAAACATCTCTTTTTCCGAAGGATCGAGTTCATTGTCTATTGCTTTCATTAACAAGGTTTGAAAGCGCTCATCTGATAATTCATTTAGTTTTTTCATAACAAATCACTTTTATTTGAGATGTTCGCCAATTTTGGATTTTAGGGTTTTGCGTGCGCTGTATAATCGAGACATTACTGTTCCCTGTGGACAATTTAAAACTTCAGAAATTTCTGTATAGGATAAGTCCTGGAATTCTCGTAACAATAAAATCTCTTTTTCATTTTTGTTTAATTTATTTATGGCATCCCAAATCAGTTTCTTTAGTTCATCATTTTCAAGTGTTTTAGAAATATCAACAGTACTATCTTTTATCTCTTCCGGGTCAAAATCAATAAACTCAGAATATGGCCGCGGTTGATTAGTCTTTTTACGTAAATCATTTAAACAAACATTTTTTAAGATTGTATAATACCAGGTAAAAAACTTCCTGTCCGGATCTATTTTTTTTATTGATTGCCAGACTTTTACAAATGCTTCCTGAGAAAGATCTAATGCCCGATCGCGGTCATGTACAAATCCCAAAGCCGAAAAATAAGCACGTTTTTTATAAAGGTTTACAAGAATGCCAAAAGCGTGTTTATCGCCTTTTTTACATCGTAATAAAATTTCTGTTTCTGACAATGAGTGCACTCAATTGGCCTGGATTAGTGTTTTTTATAAATGATACACAATTGTTGGGATTTTATTCGAAGAAAAATTCATTCAATATTGAAATTAGTTAAAATCTGCTAATGAATGCTGCTCGAAATTAGAATTTGCAATCTATTTAAATAAAATTGAAATTTTATGAAATGTAAATAGCTATTAGGATAACAATGAAAAAAATAATCACCTTCTTACTTCTATTATCGTCTTTTTCATATTCTCAGGTGGAGTTTAGCAGTGCCTTTAAACAAACAGTAGAAACTATTGCTAAAGAGCATACACGTAAGGCTGTAATAAATTGGCTTACGGAACAGGACCCGGTTCTTGGTATAATCGGGAGGGATTTAATTGGGCAGATAATAAACAGTGCAGATCAGGATGAGTTAGTTTACTCCGTCACGGATGTGTTAACAACCTCACTTTTTATTTACAATTTACAAAATTACATAAAACCTTTACTAAAAGATAACCCGCAAATTGTAGAGCAAGCCAAAGCTATCGGCTGGACAGAGCAACAACTCCTGGCATACTCTAGCCTTTATTTTTACTTTTCTGAACGTATTAAATATGATTTGTATATCACACCATATATTTTTGAATTGCAAAATGAAAAAGATAAAGTTGAACTACTGACTATAAATAATAAGAAATGGCGTACAATGGTTTCCCGTGAATTAGTTGTACAAAGGCAGGCTGGCCATGCGGATATTGATGTGCGTATTTTTAATATTTTTCAGGCTTCAATTATTCACTATATCAGTTCCGGAGAGCTAAAGTTTGCTATCAGCGATTCTATCTTAAATAAATTGAAAAAGGAATATCTCGGTGAAATCGATTGGCTAAAAGCAATCAAATCCGGCAGTGTAAAACATATTAGCGCGGTAACTCTGGCCTTGTTATATAAAAATCTAAATAAAGATAAAAAGAAATCAAATGGGTTTGGTATCGAACAGATAAATGACCTGGTTCGACCATATCTGAATCTTGTATCCGAAAATAATTTATTAACTTTGCGCCAAACAGAATTTAAAAGACAGGCAATGCAAGTAGTAAAAACTTCTTTTAGCAAATGGTTGGATAAATATCAATCCGACCAGTTTCGTTTTGACTATTCTTTTATGCTTGCCTCTAATTATATAAGCAGGGATGATAAGATTCGTTTTATAATGCAGGACCAGGTACGATTTGGTTACTTTTGGAAAGACGCTTCTTTATTTTTATATCTAAGTGGGGTTATTGATCCTCTGTTGCAGGAAGCTTTTTCAGATGACAAAAAATATTATTTATCCGGACTTGGTTATTCCCACAGCAATTTCAATATTTCAGTTGGTGCTGCTGTTCCTTATACGAATTTTAAGAAAAAGAATATCCGTGCTACAATTATTTTAGGTTATGAGTTGCCTCTGATTGATTATATAGATTCCGGGATGTGAAAATCTATAAAGCACTTATCCGCTAAATCCTTCATCTACAATCAGATCAGAAGAACTGCAAGCTTCAACTGCAAGATCATCGCACCGCTCATTTTCAAAATGTCCGGCATGTCCTTTTACCCAGGAAATTTTATAGGTGTGTTTATCGAGCAAGTCAAGAAGAGTTCCCCATAAGTCCGGATTTAAGGCTTTGTCTTTTTTATTTCTCTTCCAGCCTTTTGCACGCCAGTTTTTTGCCCAGCCCTGGTTTACTGCATCAACGATATATTTTGAATCGGAATAAATATCAAGCTCACATGGCTCCTTTAAAGACTCGATTGCGGCAATCATTGCACGCATTTCCATTCGGTTATTTGTAGTCCACTTATAACCTTGAGAGAGTTCTTTGTAATGTTCACCATATTTTAAAATTGTACCATAACCACCTGGCCCGGGATTTCCTGAGCAGGCACCATCCGTGTAAATTTGAATTTTCTTCATTCATTCCTTTTTTTTAATTTTGAAGGCGCTAAAGATCGGATTTCTTTGGGATAATTTCAAGTAAAATTCCATACATACCATTTATCATTAAAATTCAACCTTTCGCTAAAACGGGCTGTTTTGCACCTGCTATTTATCCGATTATTGTCTTGGAGAGAGTGATGAATGGATGAGGGACAAGATCCCCTTGCCTTATTCATTCGGGCTTTTGAAAAGCGTCAGTACTAATTGTGGGCTCAATACTGGCGCTTTTCTTATTTATAAATTCTTTTATATCAAATCTTATCTATTAATACCACTCAAATATTTCCAACCTTCTCTATTACATTCCAGATTTATGAAACCGGGTATTAATATTTTTTACTATTAAAAAGATTGAATAATTTGTGATACAATTGTGTTAAAGTGAAATAGTAATTTTAAATAACATACCCTAAATTGAAGAGTAACTCAAACAGGAAAAATAACCAGGGGAAATAATGTCAATCTCAAATGGCGTTGAGTGGAAAAAAGGTATTTGTGGTATTTGTCCGGCAGGGTGTTGGATTGAAGCCGGGATGAAAGATGGTAAAATGGTGGATATCCGTGCTGATAAAAGTCATCAATTGGGAATGATTTGCCGTCGCGGTGAGCATGCACCTGAAATGATCTATTCTGAAAACCGTTTAAAATATCCAATGAAAAGAATTGGGCCAAAAGGCAGCACTGATCCTGAAAATTTCGAACGTATTTCCTGGGATGAAGCCTATGGCATTATTGCTAAAAATCTGAACAAAATTAAAGCTGAATCTGGTCCCGAAGCTGTTTCCATTTATACCGGCCGTGGCTCATTTGAACTTTCACTTTGCGATATGTTCCAACCTAAAGGAGTGGCTGTTTCGTCTGCTTCCAATGTACTCTTTCCATTTGGTTCGCCAAATACAATGGGCGTTGGCGCACTCTGTTATGTCTCTTTTGCCATGATCGCACCGCATGTAACAATGGGGCGAATGTTGGTTAATATGTTCACGGATATGGAGAATGCGGAAATGTTAGTTGTTTGGGGAGCAAACCCGGCAACAGATTCTCCGCCACTTGATATGGGCCGGCTTGAGGCAGCAGCAAAACGTGGTTGTGATATTGTGGTTATTGATCCCCGGCATACAGAAACAGCCACGCGAACAGGTGCCGAATGGGTTTCCATACGCCCGGGAACCGATGGTGCGTTGGCTTTAAGTATGATAGAAGTTATGATTGATGAAGAACTATATGATGAAGATTTCGCCGAAAATTGGACACATGGCTTTGAAGAACTTAGAACTTACACACAACACTTCAGTCCGGAGGTTGCTGAAAAAATAACAGGTGTACCTGCTGATAAAATACGTGATCTTTCCCGCAGGATCTGTAAAGCAACTGGCGCTGCCCCGGTAATGTATACAGGCCTAGAATATTCAAATAGCGGGATTCAGGCTATTCGTGCCGTACATTCTTTATTTGCATTAGCAGGCCATTTAGACACACCCGGTGGAATAGGCCTTGCAATGAATGATACACATTTCCCAATTAACCGCTCCGTAAACCAGGAAAATCCCAATCTTGATTTGGCAGTTGCGCGTGAAAAAGTGCCAATTTATAGCGACTATCGTGGTGAATCACATGCCAGCGGTTTAGTAGATGCTGTGCTGAATGAAGACCCATACAAGATTAGAGGATTGATAATTCATGGAGCTTCACTGTTAACATCATGGCCGCAAACACCAGTATGGCGTGAGACACTTTCCAAACTTGATTTTCAGGTATGTATTGATCGTCAGATGACAGCAGATGCGGCGTATGCAGATGTAATTCTACCGGCAACAACTATGTTTGAGATAGATTCTTACATGGTTTATGGACCTATTTTTCGATTGCGTGAAAAACTGGTTGAGCCTGTTGGAGAAGCCCGCAATGATTACCTGATTATGGCTCAATTGGCAGAAAGCCTTGGTTATGGCCACCTTTATCCTCAAACAGAAAATGAACTATTATGCCAGGCGCTAAAGGGCTCAGGCTATTCAATCCAGGATGTTAAAGATGCCGGAGGTTGGGTTAAAAATGATACGCCAATGATGGAGTACAAAAAGTGGCAAAAAGGAAGTTTACGCAAAGATGGTAAGCCTG
Organism: Calditrichota bacterium; assembly: GCA_013112635.1. Classification (NCBI taxonomy): domain Bacteria; kingdom Pseudomonadati; phylum Calditrichota; species Calditrichota bacterium. The sequence continues at coordinate 1,125,689 of JABFGF010000001.1, read as the reverse complement.
GCTTTGAAACACCTAGTGGTAAGTTCGAAGTGTTTTCTACAACGCTGGATGATTATGGATATGAACCACTTCCAAAATATACGGAACCGGTTGAAGGTCCACAGGCGGCACCGGACATTGCAAAAGATTATCCTTTGGTTTTTAATTCCGGGGCAAGACCACACACGGATTTTCGGTCACAACATCACGGCATTAAGGGTTTGAATAAAGACAATCCCGAACCAACCGTTGAATTAAATTTGGAAGACGCAAAAGATAGGGAAATTGAAAATGGTGATTTGGTAGAAGTCTCTACGCCTCGTGGAGCTGTGCCGTTTAGAGCAAGGATTTCTGATAATATTATTAAAGGCGCTGTTGAATGCAACATGGGTGGAGGAACACCTGTTGGACCAAAAGCCTGGCAAAAATGGAATGTGAACGAGCTGACCGACCTATCAAATTTTGACGAGATATCAGGCTTTCCGGTCTACAAATCGTTGTTGTGTGATGTGGCAAAAATCGAGAAGGGAAGTGAAGAAGTAAAATCTCGAATGCAGGCAACCGACACTGTATGTGGTGTTCAGTTTACGCTTGGGGCAAAAGGAAATGGAAAATCTAAACCAGAAAAGAAACAGCGGATTTACCTGGATAACAACGCGACTACTAAAGTAGCTGAAGCAGTTCGAGAAGCTATGCAACCTTACCTTGATACTATTCATGGTAACCCATCAAGCATACATGGAGCAGGGCGTGATGCAAAAGAGGCTGTTGAAAATGCCCGACGTTCTGTTGCAAAATTGCTAAATGCAAAGCCACGCAGAATTGTATTCACTGCCAGTGGTTCAGAAGCTGACAATATGGCCCTAAAAGGGATTGCTTTTTCGTATCGTCATAAAGGCAATCATATAATCACCACAAAAGTTGAACACCCGGCCATTTTAAGAAGCTGTGAATTTCTGGAAAAAATTGGTTATTCAGTAACTTATCTTGATGTGAATGAAGATGGTTCTGTTACCCCAAAAGATTTAGAGAAAGCTATTACCAAAAAAACAATTCTTGTATCGATGATGATGGCTAATAATGAAACGGGAACAATTTTGCCTATTAAAGATCTTGCAGCAGTAACCCACAAATATGGAGCGTTTTTCCACACAGATGCTGTTCAGGCTGTTGGAAAAGTAAAGGTGGATGTTGAAGAGATGGATGTTGACCTGCTCAGTTTATCAGCACATAAATTTCATGGCCCCAAAGGAATGGGCGCTCTTTTTATAAAAAAAGGAATAGAGCTGGAGCCACTTGTTCATGGTGGCGGGCAAGAGAATGGACTACGTGCGGGAACAGAGAATGTATCCTCAATTGTAGGTTTAGGCAAAGCTTGCGAACTGGCAATTGTGGCAATTAAAAAATCCGGGGAAATGCAAAAACTTAGAGATAAACTTCAGGATGGTATTCTAAAACTAATTCCGGAAGCTAAATTAAACGGGTCAATTGAAAGCCGCTTACCAAATACTCTAAATATGATTTTACCAAAACTTCGTGGTGAGTCTCTGGTTGTAGCTATGGACCAGCATGGGATTTCATTTTCATCAGGATCTGCATGCAAATCCGGATCTCCAAAACCAACCCACGTACTAATGGCCATGGGCCGTAGTGAAGAAGAATCTCATTGCGCAGTCCGGCTTTCCTTAAACCATGATACATCGAAAGCTGACATAGATAAAGTGCTTTTGGAGTTAAAACATGTTTTGGAAGAAATAGCTACTACGGTAAGGTTTCTTCCCTGTAAATGATTTAAAATCTTCTACTTAGTTTAAAATGAACATCTTCTTTGCCTCATAATTTCAAATTTTTTTGTTAAAAAAATTCATCTAATGATTTTCGTTTCGAAGATACAAGAATAATATGAAAATATATCATTTTTGGCTTGAGTTTTATTTATTTACCTAGTTATATTGAGACAATAGAGTCTTAATTAAATGTTTGTTACAATTATCACAATGATAAATTTAATATTTACAAAGATTTAAGAATAATTTCTTAAAAACTATTAAATAATTTCATTTTTAAATACATAACTTATAAGTGGAGGGTAAGTGCAAAAAAATATAATTAAAAGATCAGCCTATGTGATGTTATCTATGGCAATCCTTTTATTGATTTATATGTTGAATACCGCAAAGGCATTTTCATATTTATCTGCAGAGCCTACAGCTTGCATTAACTGCCATGTTATGAACACACAATATGCAACCTGGCAACACAGTTCTCATGCTTTAACAGCTACATGTGTAGATTGCCATTTACCAAACGATGGTACAATAAACAAATATATGGCAAAAGCTCGCGATGGATGGAATCATACTGTTGCATTTACTTTTGATACATATGAGCCGGTTATAACGATTAGCGATGATGCAGCAAAAAGAGTTCAAAAAAACTGCATTGGATGTCATAAAAGCATCACAACAACTTTGGTTGGTAACGCAGATAGAAATCATAGTTACAATGATGATGAAGTACAGAATGGACGAAAATGTTGGGACTGCCACAGAGGCGTTCCACATGGAAAAGTAAGAGGATTAACAACTACACCAAATAATTTAGGAATTAAAGAAGTTAACTAGTGGAGAATTACAATGGGATATAAAATATTAATTGCAGTTTCAGCTATTGCTATAATTATTACACTGTTTTTAACAAATAATGTAAATGAAAGAGAACAACAGAGAATCGATTTAGCTACAGTTCCGGAAATTTCTGTTGAAGGTATGAGTAAAAGTGAGGATTGGGCGCGCTATTACCCAAGGCAATACAGTTCATGGAAAAAGACAAAGGAGAGTGGAACAATTGTAGATATGTTAGAAGAAAAACCACAGCTTGCTGTTTTGTGGGCGGGTTATGGTTTTGCCAAAGATTATAATGCACCAAGAGGTCATTATTATGCATTACAAGACAATATTAACTCACTTCGTACAGGTGCACCAAAGGATAAAAAAACCGGCCCTATGCCTACAGCTTGCTGGACATGCAAATCTCCGGATGTTCCAAGAATAATGAAGCAAGAAGGTGAAATGGAATATTTTACAGGTAAATGGGCAAAATATGGACATGAAATTGTAAACTCTGTTGGTTGTGCAGATTGCCATAGTAATGAAACCGGAAAGCTAGCAGTAAATAGAGCATATCTTGACCGAGGTTTAAAAGCCGCTGGTTTGCCTACCTTTGACGAGTCAAGTCATCAAGAAAAACGAAACCTTGTTTGCGCACAGTGCCATTCAGAATATTATTTTAAGAAAACAGAATGGACAGATGAAAAGGGTAATGCAAAAGTTGCAAAAGTTGTTACATTTCCTTGGGCAAATGGTCTGACTGCAGAAGGTATGGAGAAATATTATGATGAGAGAGATTTTGTTGATTTTGTTAATAAAATTTCAAAGACTCCAATTATCAAAACCCAGCACCCCGGATACGAGCTATTTAAAACAGGCATCCATTCTCAAAAAGGTGTAGCATGTGCAGATTGTCATATGCCTTATACACAGGAAGGATCAGTTAAGTACAGCGATCACCAACTTCAAAATCCTTTAAAAACAATGGATAGAAGTTGTATGCCATGCCATAGAGAAAATGAAGAAAAATTGGCAAAGATTGTTAAGAGAAAATATGAAAGAAAAGATCAATTACATGAATTGGCAATGGACAATCTTGCAAAAGCTCATTTAGAAACTGCCAAAGCAATGGAAGTAGGAGCAAGTGATGCAGAGTTAAAAGAAATTAGAACTCATATCCGTCATGGCCAATGGCGTTGGGATTATGCTGTAGCCAGCCACCCATCTTTCTTCCATGCTCCGGAAGAAACTTTAAGATTGTTAGCGTCTGCAAATGAAGAAGCAATGCAGGCAAGGATCAAACTGGTTTCGGTTTTAGCAAAACATGGAGTTCTTAACTATAAAGCGCCTGATTTTTCTACAAAAGAAAAAGCCCAAAAGCTTGCAGGTGTTCCTTTACAAGATTTGATTAATGCCAAACTTAAGTTTAAGGAAACATTGGAAAAAGAGTGGCATAAAGAAGCTGTTGCAAATGGAGCACTTAATATGGAATCAAAAAAAGATGTTGATTTACAATCGTCATATTTTAACAATTAAAGTTAGCGCAAGTGAAGTCGAAATTATTTGATATTAAACTTATAATAATTATTTGACTTTATTTTAGATTAACCTTAATGTTGGCGACATCAAAACAAAACATAGAACAATAGAATTAAAATGAAAAAAATTAACGTCATTCTCATTAACATTATCCTCGTGATTATTATTACCTAAATGGGAATGGCATAATTATATAAAATTTTTAAAAAGCCATTCCATTCGGGATGGCTTTTTTTTTGTTTAAAATTGAAATAACCAAAATTTGGAATAGCAAATTGGACCAGAATCAAATCAGGAGGATTTTTTTTCATGTACCACGATAAACACACTACAGTTTTCTTTAAAGGAAAATGGTGCAGCGTTGAACAGGCAAGCAGCAGCTTATATGGGCAAACAATCCAAAATGGCAATGGGGCAATTGAAGGCCTTAGAGCATATCCAACGCCATTGGGTACTCAGGTTTTTCAGGCATATGAACACTTTGAGCGTTTACAATATTCGTGTGAAGTTATGGGTATTAAGCTTGGTTACACTGTGGATGAACTTGTTTCGCTGACATATGAATTGTTGGATAAAAACAACTTAAAAAATGCATATATCCGTCCACTTGTTTTTCTAAGTGAAAATATGGATTTGGAAACGGCTGGTGCTTCTAATTTATTTTTAAGTGCCTGGGAATGGCAACCCTATCTCGGTGATAAACTTTTAAGAGTAATGAGCTCTTCATTTCAAAAACCCAATCCAAAAGCTTTTTTTATAGAAGCAAAAATCAGTGGCTACTATGTCAATTCTATTCTTGCAAAAAATGAAGCAAAGGCCAAAGGATTTGACGACGCACTGCTTAATGATATGAATGGATATATTGCAGAGGGTCCGGCAGAGAATTTCTTTTTTGAAAAAAATGGCTGTCTTTATACTGCGCCCAAAGGCCATATTTTACCGGGAATCACCAGGGCAACAATCATCCAGCTTGCAAAAGAATTAGATATTCCGGTTAAAGAGAAATTGTTTACTTCGGAAGATGTTGAAGGTGCAGATGGCGCATTTTTTACAGGGACTGCCGCAGAGGTTGCTGGTTTTGAATCTTTGAATGATGTGAAATTTAAGAAAGCCTGGGAAGACACTTTTGGCAATACGTTAAAACAGGCTTACAAAGGCCTTGTCAGAAGTGCGGAAGCGCATATTGTGGATGTTGTATGATGATCTGAGTTTATTGAATAATTGTTTTTGTTAAAATAATAAATTACAAAACGCAAATAACAAATAAATCTTAACTCTAAAATTAAAATGATTAAACAAGTCATTCGCCTTTTAGATATTTATAATTTCAGTTGAGATTTGTTTACTGGAGTTTGTGATTTCACTGTTTCAAACAGAGGGGATATGGCGTTAAACAAATATAGTAAACGGGTTACTCAAGATGAAAGTCAACCGGCGGCACAGGCAATGCTTCATGCTATCGGGCTTTCGGTTGAAGATTTAAAAAAAGCCCAGGTTGGAATTGCCAGCACTGGTTACGAAGGCAATCCTTGTAATATGCATTTAAATGATTTGTCTGTCCATGTAAAAAAAGGTGCTGAAAACTCCGGATTAGTCGGGTTGGTTTTTCATACAATTGGTGTTAGCGATGGTATTTCCATGGGAACACCGGGTATGAGATTTTCTCTGCCATCGCGTGATGTAATTGCAGATTCCATTGAGACAGTAATGCAGGCACAGGCCTATGATGGACTTGTTGCAGTTGTTGGGTGCGATAAAAATATGCCCGGGGCACTAATCGCTATGTGTCGTCTGGATCGCCCTGCAATTTTAATGTATGGAGGAACAATTGCTTCGGGTTGTGTGGATGATAAAAAACTGGATGTGGTTTCGGCGTTTGAAGCCTGGGGTGAAAAAGTTGCCGGCAAAATTGATGAAGGAAAATTTCAACAGGTAAAAGAAAACGCGTGTCCTGGTGCAGGTGCATGTGGAGGTATGTATACAGCAAACACAATGGCATCTGCAATTGAAGCCTTAGGTTTAAGCCTTCCATTCAGTTCTTCTACACCGGCAGTTGGCAATAATAAAGAGAAAGAATGTCAAATGGCCGGAAAGGCAATCCTTGCATTATTAGAAAAAGATCTTACACCTAAAAAAATTCTTACAAAAAAATCATTTGAAAACGCAATCAGGTTGGTCACAGTCCTTGGTGGATCAACAAACGCTGTCCTGCATTTTTTGGCAATTGCAAAAGCAGCAGATATAGATTTTACTCTTGCTGATTTTCAACGAATCAGCGATGAAACACCGTTTTTAGCCAACCTTAAACCAAGTGGCAAATATCTGATGGAAGACGTTCATAATATTGGCGGTATACCGGCTGTAATGAAGTTTATGCTGGATAATGGTATGTTAAATGGTGACTGCATGACGGTAACAGGCAAAACAATTGCTGAAAATCTTGCAGATATAAAGCCAATTCCTGTTGAGCAGGATGTTTTAGCTCCACTTGAAGACCCTATTAAAAAAACAGGGCATCTCCAGATTTTATATGGCAACCTGGCATCTGAAGGTGCCGTTGCAAAAATCACCGGAAAAGAAGGCTTATTATTTAAAGGCCGGGCAAAGGTTTTCAATTCAGAATATGAAACAAATGAGGCTATTGGTGCAGGTGAGGTGAAAAAAGGTGATGTGGTTGTTATTCGTTATGAAGGGCCAAAGGGAGGTCCGGGAATGGCAGAAATGTTAAAGCCAACTGCAGCAATTATGGGTCAGGGTTTGGGAAATAGTGTAGCGCTTATTACCGATGGTCGTTTTTCCGGTGGTACTCATGGTTTCGTTGTCGGTCATATCACGCCGGAAGCACAACAAGGAGGACTTATCGCTTTGGTAGAAAATGGAGATTGGATAACCATAGATGCTGAAAATAATATGCTTAATGTTGAGTTAACTGAAGAAGAAATAAAGAACAGAAAAGAAAAATGGATTCAGCCACCATTAAAAGCTAAGCGTGGTATTTTATACAAATATGCTCGTTCGGTTTCTTCTGCCTCAACAGGCTGTGTAACTGATGAATAGGTTATGGAGTATTGGAATAATGGATTGTTGTAATAATGTGCAAACCTGCCATCTGGTCAATGTATAAATACTCCAATATTCCATGATTCCAATCAATAATAAGTATTGTTAAAACTCATATCGAGTTATGAAATAGAAAAGTTAAAAAAACATGGAGCAAAGATTATGGCAAATGCTGTAAAACAAAAAACAGTTTTTCCAGGGATTGAAGAAGCGGAGAATAGCGAATCGCCTCTAAATAAAATTAAAATGAGTGGTTCGGAAGCTGTTGTAAAATCTTTGCTTGCTGAGGATGTAAAAACAATTTTTGGATATCCCGGTGGAGCAATAATGCCGGTTTATGATGAACTTTATAAATATCGTAATGAGCTTCATCACGTTCTAACCCGTCATGAACAAGGCGCAGTTCATGCGGCTCAGGGATTTGCACGTGTATCAGGAAAAGTTGGAGTGTGCATTGCTACATCCGGGCCCGGAGCAACAAACCTGATTACGGGTATTGCTGACGCATATATAGATTCTACACCGATTGTTTGTATTACCGGCCAAGTTGCCAGCGGCCTTTTGGGTACAGATGCTTTCCAGGAAACAGATGTGGTTGGTATTTCGATGCCGGTTACAAAATGGAATGTACAGGTTACAAAAGCGGAAGATATTCCGGTGGCCATTGCCAAAGCATTTCATATTGCAGCAAGCGGCAGACCGGGACCAGTTTTGGTAGATATCACTAAAGATGCCCAATTTGGTGAGCTTGATTTTGAATACCTGCACTGCAAAAAAATTCGTAGTTACAATCCAAGGCCTGTAATTAAACCTGAAAAAATTGATCAGGCAGTAGAGTTGATCAATAAAGCAAAAAAACCATTTGTAGTATTTGGACAGGGTATCATTTTAGGTGAGGCAGAAAAAGAGTTTAAAGCTTTTATTGAAAAGAGCGGAATCCCCACAGGTTGGACTATTTTGGGGCTTTCAGCTTTAGATTCCGACCATCCTCTAAATGTTGGAATGCTGGGCATGCATGGCAATTATGCGCCAAATAAATTGACAAATGAATGCGATTTACTGGTTGCTGTTGGAATGCGTTTTGATGATCGGGTTACCGGCGATGTTTCACGCTATGCCAAACAGGCCAAGGTAATTCATATTGAAATTGATAAAGCGGAGATCAACAAAAATGTTAAAGCCGATGTGGGCATTCACGCGGATGTGAAAGAAGCATTACCACTTATTACCAGGAAAATTGAAAAAAGAGAACATGAAAGCTGGTTGCAAAAATTCCGTGCCTATGAAAAAACTGAGCAGGACCTGATTATAAAAAAAGATTTATACCCAGAGCAGGACAAATTGACTATGGCGGAAGTTGTACGTTTAATTTCTGAGAAGACGGAAGGGAAAGCAGTAATTGTCTCTGATGTGGGGCAACATCAAATGTTTGCTTGCCGTTATTCAAAATTTAAGCAAAGCAAAAGCAGTATTACATCCGGTGGACTGGGTACTATGGGCTTTGCACTTCCGGCGGCAATGGGAGCAAAGTTAGGCGCCCCGGAACGCACGATAGTAACCATCGCGGGTGATGGTGGCTTTCAGATGACGATCCAGGAATTAGGAACTGTAATGCAAACGGAAATTGATTTAAAAATTGTTGTATTAAATAATAATTTTCTTGGAATGGTGCGTCAGTGGCAGGAGCTGTTTTTTGATAAACGTTATGCATCAACAGTAATGACAAACCCTGATTTTATTACAATCGCCAAAGGTTACGGTGTTGAAGCGGAACGGGTAGATTCACGAGAAAATCTTGAAAATGCAGTAAATAAAATGATTGATTTTAAAGGCGCCTATCTCCTTGAAGTGAGTGTTGGTAAGGAAGACAATGTTTTCCCTATGATTCCAACAGGAGCCGCAGTTTCTGAAATCAGGTTGGACTAACTTTAAAGGTAAAAGGGGAGATTATGAAAGATCAATTCACAATATCGGTTTTTACAGAAAACCATATCGGGATTTTAAACAGAATTACAGTCATCTTCACACGCAGGCACATTAATATTGAAAGTCTTACGGTTTCTGAAACAGAAGTTCATGGTATTTCGCGTTACACAATTGTTGTAACCGAAGAACGTGATCGTGTTAAAAAAGTAGTTAAACAACTTGAGCGGCAGGTTGAAATATTTGAAGCTTATTATCACACTTCCGATGAAGTGATTTATCAGGAGATTGCCTTATATAAACTTCCAATAAAAGCTATAATTGATGGTGCGAAAATAGAATCTATCCTTCGCCTGCATAATGCGCGAATTTTAACTGTTGAAGAAGAATTTCTGGTTATAGAGAAAAGCGGTCACAAAGAAGAAACACAGGCCCTTTTGGAAAAATTAGAACCTTTTGGGATAATGGAATTTGTAAGGTCCGGCCGTGTAGCAATTATAAAACCCATGTGGAAATTTAATGAAGGCCTCCATGAAATGGAAAAACGGCAGGAAGAAGTACTGGAAGAATAGTTAGTGTTTGGAAAAAATTGAGATCTTATATTTAAATAATAATGAAGGATATGACAAATGGCTAAGATTAATTTTGGTGGTGTGGAAGAAAATGTAGTAACCCGTGAAGAGTTTCCTTTAGATAAAGCCCAGGCGGTGTTAAAGGAAGAAACTGTTGCTGTAATTGGTTATGGTGTGCAAGGTCCAGGACAATCGCTAAATCTCAAAGACAATGGAATTAATGTAATTGTTGGACAGAGAAAAGAATCGGCAACATGGGAAAAAGCTGTTAAAGATGGTTGGGTTCCCGGAGAAACATTATTTGAAATTGAAGAAGCGCTTCAAAAAGGAACAATTATAATTTATCTCCTCTCCGATGCAGCACAAATTGCGTTGTGGCCTACAGTTAAAAAACATTTAACAGCAGGTAAAACTCTTTATTTTTCACATGGATTTGGAATAACATATAAAGAGCGTACCGGAATTATCCCGCCGGATGATGTGGATGTAATTCTTGTTGCGCCAAAAGGATCGGGTACAAGTTTACGAAGATTGTTTGTTCAAGGGCGTGGATTAAATTCAAGTTTTGGTGTTTTTCAGGATGCTACGGGAAAAGCCAAAGAAAAAGCGATTGCTTTAGGGATTGCAGTTGGTTCAGGCTATTTGTTTGAAACAGATTTCAAACGTGAAGTATACAGTGATTTGACCGGCGAGCGTGGCACTTTAATGGGCTGTATTCAGGGTATTTTTGCTGCTCAATATGACACATTACGCAAAAATGGACACACACCTTCGGAAGCGTTTAATGAAACTGTTGAAGAATTAACCCAAAGCTTAATGCCATTGGTTGCAGAAAATGGTATGGATTGGATGTATGCCAATTGTTCAACAACGGCACAAAGAGGTGCCTTGGATTGGTGGAAAAAGTTTCGGGATGCAGTTGCACCGGTTTTTGATGACTTATATAAAAGTGTTGCATCGGGTGAAGAAGCACAAAGGTCGATTGACTCTAACAGTCAGCCTGACTATAGGGAAAAGCTTGATGCGGAACTTAAAGAAATGCATGAATCTGAAATATGGCAAACAGGACAGGCTGTGCGCAAATTGAGACCAGAAAATAAATAAGCGAATGACCTTTGAATTAGATTTCAATAGGTTGTTATTCTGAACTCGGGACGAAGTGAAGAATTCCACCACGAAATCAATTGGATTCTTCGTTTCATAAACATTTCGCTCAGAATAACAAAATCATCTAATAAAATCCTGTCGGTAAGGTAAAAATGAACAACAACGTAGTAATTGCTAAAAAAGAAAAACAATATTCACCGGCTCTTTCGGAAATTAGGAAAGCTGCGTTGGTTTTAAAGGATGTTGTAAATCATACTCCATTGACAAGAAACCTGAATCTGTCCGAGCGATTTAATAGTAAAATTTTGTTGAAACGTGAAGACCTTCAAATTGTCCGGTCATACAAAATCCGTGGGGCATATAATAAAATTAACAGCTTTGAGGCAGATAAACTTAAAAATGGTATTGTCTGTGCCAGTGCAGGAAACCATGCCCAGGGTGTGGCTTATTCGTGCCGGAAAGCTGAAATCCAAGGCACAATATTCATGCCTGTAACCACGCCCCAGCAAAAAATAAAACAAGTAAAAATGTTTGGCCGCGAGTATATAACCATCAAACTAACAGGCGATAGTTTTGATGAGGCTTATAAAGAATCTGTAACTTTTGCTGAAAAAAATAATGCGCCGTTTATCCATCCTTTTGATGATAAAAAAGTAATTGAAGGTCAGGGCACGATTGCATTGGAAATATTAAATCAGGCAAAGAGTAAAATTGATTATCTCTTTCTTCCTATTGGTGGAGGTGGCCTTGCAGCAGGTGTTGGGACTGTTTTTAAGGAGTTAAGTCCGGATACAAAAATCATTGGCGTTGAACCGGCCGGAGCACCATCTATGACTGCTGCCTTTGAAAATGAGCAGGTTACAATCTTACCCGATATTGACAATTTTGTTGATGGGGCGGCAGTTCATCAGGCTGGTGACAAAACATTTGAAATTTGCAAAAATGTTCTGGATAAAATTATAACCGTGGATGAAGGGGCAATCTGCACAACTATTCTCAGCCTGTACAATGAGGATGCGATTGTCGTTGAACCAGCAGGGGCGATGTCTATTACTGCCTTGAACCAATTTCGGGAAGAAATTGCAGGCAAAAATGTGGTCTGCCTTCTCTCTGGCAGCAATAACGATATCACACGTACAGAAGAAATTAAAGAACGATCTTTGCTTTATGAAGGATTGAAACATTATTTTATCATCCGTTTTCCGCAAAGAGCTGGTGCTCTAAAACAGTTTGTTAATAACGTTCTGGGTCCCGACGATGACATTGCCTATTTTGAATATTCTAAAAAAACAAGTAGAGAAAAAGGCCCTGTTGTTGTTGGTATCGAGATAACCTCGAAAGATGAATTTGTTCCTTTAATCACGCGGATGGAACATAATGGTTTTGTATATGAGTATCTTAATGATAAACCAACGCTCTTTCAATTTTTGATTTAGCAGTCATCCAATTCTTCATTTTCATCAATTTACTTCTTTTATTATATTAATCTTCAAATCAACCACACCCGGTAACTTTTATGCCATCCCGTTCCCAAAAAATCCGTTTAGGAATTTTTATTGTTATCAGTAGTTTTGCCCTTCTTGTTTTGCTTTTTATCGTTGGAAGCAAGCAATTTTTTCAGGATAAAGACATCTATTATATTTCATATCGCGATATATCTGTAAGTGGTTTGGAAGTAGGCAGCCCGGTAAAATATCTTGGTATAAATATAGGAACAATTAAAAGTATTGATTTTGACCCGGAAGATGTTTACAACGTTGTTGTAACTGTGGCGGTAAAACCCGGTACACCGATAAAAAGAGACGCTCGTGCTAATATAGAAGCGATTGGTATTACCGGTTTAAAAATGATTGAAATCCGCGGTGGAAGTAACGAGGCAAAATTGCTGCAAGTTGGTAAATATATTCAGGCCGGGGGTTCAATAACAGAAGATATAACCGGTAAGGCAGAAGTAATTGCCAATAAAATTGAACGGGTTGTTAATAATCTGATTGAATTTACACAGCCTGAAAAACTGGAAAAAATTATTAAACTGGCGGAAAGCTCTACTCTTGCGATGGATAATATTAATGCCATGGTTGAGGAAAACCGGTTGAATTTAAGAGATGGGCTTGAGTCCACAAAGTACGTTATGGCCCGCATGGATACGATTAGCCAGTCTCTCCAGATTGCTTCGACCAAAATTCAGAAATTGACTGAATCGGATACGCTGGATTTGATTTTAGCAAATGTGCATGATGTCTCTGTAAATTTAACAAAAGCCAATCTTGGTGAAACAATTGTACGGTTGGATGAGGTTGTTGAGCGGACCAATAAACTACTCATTTCAATGGATCGCGATATGGAACGTGGCAGCAGGGATTTTCTGGCAAGTTTGCAAAAACTAAAATCTGCTTTAGACCATTTGAATGAAGCGTCAAGACTGGTAAATGAAGATCCATCGGTTTTAATTCGTGGAGCAGAGGTTGATGAAATACCCGATGATGAGTTGGACTAACGATTGATAATTGAAAGATTGATGATTGAATATTAATAACTAAAGAGATGCTAATGAAAAAATATTTTCTCTTAATCCTCGTAGCGGTTTTTTTTATGGCTTGTACAAAAACAGTTACTACTCCAAAATACTATGTTTTGGATTTTGCGGTTACCAGCTTTGACAATAAAAAAGTTGAAAGCGTCTCACGCGATGTGTGTGAAATATTGCCGGTTCAGGTAACAGAAGTTTATTCGCAGCACAGGATTGCACTACGCAAAAGAAGCCATGAACTAAGTTATTACAGGTATCATCAGTGGGCTGAAAGTCCCGATTTAAATATTGGCCGGCTTATCCAGAAAAAGCTTAATTCTGATGCTTTGTTTGCCCGGATTTCTGACAGAATCTGGAGTGTTGCCCCGCGTTATCAGTTGAGTGCACAGATTAATCAACTGGAAGGTGTTGAGGGCGAAGATTCACTGATGGCACATATTAACATAAAACTGGAATTATTTGACCGTTCAAAAAAACAGGTGGTTGTTGAACATAGCTTTGATAAAACCAGGGCTTTGGAAGAATGGGATCTAAACTATCTTGCATTTGCTATGAGTAACATTCTTAAAAGCAACCTGGAGCGTTTTTCAAATAAAATCCGCATTTATCTTGTAAATGAAAACCTGCATAAATGAAAAATGTCTGAGGATAATATGATAAAAAAGGTAGTTGAAATTCACGATTTGAATGATTCTCAACAGCAAAAAAGAGATCTGTCTTTTTGGCTAAATAAAAGTCACCAGGAAAGGATTAATGCGGTTGAATACTTAAGGAGACAAAATCATGGAAGTTCAGCCAGACTTCAAAGAATTGCTAAAGTTATTCAACGCCCACAAAGTTGAATATGTTATTGTTGGGGGATATGCCTTAGCATTCCACGGGGCTCCGAGATATACTGGTGATATTGATTTATTAGTTAAACCCGACAAAGAGAATTCTAATAAAATAATTTCTGTGCTTGCAGAATTTGGTTTTGGTTCGCTTGGATTAAGTGCAGAAGATTTTCAATCACCCGATAGGGTTATTCAATTAGGCGTCCCACCGATTCGAATTGATATTATCACATCTATAACTGGTGTTGAAACCAGAGAAATATTTTCAAAAAAAATTGAAGGCATGTATGGCGATGTCCCTGTAAAATATATCGATCGACAACATCTAATAATAAACAAACGCTGCACAGGCCGCAAAAAAGATTTATCCGATTTAGAAGCACTGGGAGAAGATCTTTAGTAAAGTATTTAATACGAACCTTAAATATGTTAAAAAAAAATCCTGATAAAATATTAGAAAATTATCACTTTGAAGAGGGCACGCTAATCTTTAGCAGCCAGCTTACACTTAACGAAGTAAACCGTATTAGCGCTAAGTTGATCAAAAAAATTCGCAATTATTCCGAAAATGAACTGCGGATAGATTTGAGTGAAGTTACAAAAATGGATAGTGCCGGCGCGGTTTTTCTTGGTCACATCCCCAAGCAGCTTCCTAAAAAAAATATTAATATTATTGTTAGTGGCGCCAGCGAAAAAATCCAAAATATTATTGATACGTTCTCAGTACCCAAAGAGCTCACCCGCGAAGAAATTGAACGCACCGGCCTTTTTGAGAGAATAGGCCGCAAGACTTACGATTTCCGCAGCAATGTGGTTGGCGATTATATTTACCTGATGGCCGATTTGGCATATTGGACGGTTCTTGGATTTTTTAATCGTCGGGAACAACGAAAGGGCGAGGTTGTAAACCAGGCCTTAAATATTGGGGTTAATGCTTTGCCGTTGATTGCTTTAATGGCATTTCTAATTGGACTTGTTCTGGCATTGCAATCTGCTGCACAGCTTAGACAATTTGGGGCAAACATTTTTCTTGTAGATTTGGTAGTCATTTTTATGACGGCAGAGATGGGGCCTCTGTTGACGGCTGTTATGATTGCCGGGAGAAGTGGCTCGGCGATTGCATCAGAGCTGGCCAGTATGAAAGTGGCAGAGGAGATTGACGCTCTTAATACACTGGGGTTAAATCCAGTGCGTTACCTCGTTGTTCCTAAAATGCAGGCGAGCATTTTAACACTTCCTTTTCTTACACTGCTGGCTGATATTTTCGGTATTTTTGGTGGGATGATTGTTGCCTTTTTATACCTGGATATTTCGTTCTTTTCCTTTTTTCACCGCATGGCCGATTCTCTTTTATTACGAGATATTATCACCGGAATTATTAAAAGTCTTGTCTTTGCAGGGATAATTGTGCAAACCGGTACTTTTTTTGGCTTACATGTGGAAGGTGGAGCTGTAGGTGTTGGCAAGTTTACGACAAAGGCAGTGGTGACTTCAATATTTTTAGTGATTTTAGCTGACGCCATCATGGGATTGTTGTTTTATTAGTGTTAGAAATTTGAAAATTGAACTTTAAAATGTAATCGAATCTTGAGAAAATAGGAAACTCATAATGTTTAAAGTTTTAGTGATTTTAATCCTGACTTGTACGATAACTTATTCGCAAGGGAAAAACACATATGGTGTTAAGCTTGGATTTGTAAACTCTTCAATTAATAATGAATCTGATCACACAAGTTTAAATCTATTCAATGATACCCGTCTTGGCCCAAGTTTCGATATTTTTTTTGTTACAAATTTGTACAGTCATTTAGCAATGGAATTCGATTTGGGTTTTGTCCAAAAGGGCGCATCAGATAGATTGGCTGTAACAACTCCTGACCAGCCTTTTGGAACTGGTGAGTATATTGGTCTGGATTATAAGTTAGATTATATAAAATTAAGCAGTTCCCTAAGTACAAAATTTGTAATCGAAGTAACAGAATTTCAACCATTTTTAGGCCTTTCCTCAAACTTTTTAATTGACGATAAAGGATTTAATATAGATGATTTGACAAGTTTTAATTTTGGCTATTTATTTGGTTTAAAAATAGTTTTTAATAATTCTATGAAAAATCCAATCTTTTTAGAAATTATGCGTGAAATAGATTTTGATCATTTCTATAAAAATCATTTTTTGGAATTAAATAGCGCTTATTGGGGATTCAAATTAGGATTTTATTATAATTAAAGAAAATTAGCTCGATTTTGTGATAAAAGAAACCATGCTAAAAGAAATAATTCGTGTAGATAACCTGGCCGCAACCTTTGGCAAAAACCGTGTCCTGAAGGATATTTCATTTTCTGCTTATGAAAATGAAATAACTGTAATTCTTGGCACAAGTGGTTGTGGTAAAACAACTTTAATGAAGCACCTTGTCGGCCTTTATCCTGTGCAGCAGGGAGAGGTTTCTATTTTAGGCGAACGGACTGACTTAATGCAAGAAGAGGAGTTTTCAAAATTCCAGTTAAACATGGGTGTTTTGTTTCAAAATGGTGCATTGCTAAATTCATTGTCTGTGGAAGAAAATATTTCTATTGCACTGGAGCAACACACGAGACTAAGCACACAATTGATTAAAGATTTGGTAAAAGTAAAATTAAATCTTGTAAACTTAGCACACGCAATCGATTTATCACCGGAACAGCTTTCCGGCGGAATGTTAAAAAGAGCGGCACTGGCACGGGCTATTTCCATGGATCCACCACTGCTGTTTTGTGATGAGCCATCCGCTGGTCTTGATCCTGTGACTCTTGCCGGTTTGGATGAGCTGTTCTTAAAATTAAAACTACAAATTGGCATCACCATAATTTTAGTAACCCACGAAGTTTCAAGCATAAAAAGATTGGCTGACAGAATTATTTATCTTGAAAAAGGCAGGGTTTTGTTCGAAGGACCTTTGGAGAAAGCTTTGAATAGTGGCATCCCGCAAATTGGTGAATTTTTTGAGAAAGCTGAAAGCCATTAATTAAATCAAAAAGGATAAAATGAATAAAAAGATAGAAGACGCAAAAATCGAATACCCTTGTACCTGGGATTATAAAGTAATTGGAAGTAATTATAAAAATGTTGAGAATGCCATTAAAAGTATTTTGTCGGAAAAAAAGTATACATCAAAAAAATCCAATATGAGCAGCAAAGGTACTTATGTAAGCGTGAGTGTATCATTGGTAGTAGAAAACGAAGATATCCGAAATAAAATTTTTAATGATCTCAAACAGCATGAAAATATAAAAATGGTGTTATGATTATGCTACATATTTTATTGGCGTTTTTTCATGTTTGAATTGTGTTCGTGCGTTTCCAAAACGAATTCCCTGCCTGATTAGAAACCTGTTTAGAAACGGGACCTTATTTGCCTTCAAAAGCTTCATAAAAAACTTATCTGCAATTTTTACATATTTTTTTTTGGGAATTTCAGAACCGTCTTCGGCTATAAACTGGTATAAAACATCATGAACCAAGCTTGGAATAATGGTGTCTGTACTTTCAAACCATCCTGTCATTCCATCCCATGCATAGTCCGGGAAAACGACCAGTTGCCCATCCTTAAATATTTGGGCAAATATTTTGTCATCGGTTTTGATTTCTGCATCGTATCCGGTAAATATAGTTGGGATATCAATTTTCTCATCAAGACGATATTCATATCCTTTTAAAAAGAAGATATTTGTGGTCCTGTTTTCCATGGAAACCTCCTTTGCATTTTCTACTGATAGTTTTCCAAAATAGACTTTGAGATGATTTTTTACAATAAAGAAACTAAGATTTGCTAATACCTACCATGCGGTAAACATTACAAAATAGAATCTTATTCCAATCTTTAAAAATAATTAAATTATCACTTTTCCCTTTTTTTTGTGCGTTATCCTGATGTAAGAAATTTTGAATGTTTTTAGATCATGATATTTTTTTAGAAATCAGGAGGAAGTATGAACGGAATATTTTTTTTATCAGCAGTAAGAAAGCATTTAAGCTTTTTTTATTTTCTTTCAATCCTTGTTTTAGTTTCAGCTGGGTTTTCGAAATCCGATCAGGGATATGAACCAGGTGAAATGATAGTTTTAAAAGCTGCCGATGGCTCATTCACAAATTTGGTTGCAGGTGCTGATGATGATGGTGACACAATTGAAAACGCCCTTGAAATTAGCGGCTATACTTATTCAATTCTGGATGGCCTGCAGCCATGGGACGGTGATAGCACTAAGAAATACTATATTACCGATCCTTTAAAATGGAGCACAGATGGTGATCCGTATAGTGATTATATGGAAGTCTCCGGGATAAATATGCCAGCTGCAATTTCGCCACCGGAAAATCATCCTCTTGTTGCGGCACGGCCTGTAATTGTCATAAAATTAACTGATTACGATGTAATTCCTCTGGCAACAATTACCGACACAAAAGGTGGTGAAGAGAGCAGCTCATTTACAAACGAAACCTCAAACTCAAACACTGTCAGCGCATCAGTGACGGTTGGCGCAGAATTAAATCCATTTAAAATGGCAAGTGTTGAAGTGACCGCTTCTTATTCGCATACATGGACAAATACACAGAGTTCAACAAGTAGTTTTGGAAGTAACTGGAGCAATACGCGGACGACTCAACCAGATCAGGCAGCAAAGCTTAAATTACGAATTTATATGGAAAATATGGGCGGTGCTACAGCACTAGAAGTAACCCCTACAATTAATTTGAGCCTTGGTAAAAAAACAATTGCCACATTTATTCCAAGCCAGGTTGCCAATATCTTAACACCTCCGGGAACTTCAGACAGCCGCTTTCCCAAAACGGGGACTATAGTGGTAGAAAAGGATGAAAGCAACAATGATATAATACTAACTCTGGATGAATTACGCGCCATCCAAATGGGGACTCCTTTGTCTTTGGAAGTAATCCAGGTAAGCGCAAAGGTTGTTCGTTGGAATCCTAATGACCAGGATTGGAACTCTGACATTGATTGGGCCAGCTTTGAGAGTGAAATTGATCCTGTTTCCGTAGATGTGAGAGCTGAAATGGGCAATGGAACCAATCGCCGCTACCAGGTTTTTGCCGGAACATCGTACTGGGATCCTGAATTTGATTTTGAAGATATTGCATCTCTTATTTTTGATGTTGAAAAAACGAATGACGGTACTACAATTGAAGGTAGAAAATACCCCGATGATTGGTATTTATCCTCACCGTCACCGGAAGTAATTAATGAATGGGAAACAGCTGGCCGTCCGGGAAATATGCTGGGTTTGAGAATGTACAAAAATACTAAACTGGTAATGATGAGTCCGGGTGATGATCCTAAACCGGCAGTTAGCCTTGCCAGCTATAGCGCGGATTATAAGCACGTTTTAATTAGTGCTTTACCAAATAATTTTCCAATTCTTTCCGTAACGGCAGAAGTGCCGGTAAATGGGGAAACTAAAACATTTATCCTTAAACAGGGTGAAAATTCTTTTTATACAAATGAAGTTGAATTAGAAAGTATTCCTGATGGGCCGGGAACAGTTACGGTTGAGAATGCACGTGGTGATAAAATATCTACAACAATTTTGCTTCCTGCGATTTATGCAAATGCCAAAGATGTAAAAGAGTTCAGCTCATTTTTGCCTGATCCAGGCGCGGAATATTGGATTTATCAAAATGGCGATGAAGACAAACCTATGTTGCTGTATTGTATCTTTTTTGATCCTGAAACACATGCTGAATTAACAGAGCCGCGAGAATATCTTTCCATAGAAAATACTTCGGGAAATGTGTATTCGGATTATGTTGCTTATGATGAATTTTACAGGTTCAATTTTAATAAAATACGAATAAACCCTTCTACACTTAATGTTGATATTAATGACAAAACTTTTAATGAAAGTGAAATAATTGTTGGCACAACTATACCGGGTTGGATCGAAAACTCAGCTCAGGTTGGACGCGTTCAATGGGCTTATCCGGAAACTGATAGCGGGGCTACCCATATTGATCTAACTGGAACACCTTTTCATTTTGCAACAACAGTCGATTTCACCTTGCATTCAGATGCCACAACTATAATTAATAATTCCAGAAAAAAGCTGGATGTAACAAGACGCAATCTGCAAAGCTGGGATTATTATGATTATAACGGCGTTGCAACGGACTCAATACAACTGGTTTTTGATTATGAAGCTGTCCCAGTAAAGAACGGATTACAGGAATTAGGAAATGCCTTGCATGTAAATCCGAGCGACAACTCAGGGTATATCTCCGTTGGAGATCCACCTGCATTAAGAATGACAAATAAATTTACTATTGAAGCCTGGATTTATCCAACAGGCCCGGGCATTGATGATACATGGGGCGGAATGATTATAAACAAAGAAGGCGAATACGAGCTGTTTCGTGCAAAAGATGGTACAATACGTTGGGCAATTTCCAATACTTCCCCGGATTGGAGTTGGAGGAGCACACATTACAACGCTCCTGAAAATCAGTGGTTGCATATTGCTTTGGTGTATGATGGGGAATATATAAAAACATATTTCAATGGCGTACTTTTTCATAAATATGCCGGGAGTGGATCAGTTAGAAGCTACTATGAAGAATGGCGCCATTTCTGGATTGGAGGGCGGCAAGCGAGCAATACTCAGCGTTTTCAGGGTGTGATTGATGAAGTTCGGGTTTGGAACCTTGCCCGTAGTGAATCGCAACTTCAATCAACTTACAATGATACTTTGAATGCTGCATATTATTCTACAGCTGATAGTGGTTTGGCTGGCTATTGGCGCTTTGATGAAATTGAAGATCTTGGCGATGGTGTCATCATTACTCAGGACCTTTCCCTAAATGACAACCAAGGGCAACTTTGGGGAGATGTAGTAATAACAGGTCTTCCAACAGATATTGATGACAATTTATCAAAATCACCCGAGAGCTATATGTTAAAACAGAACTACCCCAATCCTTTTAATCCCGTAACAACTATAGAATATAAACTGGTTAAACATACAAATATTAACTTATCTATCTACAATATGATGGGCCAAAAAGTAAAAACCCTGGTTGATGGCAGACAAAATTCCGGCGCGTATATTTTAAAATGGGAAGGTCTCAACTATTCAGGAAATCAGGTTGCAAGTGGCACTTATATTTACAGAATGATTATAAATGGTAAATCTGTTTTAACCCGCAAAATGATTTTAATACGATAACAATAGGTGAATTAATTTACCGCGGAGTTCGCAGAGAACGCTTAGGAATTACAATGGAAACTAAAATAATTCTCAGCATTTTGCTGGTCTTCGTGGAAAAATCATAATCTTTGCTTTGGGAAGTTGGAAGGAAATGTGCATAGAATATTAAATCTATTTTTGATATCATTGATATTAATATTAGGAGAATTAAACGCTCAAAATCCGGGTGGTAGTGTTTTTAGTGGAAATCAGATTCTTGATTTCCACTTTTATTTTAACCAGGAAAACTTTCTTGATTCTCTTTATCAAAGTCATGAGAATGAAGAATATATTCCTGCAAATGTAGAAATTAAAGGTGTTTTGTATGATTCGGTTGGAGTGCGCTTTAAAGGTTTTTCATCTTTCCATGCTTATCCTGGCCATAAAAAATCCTTGCGTATTAAGTTTAATAAATTCAAAAAAAGCCATCGATTTGACGGATTAAAAAAAATTAATCTCAATAATGGATGGAGCGATCCATCACTGCTCAGAGAAAAATTATATCTGGACTTTTTGTACGAAAATAACGTCTCTGCACCAAGGGCAAATTTCGCGAGGGTTTATCTAAATGGTGTTTATTGGGGATTGTATTCCCTGGTAGAACATGTGGACAAAACTTTTCTAAATACGCGTTATGATAATAATGATGGCAACTTGTTTAAAGCAGAAAGATCGGCAGAATTAGACTGGAAAGGTGAAGATCAGCAGAATTATTATGAACACTATGCCCTAAAAACAAATGAAACATAAAATGACTGGAGTGATCTTGTCAATCTGATTGATCAGGTAAACAATTCACCCAACCAGGATTTTAGATCAAAAATAGAAGAAGTTTTAAATATCTCCGGCTTTATTAAAATTTGGGCTGCCAATAACCTTTTTGTAAATCTCGATTCTTACCTGGGATCTGCTAATAATTTTTATCTGTATAATAATGAGAAATCTAATCTGTTTGAATGGATCATCTGGGATGTCAATCTTGCTTTTGGCTCAAGAGGTGACCGAGATACTTTAGATATTTTTTATAATGAAAACCAACGTCCATTGCTAAACAGAGTGCTTCTGGAAGAGCCTTATAAAAAATCCTATATAGAAGAATTACAAAGTTATTTGCAAAACGGATTTGACGAACAAATTCTGTTTCCCAAAATCGATTCGTTGTTCAATTTTATAAAGAATGACTATTTTGCTGATACTCTGAAAATGTATTCAAATGAACAGATTGTCCAAAATTTGGAAGAAAAAGTTGGTTTAGTACCTGGCCTCAAATCGTTTATTGCAAACCGCAAAAAAAGCGTAACCACACAGCTTGATTCTTTGATAACCTCAACAAAGGATAAAAACAATCTCTCAAATTCTCCTGATTTTCAGTTGTTTCAAAACTATCCTAATCCATTTAATCCAATCACGACTATTTCTTTTGAATTGAAAAAGGCCAATCATATTATCCTGGATGTTTATGACATGAATGGCCGTAAAATAGTAGCTTTGATAAACCGGGAACAGAAAGCAGGGCAATATTCGGTCACCTTTGATGCCACCGGATTGGCAAGCGGCGTTTATCTTTTTAACCTGAACGTTGCTGGTAAATTTAAAAAAACCGGCAAAATGATTTTGATACATTAGTTAATTTGATTGTTAACTTTCCTTGATTTATAAACTGCATTTTTTGTAAGCTCCGTTTCACATTTTTCCAGATTAATTTTCCAAATGAAAAAAAATAAATCCGATCTTAAAATACTTCTTTTGCAAATCCGCCATGATGAGCGGGTCAAAATTGAAGAACATAATAGCTTTGCGGAATACAGCACACTTCATAAAAATCAGATTGATATTTTAAATGTTTTTGACAGACCCGACTTTAAAATAACTGAAGTTGAAGGTTATGATGCTTTGTTTGTTGGGGGTGCCAGTAGTGCAAATGTTTTGAAGCCGGATGAAAATCCTTTTTTAGAAAAGTGCAGGGAATTACTGCGCCATTGTTTAAAAAATGGTATTCCGGTTTTTGCCAGTTGTTTTGGTTTTCAATTGGCCGTTCAGGCCCTTGGCGGGGAAATTATCCATAAGGAAAAAGATTTTGAGATGGGATGCCTTCTAATTTCTCTATCTGAAGCAGCACAAAACGATCCTCTTCTTTTTGATACTCCAAATAATTTCCTTGCGATTACAGTCCATCAGCAATTGGCTTTAAAAGAACCGGATGGTTGTGAGTTGCTTGGTTACACTGAAAATTGCAGCCATATTTTTCGTGTAAAAGGAAAACCATTTTGGGCATTTCAGTTTCATCCCGAAGTTGATAAAAAAACTATGGTGGATCGCCTTACAATCTACAAAAAAAAGTACACAGATGATGACACTCATTTGGATGAAATCCTTTCATCTGCTCAAGAGACACCAGAATCGAATATTCTGGTGCAGAAATTTGTAGAGAGAGTATTGCTCCTGAAATAAATTTAGATCTCGGCAGCTCTATAAAACTCCTTTTTTCCACTTTAAGCTCCAATATTCAATATAATCCTGTTAAGTCCGAAAATATATTTAATAAAACTTAGCCTAGAGTAGATTTATTCGATTTGAAGTATTAAATTAGCATCATGTATGTTAACTATGCCTAGCAAATGTAAAGTGAGTGATTTAAGAGATGTTAACCTTAAATGATTTAAAACCCGGTGATAATGCAATAATCAGTGAAGTACAAAACGGTTCTGCTGATATTGGGTATTTAATGGAACTTGGAATTATGGAAGGAACACCGGTTCGTTTCGTGAAAAGTGCACCATTAGGAGATCCCATCGAAGTAGATTTACGCGGATATCATTTATCCATTGCCCGCTCTAAAGCCCAGTCAATTTTAGTTGAGAAAGAGTAGAATTGATTAATGGCTCAATTAGAAACAAACCCCATTAGCACAATTTCTCAGGAAAAAGTTATTAAAGACATTGCCCTTGTTGGTAATCCGAACACTGGTAAAACGTCTATTTTTAACCTGCTTACAGGAATGCGTCAAAAAGTTGGCAATTACGCCGGGGTAACTGTAGAAAGAAAAACAGGCGTCCTGGAAGGGCCGGGCTATAAATTAAATATCTTTGACCTGCCTGGTTTATATAGCCTTATCCCAAAATCAATTGATGACAAGATTGCTGCGGAAATAATGTGTGGAGCTGACCCATCAATTGATTTAAAACTTATTGTTGTTGTTTTGGATGCCGGTAACCTAAGCCGAAATTTTTACCTGCTTTCGCAGATCCTTGATCTGGGAATTCCTGTAATAGCAGCCATGAATATGATGGATGTAGCTGATCAAAATGGATTGCAAATAGATGTTGAAGCTCTAAAAAAAGAATTTGGTATTCCCATAATTCCTATCGTTGCCAATAAAAAACGCGGTATTGATTTTCTTAAAAAGGCGATTTTTAAAACTTTATCTGGTGGTAATAAGGCTACTATAAAAAAAATTCCAATCTCAGAAGAAATTGACAGTTCGCTAAAACCAATCGAAAAAATCCTAAATGGAGAAGTTGACAGAAATCCGGATTTTCATAAAGCACAGGCGCTGCGATTTTTATCCAGCGATCTTGCCGTTCAGAGTTGGACAAATGAACCGAACAACCAATCGAATAAAGAAAATCTTGAAAATGCAGTAAAAGAAGCGAGACATTCTATAACCGAAAAAGGTTTTCATTGGAGCATGCTTGAAACGAAACTTCGCTACAAATGGATTGATGGAATTGTCAAACAACATGTTTTGTCAACAAAACCTAAAGACTATTCTCAGAGTGATAAACTTGATAAAGTTTTGACAAACCGTTTTGCAGGCCCTCCAATATTTTTAATAATTTTTGCTCTTATTTTTCAAACTATTTTTACCTGGGCAGAAGTCCCAATGGATGCGATTGATGCCGGGATTGTTTGGATTGGTAACCAGATTACGGCAATTTTACCGGCTGGTGTTTTGCAAAGTATGATTGTTGATGGCGCTATTGCAGGTGTTGGCGCTATACTTGTTTTTCTGCCACAAATACTGTTTCTCTTTTTCTTTTTATCAATCCTGGAAGATACGGGATATATGGCCCGAGTAGCTTTTATGCTCGATCGGGTTATGCGTGTTATCGGGCTTTCCGGGCGTTCTGTTATTCCTTTGCTTTCATCATTTGCTTGCGCTATTCCCGGCATTATGGCTACGCGTACAATCCATAGTTGGCGTGACAGGATGGTTACGATTATGATTGCGCCATTTATGAGTTGTAGTGCAAGGCTGCCGGTTTATGTTTTAATGATTGGAGCATTTATTCCACAAGGTACAGTTTTCGGATTTATTTCTTATGCTGCTATTACGTTGCTGGCTATGTACACACTCGGGATTGTAGCTGCTGTTGTTGTTGCTTTTATTTTTCAAAATTTTATACGGAAAAGTATGCCAACTTCCTCGTCCTTTGTAATGGAATTACCTCCATATCGCAGGCCATCATTGCGTTGGACAACTTTGCAAATGTATGAACGCGCCAAGATTTTTGTTCAGGATGCCGGAAAAATTATCCTTGCCATGTCGATTGTTTTATGGTTTCTTGCTTCCTACCCAAAAGCTGATGAAATCGATGCAGCAAATGGGGTGAACCAGATTGAGCAAAGTTACGTCGGGCAAATAGGGAAATTTATTGAGCCGGCCATAAAACCACTAGGCTTCGACTGGAAAATAGGCATCGGACTGCTAACTTCTTTTGCAGCTCGTGAAGTTATGGTTAGTACTTTGGCCACGATTTATAATGTGGAAGGTAGTGATGAATCTTCGGTTAATCTGAAAACAGCATTGCAAAATGATACAGATCCGGAAACCGGAGAGCCGTTGTATTCATCTTTAATGGCAATTTCTCTTATGGTCTTTTTTGTTCTGGCCTGCCAATGTATGGCAACGGTGGCCATTGTAAAACGTGAAACAAACAGTTGGCGCTGGCCGCTTATTATGATTGGCTATATGACCGGATTGGCATACTTTGCTTCACTGGTTGTTTACCAGGGTGGCTTGATACTTGGTTTTTAAGTGAGAAAAAAAAGTAAGAAGTAAGAAAGCGATAAATTATGTTTCAGGAAATAGCGACATTTATTTTTGTTTTACTTGCGGTTGGTTTCTCAATCCGCTCATTATACAAACAATTTTCCTCCACAGAAGATGCCGGTTGCACATCATGTCCTGATTGTACAATCCCTGCATCAGACTCAATGCATTCCAGCTATTTTAAAGAAAAACGGCAACGGGATATTAAATATACGAAAATCAAATAGTCAATATTATTTTCTAATAAAGAAGTTTACGCTTTGCTACCGGCGAGTATACTTCAAAAGAATTTTAACATTATTCATTTTCTTTTATCTCTATATCTAATAAATCTAAAATTTCAACAATTCGTTTTCTTAAAATAACTGATTGGACATTTGCTATGTTATTTGTGATGATGCATCTAACAAGATGATCTTCATAATCAGGATGCAGCAGGAGCCTGGTAAAATCCTCATTATGCTTTGTATTACCGATACCTGATTTAAATAAAGGGCTTACAGCTTTTTTGTCAATCTGAAACTTTTTTAAATAATTACTTTTTATCAGTTTGTTTCTTCCCGTTCTTAGTTGGTAATGCTCAATTAGAAAAGGAAGATATACTTCATCTCTATATTTTTTCCATGTTTCTTCCGACTCAGTTATCTGAACTACTTCGCTTGTCCAAAAGGACAATAGTTGCTTTAAACTATCACTTTTTATTAATCGCAAGTTTCCAGATTTGGCCAAATCATTTACGATCGGATCAAACGTTGCATAACCAATTGTCACGGCTATATGAAAATCAGTACTATCTTTATTTTTTTTAGGCGAATCAATATATTGCAAAATATTAGAAGCAGATTTCACGATTTCTTCCCGGATAAAAATTTTATTATCCAATTGATCAAGATTACTTTTAAACTCTATCAGCAATTGATTAAGGATAGAGTTTTCTTTTATGCGATCTTTTCTACTCTCATTCCAATTGTTAATCTGCAGTGCAATCAAAATCCCAATTACTACTAAAAGAATTTCCCCAATGGCATAACGCAGGTACTTAGCCACTTTATTTTCCGTGGCAAGTTGTCTACGGATATTTCTAAAGAATTTTAGCATATTAATTAACCATCATTATTTTTATATATTTTCACCTTTTATCAAATTTAAAACCTGTTCATATATCCTCTTCAGTTCCTCTTCATTTTTTAGAGCTATCTGCCGGTTCTCAATAAATGTCCCTCTGACTACCAACCAAAATTCAGGGACATTGAAGAGATTTCGGGCATCATTTTTTCCCTTACCTTCACTCATATTTAGCGCTATAGCTTTGGGATAAACCGATTTTAGCAAAATCTCATTTCCCATATTTCTAACATAATTCGTAACGGCCATTTTTTCTTCAGTAACATCTATCAATGAGGCTAAAAGATATTTAAGCTTTTTATTTTGTATTGCATTTATTTGACCTGAAGATAGGATAGAATTAAGAATTCCTTTTTCCATATAATAATTTTTGCCTTTTAAAGCCCAGACATAATTCATAATCGTATTGTTTGAAATCTTGGTCAATTGCGATTTGTCATTAAATAGTTGTCTTAATTTTTGTGCACTATCCAGAGAATTACGATGCTCAGTGGTTAATGCTTTAAGAGATTTAATATTTGAAGCGATTTCTATTTTTAAATCATTTAGTATTGTTTGTTCAGCTTTGTTAATCTTTCGCTGCTCATTCCAGTTGTTAATCTGCAAGGCAATTAAAATTCCAATAACTACCAGCAAGATTTCACCAAGGGCATAACGAAGGTATTTGGCCACTTTATTTTCCGCGGCAAGCTGTCTACGGATATTTCTAAAGAATCTTATCATTGATTTCTTTCATTTTATTCTGGTTTTTCAAGTATTTTAAGTTCTGTTTTAATCTTTTTAAGCAAATTTATTGTCTTCCTCTGTGCATCTTTTATTGGCCTTTCAATAAGCCAACCCATTTCATTTCTAAGGGTGCGAACAAAATATAAATATTCCTGGTCATGCTTTAATTTTTCATAATTAATGGGAACCATTTCTCCTGAAAAGTCATTATCAACAACCGTATAGTCTCCATTCCAAAAATCACGAAATCGGGTATTTAATATATTTTTGCTTGCATCAAAAACAATGTCTGCATATTTCGTTTCAAAACTTACTATCCACTCATCCGAGTCGTCATAAAAAATCACAATGTCATTCCTTAGTTCCTGATTAGAGATTAAATCCAGGCCAATGGATTTTAAAGTTTCAAATACTCCATTGTTAAGCCCGGATGTTAACCAAACATTGGTAGTTGCAAAGAAGTGATACTTTAGTGAGTCATTATTTGGCAAATCATTTTGTAAATGGTTTAGAATAATATTCATAGATGACTTTGAATTTTTATGCATTGCAAGGCTTTCTTCAAATTCTTTAAGGTCATCCTTAAGTTGTTTATCAAATGCCTTAAGAATCTCAATTTCTTTTGTTCTTCGAATTTGTTCTTGATTCCAATTGTTAATCTGCAGTGCAATCAAAATCCCAATTACTACCAGTAGGATTTCACCAATAGCGTAGCGCAGATATTTGACCACTTTATTTTCAGTGGCTTGTTGTTTGCGGATATTTCTGAAGAATCTTAGCATATTTTTGATACCTTATAAAATAATTATTGATTTCTTTCTTTTAGATATGGCTCAATCTCTTCAAATAATGAATTGATCGCTTTTATCGTTTTGGTAAAAAAAGCAATGTGATTAATTTCTAAGGTTTTATATCTATAGTTAACAATATTCTTGTAATAGGGATCATTCCAGATTTTGTTATAGTCTATAGGCTGTGCTGAAACTGAAAACTCAATTTTTTGAAAATTATTTAGATAGTAAGGTCTTATCACATCATTGACATGAATTTCAAAATTTTTCAAGGTGAACACCTGGGCATAGTTATTTTCAAAAAGGTGTACAATTTTTCTCCGGATCTTTTCATTTTTTATTAAATGAATCCCTGATGTTTTGAGATCTTCGTAAAAAGCTTTATTCAATGTTATGTTTCTCATTCCATAAACCATTCCAAAAAGGGTGTCTAATTCTGCGTTATATGGATTATCAGGATCATCTAATACTTTCTCCAGCTCTTTGATAGAATATTGAACCTTTTTTAGCTTTTTAAGCTCCTTCTCCAACTTATCTCTGTCTAAAGTAAGGCCATCCACCAATTGATTAAGCACTTTTGTTTCTTTTACCTTGGCTTTCTGATTTTCATTCCAATTATTAACTTGTAAAGCAACTAAAATTCCAATCACCACCAACAGGATCTCGCCAATAGCGTACCAAAGGTATTTTGTCACCTTGTTTTTTGCAGCCAGTTGTTTGCGGATATTTCTAAAGAATTTTAGCATTTATTTTCCTTTACGTTACTTTTCATGATTAGATGAAATTAGTAAAAATTATAAATAGCTAAGCCACCACTTGCTTCTGTTGTTAGTTTTATACTGATTATATTTTGAACAAAATGGAAATAGAAATAAAACAACAACAATCCAGGAAATGTAAACAACCACTAGATTAAACCCATAACTTGCCAAAGTTCCTGCAAAAAAACCTTCGGCTGTTATAGCAAGGTTTGTCCACAGCAAACCACTAAAAGCGGCGCCAAGAAGTGCCAAAAGGTGTATCAGGTAAATATGAACCACATAAAAGAACAAAGGTACCCGGCCAAAAACAACAAGGGCATCTGTGATTTTGTTTTTAATATTTTCTGTGAAATATAGAAAAAGCAATGAAGGGCCAATAGTCATCAATAAAAACAATAATGATGGTGGATATTTCGTAGTATTAAAAAATGACATTAATGTAAACAGGCTGTCTTTTTGCTCACTCCAGGGAACAAGATCACCGTAAATATTAATTGCCCGAAGCAGAATAAATAAAGCAATTGAAGAAACCCCTATCCATAGAAGCGCTTTTTTTCGTTTCGCCTGGTCATATCCTTTTACATAAAATCCGCCAAATAAATAACCCAATATCATTAATCCAACCCATGGAATAACCGGGTAATAAAAATAAAACACGCCTCCGGAAGAATTCACATAATTTTGTTGATGTAATAAATACCACAGGATATCTTTTACGCCGGAGCCGTTAAATGTAACCGGATCGAGAAAATTATGTCCGGCAACAAGAATGATACCAAGCACTAATAGAATTTTGTTGGGTAGATAGATAAAACCGGCTAAACACACCATACTAAAACCAATAGCAAAAATTACCTGGAAAACAGTTAGCGAAAAACCAATGTCAAAAAACCAACCGAAGTTCATTAAAGTTACTTCCAGCAAAATTAACCAAAGCCCACGAGTAAACAAGAATAAAGAGACATCCTTTTTACTTTCTTTTTTTGAACCATATAAAAATGCAGAAGTCCCGGCCAGGAAAACAAAAACTGGGGCACAGAAGTGGGTAATCCAGCGGGTAAAAAAGAGAATTGAAGTTGTCGTTTCCATGTTTGTTGGTTCAGAGAAAAACATACCGTAATTTAAAAATACCCGCGCATGATCCAGTACCATAATAACCATTACCACACCTCGTAACAGGTCGATTGATTCAATACGTTTTTGCGTCACTGTAAAATCCTTTCAGGAAAATGAGGTAATTTAATAAATAAAATAATGATAATATATCAGGCAGGGCTATAATTATTTCGCTTAACATAAATTCTGTTTGATTTATTTCATTAGCCCTTTCTACTCTTTTTTTTGTATAATCTGTAATTATGAAATTGGCACAATTCTTTAAAGAAATACCGAATAATAAAGTCCATTGTTATCTTTGTCCGCGTGATTGCAAGATTGGGGAAGGGCAAACCGGGTTTTGTTTTATCCGTAAAAACATCGGTGGCAAACTTTATAACCTGGCTTATGGAAAACCTTACGCCGTTCATATCGATCCCATCGAAAAGAAACCACTTTTTCATTTTCTTCCCGGAACGGATATTTTATCTATTGGAACGGCTGGATGTAATTTGGGCTGTAAGTTTTGCCAAAACTGGGATATCTCCAAAGCAAAATATGATCAGGACAGAGCAGGGGAGTTTATGCCGGAAACAGCGGTTCAAAGCGCTATTCGAAATAATTGTTCCAGTATCGCTTACACATATAATGATCCAACCATTTGGGCTGAATATGCAATGGATATTGCAAAATTGGCTCGGCAAAATAATCTTAAAAATGTAATGGTTACGGCAGGTTATATTGCGCTTGAAGTTATTCCTGAAGTGTATGAAAATATGGATGCAGCTAATATTGACTTAAAAGCCTTCACAGAAGAATTCTATCATAAAATAACTTTGTCACATTTACAGCCCGTATTAGACGCTATTAAAGAATTAAAAAATCTTGGTATCTGGATTGAAATTACCAACCTAGTTATTCCAACTCAAAATGATGATATGCAGGAAATCAGTGACATGTGCAAATGGATTCTCGATAATCTTGGCAACGAAATCCCGATTCATTTTAGTGCTTTTCACCCAGATTTCAAAATGACCCATCTTGACCGGACGCCGATAAAAACTTTGGAAAAAGCCAGGGCTGTTGCACAAGATTGTGGCCTTCTCCATGTTTATACCGGTAATGTTTTAGGTGATGGCAGCAACACCTATTGCCCTAATTGTGATGAACTTCTTATCAAACGAGATTGGCATGCAATAACAGAAAATAATCTTATAAATAAAGAATGTCCAGGCTGCGGATATCAATTAAAAATAATCCAGGAGTAAAATGATTTCCAACCAAAAAAGGCTTTTTAACATACCTGATGATGTGACCTACTTAAACTGCGCTTATATGGGCCCGCAATTAAAAAGTGTCAGTGAAGTCGGAAAAATTAGTATAACAAAAAAAGAGCATCCATGGGATATCACTATGCCAGATTTTTATGAACCACCGGAAAAGTTGAAATCATTATATGCAAAAATAGTAAATGCTGATAAGAATTCAATTGCCCTGATCCCATCTGTTAGTTATGGGATAGAAACAGCCGTTAAAAATATTCAGATAAACAAAGGTGCAAACATAGTTGTTTTGGCTGAACAATTCCCATCAAATATTTACTCTTGGATTGAAGTGGTAAAAAGAACAGAGGCACAACTTATTACAATTGAACGACCGGTTGATAAAGATTGGACCTCAGTTATCATTTCTACTATAAATAATAAAACTGATGTCGTCGCTTTGCCGCAAGCCCATTGGACAGATGGCAGTTTTATTGATTTAGTTCAAGTCCGTCACCGATGTGATGAAGTAAACGCTGCTCTCGTTGTTGATGCTACACAATCTGTTGGCGCGTGTCCTTTTGATGTTCAAAAAATAAAACCTGACTTCCTGATAAGCGCTGCTTACAAATGGTTGCTTGGGCCATACAGCATAACTTACATGTATGTCGATCCAAAATATCATACAGGCAAACCTTTGGAGTTTGGTTGGATGAGCCGCAAAGGCAGCGAAGATTTTAGCGGCCTTGTTAATTATACGGATGAACTTCAAGAGGGAGCTTCCAGATTTGATGTTGGTGAGAAAAGCAATTTTGCCTTGGTGCCAATGGCCATAAATGCTTTGGAGCAGATTTTGGACTGGGGTGTGGAAAATATTTATTCGACACTTTCAAAATTTACAAGTTATGCCGAGGAAGAGGCGACCAAACTTGGACTCTCAGTTACTCCAATCCCGAAAAGGGCAGGGCATCTTATGGGGTTACGGTTCAGTTCAGGTGTCCCGAATAATCTAATCCAAAAATTAAAATGTGAAAAAATAAGCGTAAGTGTGCGTGGTAGCTCAATCCGAGTAGCACCGCATTTATATAATGATAAAAGTGATTTTGACCATCTTTTTGAGGTTATAAAGTATCAAATAAAAAATGAATAGAAGTGTTTACCGAAATCCCATCAATATTTCTAACAGCTACAGATTAAAAACTAAATATTACTATTTACACAATCATGATATAATAAAATATTTTTATCACGTAATATAAGTTTATGGCAAATATTAACTGGTTTTCATTCTTAATTTTATTTGGTGTTTTACAAGGAATAGTAATCCTACTTTCTTTATCCTTAAAAAAACAAAAGGTCAATAGTTCCAACAATTCATTAAGACTGATTATATTTCTAGTAACATTAACTTTAATTGGCAGAGTGGTATATCTTGAAAAATTAACTATCCTTACTTTTAAATTATTGATATTTGGGGACTTTATTATTTTTGTTTATGGCCCCCTGTTTTATTTTTATCTTCAGAAATACTTAAATATAATTCAAACATCATCTGCGAAAAAATGGCTGCATTTTATTCCGGCTTGCCTACACATTATTTTAATATCACCGCTCCTTATTTCAAATCGAGCAGAAATTAATTTAACTCTTCAGTCAAACTTTCTCTTTTTTGATGTCATTGAGATTGGGGCAATAATTCAAAATAGTGTTTATATTTTTTTGAATTGGAATTTGCTTATTAGATACGAACAGGAATCAAAGGAATATCTTTCGTTCCAGTATATTTACCAATTTGTGCGAAGTATGATTATCGTTGGCGCTGCTGTTATACTTGTTTGGTCTTTTTCATTTATAGCTTCAAAGGTTGGTTTAGTATTCTTGCCAAATTATCTTGGTTATCAATTAACCTGGGTTATACTTTCGTTGATTGCATTTGTAATGGCTTATTATGCAATGGGTCATCCTGAAATTTTTATAAAAGAGCCCGTTCAACAAAACGGAAAAAATGTAACTTCGGAGAATGACTTTGAGGAATTAGCAAAAGTTCTGGAAAACAAAATGGAAAAAAGCAAGCCATTTCTTGATCCTCAATTAACGCTTCCAAAATTATCGGAAATAAGTAATCTGCCAGTTCATCAATTATCCCGCCTGATAAATGAGCAATTTAAAAAGAATTTCTCAGATTATATAAATGCATACCGCATCGAAGAGTTTAAAAAATTGAGTCGGATGGAGAATTATAAAAACCTCACCTTATTAGCAATTGCTCACGAGTCCGGTTTTAATTCTAAAACAACATTTAACACTGCATTTAAAAAATTAACCCAACTCACTCCCAAAGAGTATCTAAGAAACCTAAATTAATTTTTAGATTTCGTTCCCATCTTTGTAAAAAAGAGGTTCGGATTTATAATACCGACCGAACTCCTTTAAAAATGAGCTTATTATTGACCAACGACAATAATTGAAATTTAAGGAGGATTTAATGTTTTTGAAGTTTTCTTATTTAATGCTATTCATTTTTATGTTTTCATTTTCTTTTTCGCAAACAGTAGAAACAATTCCATCGAACGGTTTGATAAATGATGGATTGATTTTTGATGACAAAGGCAATTTATATGGCTCACAATTTTTTGGTGAAAATGTAACAAAGGTTACTCCCGATGGCCAACATTCAGTTTTTGCCAATGGGTTTACATCACCAAATGGAACAGCATTTGACAGCGAAGGCACTTTATGGATTCCAAGCCACCAAAGTAACCAGGTTTACAAAGTAAAAAGTGATGGTTCAAAATCATTAGAGATTGCTAATATTAATACGCCATCTTGCATAAACTTTGATAGCGATGGCAACATGTTTATTACACATTATGGAATTAACCGTGTTAGTGTCGTTGATACAACCGGGAATTTATCTGTATTCATAAACGGAGGTGGTTTAAATGGCCCAATCGATATTGAGTTTGATGCTGATGGTATAATGTATGTCGCCAATTATAATGATGGGAAAATTTTTAAGGTTAACTCAGATACAACACTTTCTCTTATTGCTCAAATAGAAGGAAGCCTTGGGTTTATGGTTTTAGCAGATTCATTATTTTATGCTACTGGAATTACCAAACATACAATTTACACAATTCATAAAGAAACCGGTGAAATTTCCTGGTTTGCCGGTGGTGGATTAGGTGGTGCAGATGGGACAATTGAAAAAGCTACTTTTAATCAACCAAATGGAATTGCAATAACACCCTCATTGGACACATTATATATTTCCGGTTTTACCAATAACTCACTACGGCGTATAACCGGATTAACAAATAAAGCTTATCTCAAAACTGCAAATTATAGCAACTCAAAATTAACTCTTCTTGCAGGTGGATCTACAATTTTTGATTCAGTCCAGGTATTAATCAATGGGACGAAGGATACAACTTTCGCAAATATAACAGAAACTAAATTTGAACTCGTTTTAAAATATACTTCTACCATAACAAAAGAAATACCAGTTCGGATATATGCCTTTCTCGATGAAATGATAACCGTTTCCAATGAGCTTTCCATTGTTGTTTATTCATTTGAAAATCCTGTAGACTCATATTTGTCGGACTTTGAAGATGCACCGATTGATGATTTCGTGGGAGATTTATTTTCAATAACACGTACATTTGGGTTCAGTACGGCAATTCATTCTAAACATTATTACCTAAATTCAACAGACCATATTTTTACTTTGGTTAAACCCATAATTGTAAAAGATGAAAATGCAAGAATGATTTATTCCGATGTTGCGATTGTAGAGCCAGGTGAAGAGGGTAGTGAATTTGGTGATTTGAATTTTAAAGATTATGTGGTTGTTGAGGCTTCTAAAGATGGTGAAGAGTGGAAACCCCTGGCACCGGGATATGATTCGCGTCTATTCCCTGAATGGGAGAATGCCTGGACAAATGCAGGCTTATATAGAAAACTATTTAAACAACACTCCATAGATTTATCTGAAACATTTAATGCAGGTGACACAATCTTAATCCGTTTTAGATTGTTTGCAGATGATCAGCAAAATGGCTGGGGCTGGGTGATAGATAGTCTACAAATTCAAGACTTTGCTTTGGGGCTGGATGATTTTGAGGCTACAGTTAATAAGTTTTCCTTAGGGCAAAACTATCCGAACCCATTCAATCCTACAACCAACATCCAGTTTCGCATAGACAAGAACAGCTCTGTATCTCTGAATATTTACGATAACATGGGGCGGTTGGTAAAAACGATCTATAAAAATGAAAAAATGAAAGCTGGTGTTTTGCATAGTGCAAACTGGGATGGAAAAAATAATGCAAATAATTTAGTGGCTTCTGGAACATATTATTACAAATTGATTACGGTAGATAAGAGTTTGACAAAAAAGATGTTATTTTTAAAATAAAATAATTACTGGCCCATAAAGTGCATGATTAATTCGGGGGAATTGATTGCTCTAAATGGGTCTATCTTTACTCAACCCATTAATATTTCTTCCTTGTTGGTCTCATATTCTTTTATTGGCAGTTCTACTGCAAACTCACAAAACTGCCCCTGTTTAGAGTTTATTGAAATGATCCCACCAAATTCATCGATTTTGCTTTTTACAATATCCAGGCCTACACCTCTTCCAGAGATATGGTCTGAGGTAGTGGTTGTGGTTACCCCAGAGTGAAATATAACTGAGTAAATATCATCTTCTGTTAAGTTTTTCTTTCCGTTTGCGCCAAATAGTTCTTGTGCTTTTTCCTTTAGTTTTTCAAGTTTGAGCCCGCAACCATCATCCCGGTATATAAACTTAAAACAATCCTGGTCAATGCTTGTTATAATTTCAATCTTTCCTTCATCAGGTTTTCCTGATTTTTTTCTCTCCACTTCTTTTTCGATACCATGGGCCATTGAATTTCTAATAAACTGAATTAAAACTTCTTTCACAAAAAGCCGGTATTTATGTGGAACCTTTTCGATATCAAAATTTTTAGATTCCAAACCTACTTTTTTCCCCATGTCTATAGACAAGCTTTTTATCAGGTTTTTAATGGATTTTAAAAGTTGCTGCTTTTCCTGGTTTTTTTTTGGCTTAAAATTCTGTGTAAGGTTTCCAATTTTGTCTATGAGCTTTATTAATTCATTTAAAATCTTATTAATTTCTTCATGCTTTTCCTTTATAATATTTAAGCACGGGTATGTTAGGTTATCACTTTGCTGTATTTCAGATAGGCTTTCTTCAAAACCGTGCGCAGCTTCCACAAAAAAGTTTAAATCCAGCAGTGCTGCATTTCCTTTAATCATGTGCATGGATCTATAGATAGACTCTAAAATAACTGGAATACTTTTTTCATCCTCCACGGTGATTAGCAATTCTTCAATTATTTCTAGTTCTCGTTTAACACCTTCAATAAATTCTTTCAGCATAGAAGGCTCAACCTGTAGAATATTAAACAACCACTCCATTTGCCTTTTTTGATCTTCTTCAGATTTTTTAAGTTGGTTTTCTAGGTGAATTTGATTTGTAATATCTTTCACGGTAGAAATCAATTTCTCGATGGTATGATCCTCTTTTTGAATACGTTTAAATTTAAAAGATAAAAATTTGTTTTCTGTATTTTCAAAAGAAAATTCGACAGGGTTTAATGGCGAGAATTGATCTATGTTTTGTTCATCGTATTTTTCATCAAGCATTAGTTCAAAATACTCTGTAGCAATGGATAACGTATTATCCGGCAGGTGTTTTGAGATGGAATCAATAAAACTTCTATTGGCAAGGTTATCTTTTTCCATTATGGCACCAAATGATTTTGAATATTGAGAACCAATGGATAAATCGGGGTTTATCAAGAACAGGCCTTCTTCAACATTATTTAAAATGTTATCTGTTTCCTTTTTACCTTTTATAACTTCTTTGGTACGTTCTTTAACCTGCTGTTCTAATTTTTCGTTTTGCTTTTTAATGGATATTACACGTTGACGGTAAAAACCGACTAGTAATACAATCAAGAAGAAGGCACTGGAGAACCTAAACCATGTTGTTTTCCAAAATGGTGGTGTGATAATAATTTTTACCGTTGTAGGACGTTCGTTCCACACCCCATCATTATTAGATCCTTTCACCATAAAAGTGTATTCACCGCCTTCCAGATTGGAATAGTTAGCATATTGCCGCTCACCTATGCTTATCCAATCTTTATCAAACCCTTCCATTTTGTATGCAAAGCGGTTTTTACCTGGCGATATAAAGCTTAAGGCAGAAAACCAAAGGGTAAAAAGGTTTTCTCTGTATGAAATCTCTATTTTTTTTGTATTGGTTATGGATTGTTTAAGGATTGTTTGTTCATTCTCCCATAAACCAATTGGGACAGATTTATTATATATTTGAAAATCGGTTAGAACAATTGTTGGTATTGTCTGATTGTTCTTAATCTCATGTGGAAAAAAGGAATTAAACCCATTCAAGCCACCAAAGTAAAATTTTCCTGAATGTCCTTTATGGTAAGCCCCCCTATAAAACTCATTGCTTTGAAGCCCATCTTCTTTTGTATATGGTTTTGCTGTTTTGCTGGCAATGTCATATTTATAGAGACCTTCATTGGTACTTAGCCAAATATTATTTTCGTTATCGCCTAAAACGCCAAAAAGAAGTTTATTGGGTATGCCATCCTTTTCAGTAAAACGCGTAAACTCTTTTGTTTTAGGGTCAAGTTTGTTTAATCCGTTATCTGTTCCAATCCATAGAAAACCGGTTGGATCTTCATAAATTGAAAATAATTTTTTGCTGCTAATACTGTTTGGGTTTTGTGGATCAGGTTCATAATGTTTGAATTGACCCGTTTCTTTTTCATAAAGATTTAAACCACGGTTATAAGTCCCCAGCCATAGTTGACCAAGATAATCTTCATGACAAAAGATGATAACATTGCTTCCAATACTTTTAGGGTCACCTGAATTCAGAAAACGCTTAAACTTGCCAGTTTTCGGGTCAAATTTATTAATGCCCCCACCACTTGTAGCCAACCATATAAATCCCTCCCGATCTTCAATTATTGACCAAATAAAGTTGGAAGAAATGCTGGTTGAGTCATCAGGGTTATGTTTAAAATGTGTAAATTGTTCAGTTTTTTTATTATACTTGTTTAAACCACCTGTATAGGTTCCAAACCACATATTCCCCTGCTTGTCCTCAAGAATCGAAAGAATTACATTATCACTAATACCACTATGATTGTTCATATTAAAATGAGTATACTTTGGTTTAACATTACTCATATTTAGGTTTTGAATTTTATTTAGCCCACCTCTATCCGTACCCACCCAGAGAGTACCGGAACGATCTTCATAAATTGCTCGGATCTCATTTTTGCTTAGTGTGTTTTTATCAACCGGGTGAGAGTTTATATGTCCAAAGCGCATTCCTTCCTTGTTTATTCGATTGATTCCTCCTAAAGTAGCAATCCAGATATCCCCTATATTATCTTCATAAATATCCAACACAACATCATTGCTAAGAGAACTGTTGTTATTAATATCTTCCTGATAATGATAAAAACGGTCATTTTGCCTGTCATATAAATTTAGGCCTTTTCCATCAGTGCCAATCCATAACCGATGCTTACTGTCCTCAAAAATGGATAATATTGAATTACTGTTAATACTATATGGATCGTTAGATTCCGGTTTGTAGTGCTGAAATTCATCACCTTCCATATTGTAGCTGCTTAAGCCGCCACCTTTAGTTCCCACCCAGAGAGTGCTGGTATGGTCAGTAAAAATAGTACGGAGATTATTGCTGCTTAAACTTGTTGGGTTTTTGGGATTGTGTGTATAATGTGTGTAATGGCCTGTTTCTTTATTAAAGTGTATAAGGCCATTATCTGAAGTGCCAAGCCACAAATCCCCGTTAGAATCTTCGCTGATACAATAGATAAATTGATTACTTAAATCAATATTGCTTCCTGGATTTTTAATCTTTTGCAAAACAAATTTTTTCTGTTTATGAATATATTTGTTTAGACCACCATAGGTTGCAACCCACAGAACTCCACCTCTATCTTCATATAATACTCGGGCAATATTGGAGCTTATACTATTAGAATCAGCTGAGTTATGTTTAAACTGAGTAAAATTTTCTGTTTTAGAATCATATTGGTTGAGCCCGCCTTCTTCTGTTATTATCCATAGTTTTCCGAGCCGGTCCCTAAATAAATTTAGAATAGAATTATCGCTTATGCTAGTGCTGTCATTCTTATCAGATTTGTATATTTTGATTTTTGAGCCATCAAATCTATTTAGACCTGCTTTTGAACCAAACCACATAAATCCAACACTATCTTGCACAATGCTGGTTATTTTGCTTTGAGAGAGACCATCCGAAACAGTGATCTGGTCAAACTTTATGTTCGGTTTTTGGGCAAATGTTGATTTTGGTGAAAGTAGATGCCATATTATTATGAGAATAAGAGAGGAATAGTACATCTGTAATTTTAAAGAGGAGCTAATAATCATATTTATACCTCAGAGTATATTCTTTAGTAGAATAAATAGAATCCGTATTTTATTGGTATTGCTAATCGGGCTAAACAGGGATGTTTGAAGCTTTATTTTATTTAATTGGCAAACAAATTATAAACTCACAGAATTGACCTTCCTCTGAACATATTGTAATTGTCCCACCGTATTCATCCGTTTTCTTTTTTACAATATCTAATCCAATACCTCTGCCAGAAATTCTATCCGGCGATGGGTTGGTTGATAAACCGTGTGTAAAAATCACTGAATATAATTTATTATCCGTCCACTTTTTTATTGTATTTTCTGGCGCCAGGTTTAGTTCCAAAGCTTTCTGACGCAATCTATTTGAATCAAGTCCTCGACCATCATCCCGATAGGTAATTTTATAGGTTGCATTTTCTATGCAAGATGATATTTCAATTTTTCCATTAACCTGTTTTCCATGTGCCTCTTGCTCATCATTATTCTCAAATCCATGAGCAAATGAGTTTTTACAAACTGTATTAGTACTTCTTTGATAAAAATGCGGTAGTTTGGTGGAATTTGTTTCGAATCAAATTTGGAATATTCAAAACTAACCTTTTTCCCAGACTCGATTGAAAAACTGTAAACCATTTTATTGATGGAATCTATCAGTTGGTCATTTGTAAGATTCTTTTTGGGTCGAAAATTGTTAGTCAGGTTGCCAATCTTTTCGATTAAAGCATTTACTTCGTTTAAAACTTCCATCATTGTGTTACGTTTTTCGTGAAGAGGTGATAAATCACTAACAACTAATTCTTGTTTTTTTTGGATTTTAGAAATTAAATCTTCGAATTCATGAGCTTCCTTAACAAAAAAATGTAAATCCAATAAGGCTGCATTTCCTTTTATCATATGCATTGAACGATACAAAATTTGAAGTGTTGAGGAAATATCTATTTCATCATCAGGAATTGATAATGACATATCAATTGTCGCTAATTCTCTTTTTACACCATCTATAAAATCACTCAGCATTTCAGGTTCTACATGCAATATGCTAAATAGCCAATCCATTTGCTTTTTTTGATGCTCTTCTGTCTCAGCAAGTTGCTTTTCTAAATGTATCTGGTTCGTTATATCGCTGACAGTGGAAATAAGCTCTTCTGTATTACCGGCTTCGTTTTGTATACGTTTAAATTTAAAAGAAAGGAATTTGTTGATTGCTTCATTACTATTCTGTCGTGGAAAATGGAACTTTATCTTGCTTAAAGGGGAAAGTGTTGAAGTCATCTCTTCTTCCACATCATCCATAAACATTATATCTAAAAAATCCATTATTGTTGATGCGTCTTCTTTATGGATATTTTCTTGGATTGTTGCAACAAAATTTTCACAAGCTATATTATTTTTTTCTAAAATGGATTCAAGGGATTTTGAATAATGAGTTCCTATTGAATAGTCAGGATTGATCAAAAATAAGCCTTCTTCAACATTATTGAGAATATTGTCGGTTTCTCTTTTACCTTTAATAACTTCTTTGGTACGTTCTTTAACCTGCAGTTCTAGTTTTTCGTTTTGCCTTTTAATACTTCGAACACGTTGGTTATAGATGCCAAATAGAATAGTTGATATTAATAGGAAGCTCAAAACCCTAAACCACCATGTTTTCCAATAGGGTGGTTCAATAATAAATTTAGTGCGTTCAGGTTTCGACCAATTTCCCAAATATTTTTTTGCTTTAACTTCCAGGGTGTATGTTCCTGGCGGCAA
Organism: Calditrichota bacterium; assembly: GCA_013112635.1. Lineage (NCBI taxonomy): Bacteria > Pseudomonadati > Calditrichota > Calditrichota bacterium. The sequence continues at coordinate 1,083,234 of JABFGF010000001.1, read as the reverse complement.
ATTCGAAACTTGAATTACTCTGTCTTTAAATTTTTTCCAACGATCACTATAGCCCAACAACCGGTACTTAAATTCAATTCGTTCTTCATTTATATAAGTGAGACATTCAATAAATGCATAAAAATCTTTTTGGTCATGTTTGACCTGAATGGAGCTATTTCTTGTATAAACAGAATCTCCCAGTTGTGTATAATTAATCTTAATTACTGGAGGGCTTTTATTATCAATATCAAATGATGGGTAGTAGTGGCTGAGGCCGTTTCCTGTTCCAAACCAAATGGTGCTATCATAGTCTAAGAAAAAACCTCCGGAGTTTGATTCATAACTTGCGTAACCATCAGAAGTATTATAATTTTTAAAGTTATTCCCATCGAATTTGTCTACTCCACGTGCAGTACCAATCCATAAATTATTATCAAAATCCGTTCCAAGTGAATAGACTGCGTTACTTGTAAGGCCATCTTTAGTAACATAGGTTTTGAAGTTGCCGTTTTTAAATCGTGTAAGACCATGTGAGGAATGGTATCCAAACCAGATTGCTCCGTAAAAATCTTCGCAAATAAAATAAGGGTAGTTTGTAGCCAGGCCTTCTTTTACAGTATATGTTTTCCAGGTTATTCCATTAAAAACGGAAAGGCCAGCCGTTCCGGAAATCCATAAATTACCCTTTCTGTCCCCTAAGGTTCTAGCGTTTATTAAGCTATTACCGGGGACTTCAATTTTATCTAAATCATTTGAAAACCTGTTATATGAATAAACAGCATCTTGGCAAACAATTATAATGTTATCCATATATTGATCTAAGTAACGTATGGGCTCCCTCAAAGAAATATCATGCGCTACTCGGAGTTTTGTCCCATCATAGTAATTAAGACCATTTTCTGTACCAATCCATAAGATATTTGATGGATCAAGAAATAGACAGTTAACTTTTGAATTCAAAAGACCATCTTGTTCAGTAAATAATTTCCATTCTTCTCCATCAAAACTATTTAAGCCCCCTGTAGTGCCGACCCAAAGCTTTCCTCCCTTACGCCTTGCGATTGGGCGGATTTGGTTTGCACCAAGTCCATCTCTTGTATTAAAATTAACAAAAGCCCGGCTTTGAAATTTTGTAACACCGCCATAACCACCTAACCAGATAACCTTGTCATTGTCTTCAGTAACTGTAAGAACAGTATTTAAGGGCAAACCTTGTTTCTCATATATTAAATCTGTTTTTTCTCCGTTGATCATGACTACGCCATAATTCGTTGCAGCCCATACAATATCATTGTCACTAATAAAAAGGTGGTTTACAGGACCATTAATATGGTCATCTTTTTCAAAAGTCCTTATCAAGTGTCCATTTTTATAAACCCGGATTTGGTTTTTTAAACCAAGCCAGAACCGATTGCTGTTATCTTGAACAATGCTTAATACATTTAGCATATCTGCTGGAGATATCAAACTATCCGAAAATAAATTATTATTGTTTACATATAATCCATTGCTAGTTGCGATCCACAAATTATCGTTATTATCAAAGAAAAGATTATTAATCCTTGTTTCAGGAATTCTATCCTGAAACGAATATTTTTTAAAAGTATTTTCATTTTTGCGGTATAATCCGGATAATGTACTGCACCATAAAAAACCATTCATGTCCACAATCAGTTTCAGAACGTTCTCATTTGCAAGTCCAGCCAAGTCATTAAAATTTGTAAATCCTGGATCATCCCATCTACTAACCCCATTGTTTGTTGCAATCCAAATTGTCCCAGAACTATCTTGAGCAATGTCATTTATATAATCATTTTCAAGGCCATCCTCAATGCTGAAAATTTGGAATTTACGTCCATTAAATCGATTAAGCCCATTTTGCGTACCAACCCACAAATATCCATCACTATCTTGAATTATTACATTTGCAGAATGCTGGGAAAGACCATCTTCTCCAGTATAGTTTTTAAAATAGTATTGTTGGGAAAAAATATTTTGTAGTGTTAAGAAGAGTGATAGGAAAATTATATTTCTAATGTATTTGATCATTCTTGTACCGGATTGTATTTCTATAAAGGTTTCCTTCGTACGGTTTAAATCACCAATATTATTACTGAATGATCGAAGCTAAATGAGGATTCTTTAAATAGTGATTGGATATGACAATTAATATTTATGTCGCAAAAAAGCCCTTTACGCCAGGGTGACATTAAGGGCTTATATTAAAAACAAATGACTAAACTCTTATTCTTTAGCGATTAACTTTTTCAGTTTTACCAAATCTTCGTTTAGTAGCTCTTTCACTTTGTCTACATCCACATTAGCAACAATAATATCACCAATCTCCTGACTCACTTCTTTAAAAATACCAAGTTTTTTCATGCCCTCTGTTTGGCGCTTATTATCATCGCTTGGTGTAACGTAATGAAGTGAATTTGTTTTATAGCGATGCATTAGAAAAATCTGGTTTAGCGTCATAAACCTTTTCATCCTAAAATCAGGATTGAGTGTGTTTTGATCGCGAACTGATAAAATGTTATTTCCTCTTCGGTCTTGAATATTTGCAAAAACGATATCAGACATTTTATTGCCATAATCATCCAGTACACTAAGTTCCAAAAGCTCTGATCCTGCACGGTGAGGCCTTAGTTTTACTTTAAGACCGGAAACAATTTTGTACTGTTTTGCCCAGATATCAAGCCAGTTTTCTAATAATTTTGTTGGGACTTCAGTTTGTACAAGATGCTGAGATTGTGTTGAGCCTTTACCCATTGCTTTAGTGGTTGCTGTCCTACCGGAAGAAGCTGCCAGGGCGCCATCTAAACGAGGGCCACCAACATGGGTTTGTGGTGTTTTATAAGGCGATTCAAGTAATCTGAATTTCCTTTGTAGCTTGGCAAGGGCAAGCATTCCCGTTTGCTGTAATGCTGTTGCAAATTCTTCAGAAGCTAAACCATCAATTTGGTGCCCGCCGTAGGTTATAAAGTTGAATACAAATCCCATTTTGCCCATTTCTATTGGGAAAGCGCGCATCTCGTCATCAGTCATACCGGTTGTATCCCAGTTAAAAGATGGAGATAAATTATAAGCCAACATTTTATCCGGATATTCTGCATGCATTGCATCTGCAAATTTTTTGGCATATTCTAAATTTGCTGTTTTGGTTTCCATCCAGATAATATCACAAAATGGAGCAACGGCCAATGATTTTGCAATGGCATATTCCAAACCTCCGCGAGCCTGATAATAACCTTCAGGTGTACGGGATAGTTCGCAATCCCAGCTTATATCTAATCCCATTTCATTAATTTTTTGATTTGCTTCAAAAAAGGAAGCAGTTTTGGCAAAACTTAACCATTCATCAACACTAAGGTCATATTCAGCTCCTTCTTCAATATGGAATGCCATAACATCTGCTACAGCTTCTTTCAAGGTAGTTAAGCCGGATTCTTTTTCCCAAACTTCCACAAACAAATCAAGTGCTGCATTGAGACTTCTGTCCAACAAAGGTTGTTTTCCATCAACAAATTCCTTTATGCTGGCATCAATCTGAACGGAGATTTTAGCATTTTTGAACCAATCATTCGCTTGTTTAAACTCATCCTCAGACAAGTTGTATAGCATATGGCCATTTATCTCTTCAACTCCGGCATCGTAAAAACGCCTAAGTATTGCCAGCGTACAACTTCTGTAACTCGGGATATCCAGGTTGGTAACGCCAAGAATAAAAGGATGGTCCCGGCCATCGCTGTTGCTATCCAATAATGTTGCTGCCTCGGCATCTGTTCGCGCCACAATAATTCCGGAAACCCGCATAGTATCCAATTGAAAACGAGCAGCGTTTAGCCTTTTGATTTGTTCATCGATAGCGACCAAAACTTTTCCACCTTGATGACCACATTTTTTTGTTCCGGATCGTTGATCCTCGATATGATAACCGGTAACCCCTGCTTCTACAAAACGGCGGACCAGGTTGCGAACATGGGCATCACCTCCATGGCCTGTATCTGCATCGGCAATAATAAACGGGCGATAATCATATTCTGGTGTCTCTTTTTGTTCTTTCTCTGTCATTCGAGAACGCAGGTATTTTTGATTTTTATCAGCAGCAAGTAAAGCGCGGACAATTGGCGCAGCTTCATCCGGTACCTGGCTTAATGGATAGCTGGCCAAATCAGCACCAGGATCTTCTGTTATGGAGCCCTTTGCAGAAGTAGCCCATCCACCAAGATAAATCCCTTTTATTCCCATACGTCTCATCATTACAGCCTGGCTTGGTGTATAAGGCCCAAAAGTTGTTATGGATTCTTTTTTTGCATAAAGCTCTCGCAGTAATTCGTAAAATTCTGCAGCGGCATTTTTAGCCACAGAATAATCATTAAAAATGGTTCCTTGCTGTTCCACAACCTGCCTGGCAGAATAAAGACGGGTTATCCCTTCAAAGCGTTTGGCTGACATCCATTGTTTCATTTCATTAATATGGTTGAAAAAATTATCCATTTTTTATCTCCTGTTTATTATCCTCTAATTAAGAGGCCGGGTGAATAAAATCTAAATTTTCTGTAATGCGTGTACCATCTTTTTTAAATGATTCAATATATTTCTTAATTCGCGCCTTAGCAGTTGCAAAATCAGTATTGTTAAGATTAATGTTTAGTAAATCGATATACCATGGAATTTTTGTTTCATCCATTATATAATTGTTTACCATTTCTTTCACGATTGGCAATGTCGTTGTTTTAGTTTTCTCGTGAACATCTTTGCTATCGGCATCTAAAAGTTTCTGATACTCATCTTCCATTAAACGGTTAAAGATTTCCAGCGAAAAAGTATCGCCTGATTTTAGACCCATCGAATCATCATCTTCATTTAAACGGGCTTTTTTATGAATCCACTCCCACAAAATACTCATGCGGATTTCACCAGTGGCCATGTCTTCCATCAAGTAGAGAATATCATCATTTCCAAAGAAATCAGCTGGTTTCAATGCAGCAGCCTGTAATCCTTCGCAAAAAGCATTTCCATATTGCAAAGCAACACTTAACAAATTACGTGCACCCCTAATAGATCGGACGGCGGGCTCTAATAATACTAAGCCATCAGCATCTTGCTGCGTATATGTTAAAGCAGGAAATTTTCTGCCTAATTGATTTGCATCGCTAACCTTTTCCCAAACAGGCCGCACAATATGCACCATACGCCAGTGCGCAACCCATTTACCACTTGCCCCTTCCTGCTGTTCCCGAACGGCGCCGGCAACTGCTTTTTTCATACTATTGGCAATGCCTTTTTCTGATCCTACAGGAATATTTGGTTCCATGCCTCCTTGCCATAAAGCAAAATTTCCATTTATATCCGCTGTATTTACACATCGCCTTACGCGGTCTTCATAGTTGCGCATATAACCATAGGTCATGCCAATTTCTTCAATATTCGGATTGATAAACTCTTTATCCCAGGCCATTGCATCAGAAACACTGTTGATATAATCCCAACGGCCTGTATTAAAACCGACAAAATGTTTACCTAAAGCGGCACGTATCTCCATTATCTGAAATGTTGCTTCAAGCTGTTCCAGCAAAACATATACTTTTATGGTGCCCAGCTTTAATTTTAGGTGTCCTTCTAAAAAACTTAGAAGTTTATTCCAGAAAGCAGCTTCTTCTGCAGTTTGAATTTTTGGCAGGTATAATACAATCGAAGATCCATCGTTAAGCAGTTTTTTGTAATTGTTTGTAACATATAAAGCCATATCAACGATAGAAGCCGAAAGGGAAAAACCATTATGGTCTCTTATATGGCGGTCATCTAGGTGAAGCCCGCGTGCCCTAAAAATTTTTGTTGTAAAATTAAGCTGTTCTCTCCAGTCATCAATAATTTGACGACCAAAAAAACTTTTTCCCCAACGGTTCATTTCAACAGAAACTTGTTCGGCCACATTTAAAAACAAAGGGTCGTTATCGATGGCCAATTTTAAATTTCTTTGATTATCAAGAGACATCGCTGTAACCTGACCGAGGGCATCTTCCCCGTCAAACATCCAGCCGTCAGCCCCGGAAAGCAGGGCATAAGCAATATTGCGGATACTTTTCTCAACCGGGCTGTTGGGCTTAGCTCCAGGACCTGTTCCTTGTATCCATTGCCTTTGTAGATCGTGAGGAATTTCTGAACCTGTAAATTTTCCTGCTCGGGCATCCTTTACCAAAATATCTGTTCCAGCAATTATTTGGTCAGGATCTAAAAAAGATATGTTTTCTTTCTTTGCAAAACGATCATTCCTTCTCTGGATTCGTTTTGACATAAGTTTTAAGCGTTCATCATTAAATTGGGATAGTAAATTTATGGATGTTAAAGCTTCCTTAGTAAAAACATCACTATATTTTGATAACAAATTATCCCTGATAGAAGCCTGATTATGGCTGGAAGGCAAAGACATTTTACAGTCCTCGTTTATTTTATGTGGAAGTTAAATGCGATCAATTTTAAATGTTCGGGTCCAAGCCCTAAAACTTCAGCGTTGGATGGCAATTTTTATTTTTAAACTGTCAGTTCTTGGTTTAGTTAAATTTACTAAAAAGAATTTGCAAAATACAGTGAATAAAAAGTTAATTTTTTGAATAAGAGTGAGTTAAAATTTACATTCTGCAGTATGAATAAAAAGAAAATAGTTATACTGGACGGATACACCCTAAATCCCGGAGATTTAAGTTGGCAGGCAATTCAAGAACTTGGGGAATGTTCAATTTATGAACGGACAAATGAATCGGATATTTTAAAACGGGCTATCAATGCTCAGATTATATTGACTAATAAAACCCCACTTACAAAATCAATCCTGAAAAAATTGCCAAATTTAGAATTAATTGTTGTTACAGCAACGGGTGTAAATATAGTAGATATTGATGCTGCCCGAAGTTTAAATATTCCAGTAGCAAACGTACCTGCCTATGGTGTTAATTCGGTTGCACAAATGGTTTTTGCTCATATTTTAAACCTGACCCAACATGTAAGCCACCATAATAAAACAATAAAAGATGGTAGATGGACAAATTCCAAGGATTGGTCCTATTGGGATTTTCCTTTATTAGAATTGGCCGAAAAAAAAATGGGCATTATCGGTTATGGTCAGATTGGGCAAAAAGTAGCACAAATTGCACGGGCATTTGGGATGGATGTCTTGATTAATACAAGGCGTGTAGTAAAAAATTATAGTAAAGAATTTAAACAAGTAAATTTAGAGGAATTGTTTAAGCAAAGTGATGTTATAAGTCTTCATTGTCCACTTACAAATGAAACGAATCACCTAATAAACAATATTAGTATTTCAAAGATGAAAAAGAGTGTTCTTCTAATCAATACGAGCCGCGGAGGACTTATCAATGAAAAGGATTTGCAGCTGGCATTAAATGAAGAACGTATTTCTGGAGCCGGTTTGGATGTTTTGTCATCAGAGCCACCAACTGCAGAGAATCCATTATTGACTGCAAAAAATTGTTATATAACGCCGCATATTGCCTGGGCTACAAAAGAAGCACGGCAAAGATTGCTGGATATTGTTATAGAAAATATCAAATCTTTTATAGACGAAAAGCCAAAAAATATTGTGAATTGATTATTTTTGGACAGCTTTAATCTTTGATCTTTTTTCTTTAATAGGTTATCTTTCTTATATTTTTCGTCGAAGCAGCACTTTATAATAATATCATAAAAGAACTTGGTTTTAAGGAAATTCTATACAAAGGAAAACACCATGATTAAAAGTATTCTTATTCCCCTTGATCCATCACCATACACCGACTCGGCCATTGAGGTTGGATGCAGAATGGCAAAGTATCACGGAGCACAATTAACCGGGTTGGTAATTTTAGATATTCCTGGAATTGAAAAACAAATCGGGCCTGTACCGATTGGCGGTTCTTATTATGCAGATAAGCTGGAAGAAAAACACACACGACATGCGCAGGAACGCATCGACCAACTGTTGCATAAATTTCGTTCAAAATGTGATGCTGCCGGTGTTAAACATGTGGAATCTCAAAACCAGGGCAGCCCAAGTGAGCGAATCTTGCATGAATCATTATTCTATGATATGGTAATTACCGGTTTGAGGACTCATTTTCATTTTGAGACACAAGACAAACCGGGGAGCTCTCTCCATGAACTACTTCATGAATCCATTACACCTATTTATGGTGTGCCAAAAGATTTGATGATACCTGATCCGATATCAGACAAAATAAAAGTATTAATTCCGTTTAATGGAAGCCTTCCTGCAGCAAGGGCATTGCAGCGTTTTGCTCAGTTTATGATTCCTGAAATGTCTGAGCCGCGTTTGTTAATTTCAGAAGATGATGAGCATGTGGCATCATCATTACTTAAAAGCGCTAAAGATTATCTGGAATTGCACGGGTTTAAAAATATTATTACAGACTGGACAACCGATAAAATAATCGAGTCCTGTAAAGGCGATATGTTGGATTGGGCTGATGTGGTTGTTGTAGGCGCACACTCAAAACGCGGTCTGTTTGATTTTATGGTCGGTAGCTTAACAGAGCATCTTATTAAGTGGGATAAAAAACCAATCCTGATTGGTCAGTAATAAAAAAAGCTTTATCATTAAAGGCTTGTCAATTTTTTGGCAAGCCTTTTTTCTTTAAGCAATCTATTTTCATTATCTAACCCTTACTATACTTAACTTCAAAACTCAATTTTTATTTGACTTTGCTTTATTCCATAGCATATTATGCATGTCAAGTAAACTTGGTTATAAACCCAAAAATATCAACCTTAAGTTCCACTACAACTACTCATTATTTTATTAGTATCACCTCCAACAAAAGGGTAGCTATGAAAAATCAAAAAAGAAATAAAATCATTATTATCCCGCTTTTTATTTTTTGTATAATAAATTTTTCAAGCGGACAAAATGTATATATAAATGAGTTTTTAGCCTCCAACGTAACAACCAATGCTGAAATTTTAGACTATGATGATTATTCGGATTGGATAGAAATATATAACGCTCAGGACACATCCGTTGATTTAAGTGGATATTATTTGACAGATAATTTGAATGAACCAACAAAGCACCAAATTGAAGAAGGCACCGTTATTAAATCAAAAGGATATCTCTTATTTTGGGCTGATGGTATGGAGCCAGTTGATCCATATGTTAGCTTACAAAACCTTCATTTAAGTTTTAAGTTAAGTAATAGTGGTGAAGAAATTGGGCTATATGATCCCAAGGGTAATCAAATTGATGCAATCACTTTTGGCCCGCAAATAACAGATGTATCTTATGGCAGACGGCCAGACAGTTTAAACATTTGGAATTATTTTGGAGAGCCAACACCGGAAGCTGCAAATAATACAAACGGTACATTAAATACTGAAAAAGCTACTATACCACTTTTTTCTATCCCGGGTGGAGTATTCGACAATGGAAAGGAAGTAGTACTTACCAATGAGTCTCCAACTGCAACAATTCATTACACATTTGATGGATCAAAACCGACCAGTTCATCTGCTGAATTTGATTCGTGGGTTACTTTAAATAACACTGCTGTTTTAAGAGCAAGGGTATTTGATGGCGATAAATTGCCGGGCCCAATTGTAACGCAATCGTATATAATTAATGAAGAGCCAACTCTTCCTGTTCTCTCTTTGGCTGTCTTTCCAGGACCCATGTTTGGAGATGAAAAGGGAATTTATACAAATGAAATAAAAAAGCGCGTTTTGCCAGTAAGTGTTGATTATTTTGACAAGGAAGGTGAGCTGGGATTTACACTTGATGCTGGGATTAGACTTTCCGGCCAGGCTGCTTTTCATTATGCCCAGAAGCCTTTAACAATTTCGACAGAGGATAGGTTTGGATTTGAAGAAATTAATTACAAAATATTTCCAAGCAGGGAAAATGAAAAATTCACATCAATTTATTTAAGAAACTCAGGTACACCGGATGTTCAGTATACAATGTTTCGTGACGGTCTCCAGCATTCTCTGGTTGTAAACCAATTTGATTTGGATATGCAAGCATATCAGCCGGCAATGACTTTTATAAATGGGGATTATTATGGGATTTATAATATTCGGGAAAAACTGGATGCCGATTACCTGGCTTCTCACCATGGTATTGATCCCGGAAATATAGATTATCTCGAATACGATTTTGGCCCGACACCGATTGCTAATGAAGGAGACCTTACAGCTTATAACAAACTGATTGCTTATCTTAATAGTCATAATCTATCGAATGCTGAAAACTACAATTACATAAAAACGCAAATCGATGTAAATGAATATATAAATTATTTGATTACCGAAATCTTTTGTAATAATACTAATTGGCCAAATACCAATGAAAAGTTGTGGAAGGAGAGAGTAGAAAACTCAAAATGGCGCTGGGTTTTGCTGGACCTTGATTTTGGCTTTGGTACGTATGATAATTATACGTACAATGCTTTAAGTATTGCCACTTCTTCTTTTATATTTGAAAAGCTGCTCGAGAGCACTGATTTTAAAAATGAGTTCATCCAAAGGTTTGCAATTTACCTAAATACGGTTTTTCAGGAAGAGAGGGTTGTACATATTTTCGATAGTTTAAAAAGCAAAATTGAAACTGAAATACCAAGACATATAGAAAGATGGGGAGAAATTCCATCTTATAATACCTGGAAGGCCAATGTTAATGTAATGCAAGAGTTTGGTTCCAAACGTCAAAAATATCAACGACAGCATATTTTAAATTTTTTCGGTTTGACAGGAACAACTGAGTTCACAGTTAACCAAACCGATTTATCCGCAGGTAAAATACTTTTAAACAATATGATTGTACCGGCTAATTATTCCGGTCCTCATTTTATGGATGCAGCAATAACATTAAAAGCGATACCTATTGTGGGTTATAAATTCAAAGAATGGCAGGGCATTTCCAATAGTAGTTCGGATTCTATTCAAGTTACATTGACCGATACATCTTCCATAACTGCCGTATTTGAACCATCGGATGATAATGTTTTACCAGCTGTTTTGGACTCGGATAATACACTAACATTAAGTGGTTCACCATACCTGGTAAAAGGTGATTTAGTAATTTCACCTAATGCAACATTAGTACTTGAAGAGGGAACAGAAATTCAAATGACAGAAAATTCGAGTATTTTTGTATATGGCAATATTATAGTAAATGGCAGCGAATCGAATCCTGTAGTTATAAAGCCAAACAATATTAGTGGGTTCTCAAATTGGGGCGCCTTATGTATTGAAAATGCAACAGCCCCATCACAAATTTCCCACCTTGTACTAAAAGGCTCCACAAAGGGCAGTAATTTGGAAAGACATGTTGGTTCAATTTCGGTGAATAACTCTGAGATAGATATGAATTATATCCGGTTGGAAAATGTAGCTTTTCCGATTTATGCCCAGTATAGTAAAGTCACCCTTCGCAATAGTATTTTACACTCAAACCATACGTCAGATTTGATAAATGTGAAATATGCCAATGCGACACTTATTGAAAACAATGACTTTCGTGGCAACACTTTGTTTGATACCGATGCCATTGATTTAGATCAGGTAAATGGTGGCATTGTCAGGGGTAATACTATCTACAATTTTACTGGTTTTAACAGTGACGGCATAGATTTGGGCGAGGGTTGTAAGAATATTCTTATTGAGGGAAACCTGATTTTTAATTGTACTGATAAAGGGATATCTGTAGGACAAGCATCAATTACAAATATTAAAAATAATGTAATTGTTAATTGTGCCCAGGGTGTTGGCATAAAAGATGATTCATCATATGCCTTTATAGACCGCAATACTTTTTATGGAAATGCTTTGGCCGTTGCCAGCTTTGAAAAAAATATTGGTGCCGGTGGTGGCCATGCAGATATTGTAAATTCGATACTGTCGCAATCGACAAAAGCACCCTTCTGGGTAGATGACCTATCGGTTTTAAATATAAGCTATTCCCTATCGGATACAGAAAAGATGAACGGGGAAGGGAACATACATAGCAACCCTTCTTTTTCAAATAATTTTTATCTCAATTCAAATTCCCCGGCAATAGATGCCGGGAGTCCTGATACGATTGATCCCGATGGTACACGCGCAGATATGGGTGCCAAATATTATGATGGAACGGAACATGAAAAACTAATGATTACAGAAATTCATTATAACCCTGCAAATGGGGACGGTTTTGAGTTTATCGAAATATTTAACAGTGGCTTAACGACAGTTGCTTTACAAGGGTTCAGGCTTTCTGGTAGGATTGAATTCAGTTTTCCGGTTGGATCGCAAATAACAAGTGGTGAATACCTGATAGTTGCAAATAATGCGTCTACATATTTGGACAAAGTATACCAGGTGTTTGAATGGACCGGCAATTCCCTTCCAAATACAGGAGCTGATATTAGATTGTTAGAAAATGAAAGGCAAGTTGACATTGTTAGTTATAGTAACAAAAATGATTGGGTAAGACAAACGGATGGAAAAGGCCCGTCACTTGAATTACGATCCCTGAAAATGGAGAACCTGCTAAATAGGAATTGGCGGAAGAGCTATGTTGATGGTGGCACGCCTGGCCAAAAGAACTCAATTCAAAAAGTAGAAAATATATTTATAAATGAGCTTTTAGCAGAAAACAAATCATATAATAGAGACGACAATAGAGAGTATGACGATTGGATAGAGATTTATAATGGTAGCGATCAGGAAGCAGACATGGGCGGGTTCTATTTGACGGATGATTTAAAAAATCCAACAAAATACCGGATAACTGTAATAGACCCCACCTCCACTATAATTGAGCCTGGTGGCTACAAACTTTTTTGGGCTGACAAAAACGTGTCCCAAGGCCCCTTACATGTAGACTTTAAACTAAATGGCAATGGTGAAGAAATTGGATTGGTGCGTGTTATTGAAAATGATACAATATTTATTGACCAGGTGAGTTATAAAAAGCAAATAGCAGATGTTTCCTATGGCAGAAAAACAGATGGTGGCGGGGAATGGGTACAACTACAGCTTCCAACACCAGATTTACCTAATGCTATGCCGGGCTTATTTGAAAAGGGTGTTTTGGTTGTAAACAGCTTAGCATCTTTAAACTCAAAAGCAGTTTATGATGCCTTTGCAAATAGGGCTTTTTGGGGAAATTACCCGATTACCTTCTGGGATGTATTTGAAGCACCGGAAGACGGGTATCCGGCCTCTTTACCTGAGGAGCCGGCTGGGGTAGGTTATGTCCCGCTGGATGTTTTGTTACAGTATTCAACTGTTATTTGGTTGGGAAAGAATTATTTTGGTGTCACGGTCAATAAATCAAATTCAGAAGATTTTTTTAAATATGTTGAATATGGGGGGAACCTAATTTTACTCTCACGATATGGCCAGGAAGAATATAAAGGGCAGTTGAGCCAAAAAATGGGTATTAAATGGGGGAACAGCGGTTATGTTGCAACCCAGGAGTGTATTTCTATTGATAATAAAATGACTGACATGGATCTTTTGCGTGTCCAAATCTTAAATTCAGTTTTTAATATAAGTTTAACCAATGAAAATAGTACACTCTTATTTAAAGAAACAATCAGCTTTGATGAACCAAAAGGAATAGGTGCCTGGACAAATCCGCAATATGGTGGATTATATAATGAGAATGGGGCCAAAATAATATATATAAGTGGGCGTCCCTACTGGTATGATTATAATGATTTAAGTTCTAATATTGAATATATGTTACAGCATTTTTTGGGAGAATCGCCTGTTGGCATTGATGGTACTGAAACTCCTGCAGTTATTGAAAAATATGAGCTATCTCAGAATTATCCAAATCCATTTAACCCGGCAACAACAATTAAATATGCCCTTAAAAATGCCGGGCCCGTTAAATTGGTTGTTTATGATTTGCTTGGCCGTGAGGTAAAAACACTTGTTGATGAAAAACAAAAAAGTGGAAGATACGAGGTTGTTTTTAATGCAAAGGATTTATCAACGGGTCTATATTTTTTCAGAATAAAAGCCGGGTCTTTTGAGGAAACAAAAAAGATGGTTTTAATAAAATAAAAATAAGTTTAATAACTATAACCCGGTGTGAATTATTTGTGTTTTTACTCATTCCGGGTTTTTCTTTTGTTAATACCGCAAATAACTTAAGCACCTATCCCAATTGAAAAACAATCTGTATATCTTGTAATTGTTTCTTAACTTAATAGCTGGTCAATAAAAACAGCTACTCATGAATTTTGCAGAATTAAGTCAAAAAAAAATATTTAAATTTTGGTACCCCTTAGCTCTAACCTGGTTAATGATGGCTTTTGAGGGACCGTTTCTGGCAGCAATTATTGCCCGCCTTCCGGAAGCTAAATTTAATCTGGCTGCATATGGCGTTGCTTATTCCTTCGCGCTTCTGTCTGAAGCACCTGTAATCATGATGATGGCCGCTTCAACATCTTTAGTGAAAAACAGTCAATCCTATTTTAAGCTTCGAAATTTTAATAATTTATTAATAATATTTGTTACAGTTATTTTGGCGATTGGATTAATACCGCAGATTTTTAATTTCATTACCGGAACTTTAATAAACCTTCCTGTAAATGTAGGCGAGCTAACACGATATAGCTTGTTATTTTTAATACCATGGCCCGGAGCAATTGCTTATCGCCGTTTTTTGCAAGGAATTCTTATTGCCAATAACAAAACAAAATTAGTCAGTTATGGAACAATCATCCGGCTTTTAGTAATGGCCGGAGCAGCCTATGGATTATTCAAGTTTGTTACAATTTCGGGCGCGTATATCGGGGCTATTTCATTATCTGCCGGCGTAGTTGCAGAAATGATTGCTTCACACTTAATGTGTAGAAGCATTTTGAAAAAACTAAAAAGTCAATCTTTTGATAAAACCAGTAACGATAATCTGAGTTATAAAAAAATATTTAATTTTTATTTTCCATTGGCACTCGCAACATTTATTGGTTTAGGTGCACATCCATTGATTACTTTTTTAGTTGGCCATAGCAAAATGTCCCTGGAGTCGTTGGCTGTTCTGCCGGTTATAAATTCGTTGGTGTTTATTTTCCGCAGCATAGGGCTTTCATACCAGGAAGTGGGCATCGCTTTAATCGGAGAGGATAAAAAAGGTTACAGGCCATTAAAAAAATTCGCAACAAAATTAGCGTTTTTTAATATCCTGGTTTTGGGAGTAATTGCCTTTACATCTCTGGCCGATATTTGGTTTATTTCTGTCTCCGGTCTTTCAAAACTTCTTGCAGAAATTGCTATTTTGCCAACACAAATTTTGATAGTCATCCCGGCACTGTCGGTTTTGATTTCTTTCCAGAGAGCCATACAAGTGGCCTACAAAAATACAGCCCCAATTAGTAAAGCAACTGCAGCAGAAGTTGTTGTTATCGTAATGGCCTTATTTACACTGATTTCTCTTTTTGATATGATTGGTGTTACAGCTGCAGCTATTGCATTGGTTCTTGGAAGAATTACTTCTAACAGCTATTTGTTTTTTGAAAATAAAAAACACACGAATTAAAGATCATGACTAATAATGTTATGATTGAAATCTAACGTTTAATGCGTTATTTTTTGAAAAGTTACGAACTCATTTTTTTTTTTACCAGAATATAAAACTATTTCCAAGATAAAAATAAACTTCAATATTTTAGGAGTATTATGATACGCGCAATAAAATTAGTCCTAAGTTTTTTCCTTTTGATAACTTTTTTGCAATGTTACCACATCACCTCATCCATGCGGATTTATAATTTAAATGGCAGTGAAAAAATTAAAATTGACTTTAATAATGCAATGCAGAGACAGGGTGAAATATCTTTCTCAACCGATAATGGAGAAAATTTTGAAGGTGAATATTTATTTCAAAGCAATTTTACAAGGAATGCAAAAAAAGATCTAATCGGGCCGTTTGCAAGCGAAGGTCAATTCTTGGCTGATAACGAGAAAAGGTCAAAAGAAAAATTTTCATCATTATATGGGTTTGGAGAGGAATCAAATGCTAAACCGGTCGGGACTATGATTTTAATTGGTGATAACGGAACGGTGATTGATGTTGTGTTTTATACTTTTTCATTTGATAAGGGAACAGCATCCGGTGTTGGCAAAGATAATAAGGGCAATGTCTATCGAATTTTTACAACTAATTATTATGAATAACTCCTGCTAAGTAACCCGGAAAGTGTAATGGATATTTTTCTAAAAATTCTTAATTTGCACCGTTTAACGTAATAGAAAGGTTTTATATATGAAATACAAAAATCTTGGGAAAAATGGTCCTGAAGTTTCGACAATGGGATTTGGAGCATGGGCTATTGGCGGGATGAATTGGGGGAAGACGGATGATACAGTTTCTATAAATGCCCTGAATGAAGCGATTGATAAGAGAGTGACCCTGATCGATACAGCAGATGTATATGGCTTTGGACATTCTGAAGAATTGATTGCAAAGGTGATTAGCGAACGTGGTAAAAAAAACATCATAATTGCCACTAAAGCGGGTAATGATTTTTATAATGCATCGTCTGATGATGATGAAGGTTATGGAGCAATAAAGCAAACTTATACAAAAAATTATCTAATCTCTGCAGCAGAGAAAAGCTTAAAACGCCTTAATTTGGAAACTCTGGATATTCTACAACTACATAGCCCGGATTTGAAAAAGCTGGAAAGAGATGAGCCCTGGCAAGCGCTGGAACAATTAAAAAAAGATGGGAAAATCAAACACGCCGGCTTAAGCATTCAATCTTTTAAAGAAACAGAGCAGGCGCATTTGCTGGATGCCCACAATGATATTTTGGATTGTTTACAGGTGCGTTATAATCTTTTAGAGAGGGAAGCTGAAAAGGTGCTTTTTCCAAAAGCTCTAAAATATGGAATTGGGGTTATTGTGCGTATTCCTCTTTTGTTTGGATTTTTAACCGGGAAATTTGATGCGAAATCTACATTTGGTGAAGATGATCATCGAAGTATGAATTTATCAGCAGAAAAGCTAAGACAATATCTGAATGAATTGGAACGGCTTGAGCCTTTGTATGACCATTTCAAAGAGCAAAGCAAAGCACAAGTAAGCCTGAGATTCTGTATATCTCATCCAGCTTGTCAAACAGCAATTCCGGGTGCAAAAACCTCCAGACAAGTTGAGGAAAACAGTTCTGCTTCGGATTTGGGCCCCATTCCGCAAAACATTTTAGATTCATTGGTTTAATCTGGAGAATATCATGAAAACGAAACAAAATGATTCATTCATAAAAACTGTACAACTCATTATTCTGTTTAGCTTCTTTCAGTTTTCTGTGTTTGCGGAAGAACCCGGCTTTAACAAACTACAAGGTTTGGGAGAAACACATTATTACCAATTGAATTCGCAAACAATCGATCAGACGTATCATCTTTATGTGCGTTTACCGGAAAACTATGAGTCAGGTAAAAAATATCCTACTATCTATTTACTTGATGGCGGTATTACTTTTCCGATATTGGGTGGCTATTACCGATATTTAAGACTTGCGGAAGAAATTCCGGAAATGATTGTTGTCGGTATTTCTTATGGAACGTCAGACTGGCAAAAAGGAAATATGCGAAGCCGTGACTTTACCGCAAAAGCCGCTGATCGAGATTTTTGGGGTGGAGCAGCTAATTTTCAAAAAGTTTTAGTAAATGAAATATTTTCACTTATTGAAAAGCAATATTCATCTGATAGTAAAAAGCGTCTTATTTTTGGACAATCGATCGGCGGACAATTTGTGCTTTATACCGCTTTAACATCTCCTGATTTGTTTTGGGGCCACATTGCAAGTAATCCAGCTTTACACCGCAACTTGGATTTTTTCATAAAAAATCCTGGTATTCAAAAAGCAGATAAACAGACAAAGTTATTTGTTTCAAGTGGAGAAAATGATGACCAGCGATTTCGCGAACCAGCCTTAAAATGGATGAAGCATTGGGAGAAACAATCAAAGTCTCCATGGTTTTTAAAAACCGCAACATTAAATGGTCACAGCCATTTTTCTGCTGCCCCCGAAGCTTTTCGCCAGGGACTAAAATGGATATTCTCAAAGTAAAAATTATTGTTTGTTTCTTTCCTTTTGCATACAAATTATTAATCCTTAAAGAACCTATTCTTTTGCTTTAAATTGAACTTTTATTTCCTTATCTTTGTATGTTGATTTCACCAAAATGGTTTGTTGACCAAAATTTAAAATATTAAGGAGTAAATATGTCCAATGTATTTGATGGACTCAAGCCAGCCCTGGTTTGGGAACATTTCTATAATATCAATCAAATTCCACGTTGTTCTAAAAATGAAGAAGGTGCCCGAGCATATGTAAAGGGTGTTGCTGATAGATTGAATCTTGAATATAAGGAAGATGCAGTTGGAAATATTGTTGTAAAAAAAGCTGCTTCAGCAGGAATGGAAAATAGCCCGACTGTAATTCTACAGGGCCATGTGGATATGGTTTGCGAAAAAAATAAAGGCACAGTTCACGATTTCACCAAAGATCCAATTAAAATGCTAATTGACGATGGCTGGGTAAGAGCAGACGGTACAACACTTGGTGCAGATAATGCCATTGGTGTTTGTATGGGGTTGGCACTTTTAGAAGATGATTCATTGGCACATCCACCATTGGAAGTTTTGTGCACAATTGATGAGGAAACAGGAATGACAGGTGCAATGGGACTTGAGCCTGGATTTCTTGACGGCAAAATTATGCTTAACCTGGATACCGAAGAAGAGGGCGCACTTTATATTGGTTGCGCAGGTGGTAAACACACAATTATGACCCGTAAAATTGATTGGCAGAATGCTCCGTCCGGACAGAAAACATATTCTGTAAAAATAAAAGGTTTACGTGGGGGGCACTCTGGTTTAAATATTGTTGACCAGTTTGGAAATGCCATAAAATTACTAACACGCGTAATTTATAAACTTGGACAAACTCAGAAGTTTTCAGTTGCTTCAATAAATGGTGGTACTGCGCATAATGCAATCCCGCGCGAAGCTGAAGTTACTTTAGTTCTTGATTCAGCCGCTCATGCGGAATTAGAAAAATTGGCCGCACACTTTTCGCCTGTTTTTAGTGATGAGTTCAGCGCTGTTGAAAAAGATATTTCTTTTGCAATAGAAGAAGTTGGTGCTGCTGATAAAGTTTTTAGTGATGATTTGAGCAAAACAATTATTTCATTTCTTTATTCAATTCCCCACGGCGTTGAGGCAATGAGCCAGGCTGTTGAAGGTCTTGTTGAAACATCAACAAATATGGCGGTTGTGGAAACACGCGAGAATGAACTTTATTTATTGACAAGCCAACGCTCATCTGTTGCATCATCCATCCTTGATATTGCCGACAAAGTTAAAGCTTCTGCCGAGCTAGCCGGTTTTGATGTTGAACAAGGTGGTGGATATCCTGCGTGGCAGCCAAATCCTGATTCACCACTTTTAAAAGCCTGCAAAGAAGTATACAGCAAAAAATATGGTGAAGAAGCAGAAATAAAAGCTGTTCATGCCGGATTAGAATGTGGTATTATTGGAGAGCAATTTCCGGGAATGGATATGATCTCATTAGGTCCGGACATTTTAGGAGCGCACTCCCCGGATGAAAGAGTTAAAATTGATTCTGTAAATAATGTTTGGGAATATTTATTGGATGTTTTAAAAGCGCTATAGAAGTTTTATCGATTCCATCCTTTGCGGGATGGAATCGTTTTAAAGAAAAGGTCGTGCCCCGAAAAATCGGGATTGTAAACCAAATATGTATCGGCATCCCATTATGTTAAAAACATTGATCCTGAAACCAGTTCAGGATCAATGTTTTTTATTTTGGAAAGGGAAACGTTTTATTAAACTTTAGTAAAACCGTAAATCATCCAGCCCCATCCAAATAAAAATGCCAGTCCGCCAAGCGGTGTAACTGCACCTAAAGTTTTGATATTTGTTAAAGCCAAAATATATAAACTTCCGCTAAAAAAGAGAATCCCCAGTATAAAAGCATAACCGGCAACTGTAAAATTAATTTCTTTAAATAGATTTTGCAGAATACCTGTCAGTAACAATGCCAGTGCATGAAACATTTGATATAAAAATGCTTTTTGCCAGATTTCTTTACCATAATCATCTAAAATATTTTTTAATCCATGAGCGCCAAATGCACCAAAGGCTACACTAAGCAAAGCAAATAGAGCACCGGATATTAACATTAATTTCATTAAAAATTACTCCTGAAAAGTGAATTAGTGAAATGCTGAAATAAGGACTTGAATTGATGGCGAGTTTGAATGGCTTAATTCATTACTTCATTACTTCATTAATTCAGTTATTCAATAAATTATTTAATTTACAAAATCCTAAAGATTGTCATAGCGAGCCAGTCGAAGCATCTCATTTTTTAAAAGGGTTTTAGTTAATTTACAAAATCCCGAACCCAAATTTTTAAACTATGTCCATTTATATGTATGGTGTACTTTTTATTGCCTTTTAAAATGGAGTCCTTTTTCCCATCAATCGTTTTTATATGATTTACTTTGTCGTTATTTCCAACAAGCCGCCAAATACCGGGAGGAAATGAAATGTCCTTAAAAGAATTGTGATGGCTATCTGTATTTATTAAAACCAAAATGGATTCATTTACAAAATAGCCCAGCTGTTTTTTATTATCCGGTTCAAGCCATTTATAATAATTTGAATCCGGCTTTTCACTTATCCTGAAAACACGTCCTAATAAACTTTTTCGCAGGGCAATTAGGCCTTTCCAGAATTCATTCATATTTTTATAATTGCATTTTATCTCTTCTTTATCACCGATATTATTGCCCAGGTTTTCCCACTCAAATTGATTGGCCCGTGCAAGATTGTATGTATCGCGTTTACCATGAATCCAGATTGGGCCGCTTTTTGTTTGTTTGGTAACCTCTATTAATGGGGCGGATGCTTTGCTACGCATAAACTCACTTCCGCCATGTAAAACAATTGGTCCTAAAGATGTAAAAAGTAAAGTAGCCGCTATTTTGTATTGGTCTTCATCAACACCAAATCGGCCATCCCAATTGGTTTTTGCAAATCTGTCTGCCAAAGCCCAGTTATCATGTATATCAAGATAGTTGATACCAGAGAGTGGTGTTTTGTCAGTATCAAATCCTGCGGAAAGGGCTTTTTTTACAATTTCCCGTTGGCCATTACCACCCGCGTAGCCTCGGTCAGTATTTTTCTGGGTAGGATTTGCAGTAGGGCCTTTAAATGCATTACGGCTATCATCCTGGAAGAAGGTGATTGGTGAATCTTCTTTGTACCAATCCCAGTCAGGATTATTTTCATAATCAGGATCAGCCGATGCGATCCACGGTTCTCCGTATACAATTTTATCCGGTCCAAGGGCTTCACGTAAAGCAAGCAATGTTTGCTGATCTGTTTGTCCGGCAAGATCAATGCGAAAACCATCAATGCCATATTGCTCGATTAGGTCTGTGCACTGTTCGATTATCCAGCGTTGCATAATGGGACGCTCTTCACTTTTTGTTTCTGTGCCGTACTCGCCAATAAAATCAAATTTATCATCTGTGCGGTAAAAGTAGGGCACATCAATAGCAGCAAAGTTAAAATACATCATGCGTGCATCCATCTTTTCTGCAGAATGGTTGAAAACCAAATCCACAATTACAGCAATCCCTTTATCATGAAAAGCCTGCACAAGATCACGAAAATCTTTATTTTGTGAACCCCATTCTGCCCCTTTTTCCCTATAGCGACTTTCCAACGCAAAGGCATGCGATGTTCGATACCCCCATTGGTAATTCTCCAGATTAACGCCCTGGTCAATCATATATGGATCATTTTTAAAAGCTTCCTGCCATTCCTCGTTGGAATAATGGAGATATTCCTGAACCGGCATTAAGTGAACTGTATTTATCCCCAGGTCAACAAGGTGATCAAAGCCGATTGGCTCACCTGCAGAATTGGTAAGCCCGGATTGAATAAATCCTTTAAATGTACCTTTATGAGAATCGGAAATGGGCAAAAGTCTGGTGAAATCCTGTACATGGACTTCGTATGCAATAACATCTTTTAACTTTGGAATACCATTTTTTAACGGTTTAGCGGGCTTCATCTTTGGCCATATCCGCGCTGGTCCCCAGGTATCAACAGAAACACGCGCCCAGGGATCACTAAAATGAACCGGGTTTGTTTCATAAAAATGATTGCCGGGTTCATCTGGTCCATGAGCAGTGAAATCGTAATACCAGCCTTCGTAGTTGCCTTTTAACTTTGTTTGCCAAACGCCATCATCTGCTCTTTTCATTTTTATTGTTTGATGAGGTTTGGAAGCGGGTTTTTTGTACAAATAAAGTTTGATTTGATCGGCACGTGGTGCAAAAAGATTGATAGTTGTGAGGTCATTTTTAGAGTTGTAATTAGCGCCAAGTTCTTTGGATGAGTATAAATTACGAAACCAGCCATCATATTTTACAGGGATTGTTTTTTCCAAATTTTGAATGGTCAAGTTATGAAAATGGCGGATAATTATTTCTTTTTTTGGGATAAGCTGTAATTCACCTTGGCGGAGGTATAACACTTTTTCAATTTCGATTCGATCGCCGGAGTATGTTTCTAAAATGTAATTATCAGGGTTGTAAATGTATTTAGCTGGCGGATTTTCCACAAAAAGGATACGAATATCTTTAGCAGCGAAGACTTCTGCTTTAACCCGTGTCACTTTTATTGAGTGTGCAAACCGGAGATTCCCATTTTTAATATTTGGGGCACTTTCCGCGGGTGATAACCATTCACCATCATCAATACGGAATTTGAATTCACTATGAACCGGCACCGTTTTAAATTCATTGTTCATTATTTTTAATATCCATAATGACGAACCCGGTATTTTGGATAATTTCCAGGCTGCGTCATCCATGTTCTGATCCCAACCACGAAAAGAACCAGTAACCGTAACCGCTTGTGGAAATCTGTCATAAAGGCCTTCATCAAAAATAAATGATGTGGTGTCACCGTTTATATGGTATCCTTGTTGGATTTGTTGATTGGTGAATTTCGAATCTTGAGCTAAAATGAGAGTTATGCTAAAAAGACTTATAAGAAAATATTTAAACATGCCTTTTCCTTGTTAATAATGAAGTATCTTTCAATACCGATCAAATACAGATAATTCAAACTCTTCTTTCTTTTTCCTAAATGAAAAAGAAACAAAAAATCAGTGCCTATATGAAATATTACTAAATTCTTCGCCTAATTTCGGAAAAATAAAAACTCGTTCCAAAAAACGGGAACTCAAACAGGTTATTTTTCTGTTCGAAATTATTACAAAGAATTTTTAACGTATATTTCAAAATGGCAAAAAACAAAAATGTCTAATCCTTTGCTCCCTAAGAGTTAAAAAAAGATAGAAGCTAATCTTATATTGTTTTTTGTTACAAAATAGTATGATCAAGTGTGAAATATAAAGAAATGCTGGAAAATAAAACCATGAAATTTGAAAAAAAAGATCTGATATATGTGGGATTTATCACAGCGGTTAAAAGTATTTAAAATAGTGTCTTAACAACTTGAAAAATAGCCATTTAAATGGTAAACTTTTGCACTTTGTGAACGATGATACTTTTTAGTTTAAGACGGCAATTTCGATATGACACAGATTTACCTCCAAAGTTGCCGGACTTCTTCCACAAAATAGATGTTAAAATAGTATCAGGCTTTATGCCCGTTGAATAACTGAGGCGGTTTTTTTTAAATCTGCCTGCAATTATTTTGTAATTCAATACACTTGACGTGGCGAAGCCGTCTCTAATTTAAAGTATATATTATAAATGATTGATTTATTTAAAAAATTCCAGGATGTAATTAAAGCACTAAACAAAAGAAATGTTGATTATATTCTAATTGGTGGATATGCTGTTATCTTATATGGTATGCCCAGGTTGACCCAGGATTTAGATTTAATAATTAAAATGGATCATTCTAATATTAAGAATTTTCGGTATGCTTTGGAAGATGTATTTAAAGATGATGAAATTAAAGAAATTACTTTTGATGAATTAAAAAAATATGCAGTAATCCGTTATGGTTGTCCAGATGGTTTTTATATAGATGTAATGGCAGGTATTGGTGAAGTGGCAGATTATGACTCTATTAATTTCGAAACAAAAGTTTTTAAAGGGAGTTTTGTTAAAATTGCCACGCCGGAAGCTTTATTTGAATTGAAGAAAAATACAGTTCGCCCGGAAGATAAACGCGATGCCCGTTTTTTAAAATCACTTATTGAAAAGGGTGGGTAAATGTCTGTTCAAAAGTATAAAACCTTATCCGAAGCAGAAGAGGCCCTTTGGAATTTTTATCCGGATGATAAATACTATGATGAAATAAGGGCTTTGTTTAACCTTGCATGTAAAATGAACCCACCAAATTTCCCTCGTGGTGTATTTAAATACAAAACACTTGAAGAGGCAAACAAACAAAAAATGGAATGGATTGATAATATGGCCCAAGGTAAAAATACAATCACTTAACAGCCTGGTTTCTTGGAACGAATTATGAGAAATAAATGCCTATCTTAAAACACCATAAAAATTTATCTTTTAAAAAATGGTTTGCCTATCCCAAAGGCCAACAACTGCTAATGATTGCAAACGAGTTAAACCGGGCCAAAAATTGGATTATAAAAAATAACATTGAAAATGTTAACCTTTGTTATGAACGCGCTTTTGAGTTAACAGATATCACAATTAGTGATAATAAATGGGTAGGTAAACGAAAAGAACTGTTACGTTTTGGTGAGTATTTAGCGGAACAATATACAAAGCCCCAAAAAAGTCTTGATATCAATTCCCAACTGTACCGGGGTTTAATAGCCCTTTCACCTGAATCTTATAACATGTTGAATTAATTATGAATATACTTGTAACCGGTGGTGCCGGATTTATTGGCTCAAATCTTGTTGATAAGTTGTTAGACTTAGGACACCGGGTTTCTGTGATAGATAGTTTCAGTCCTTTTTATGATATCTCGATTAAAAGAAAAAATCTTGAGAGTGCACTAAAGGACGAGAACTTTTCACTCTATGAAATTGATGTTCGCGATAGTGAAAATATAACTGAAATATTTGAATTAAATGTATTCGATGTTGTTATTCATTTGGCATCAAAAGCCGGTGTTCGACCATCTATCCGCTTGCCAAGGGCATATTTTGATGTAAATGTAAATGGTACTCTAAACATATTGGAAGAATGTCGCAGGCATAACATATCAAAAGTTGTTTATGCATCTTCTTCATCTGTGTATGGGAATAACAAAAATGTACCTTTCAAAGAAACAGATACGGTTGATTTCCCTATATCGCCTTATGCTGCTTCAAAAAAAGCAGGAGAATTAATTTGCCATAATTATCATCATTTGTATGGTATTAATATTTTTGCTTTACGTTTCTTTACGGTATATGGCCGAAGAAACAGGCCGGATATGGGTATGTATAAATTTTGTAAGGCAATTGATGAGGGCAAGAAGATTCAGCTTTATGGAAATGGTGAACCCAGACGCGACTTTACACATGTGGACGATATAATTGATGGAATTATTAAATCTATTCAACATGTAAATGGATTTGAGATACTAAATTTAGGTGAATCTAAAACAATTTCTGTAAATGAACTAATAACTCTTTTTGAACAAAAACTTGGAAAAAAAGCTATAACCGAGAAAATTGGGATGCAGCCTGGTGATGTGATGGAAACTTATGCTGATATTTCCAAGGCAAAAAACCTTATTGGATATGATCCTAAAACAACGGTTGAAGCTGGTGTTGATAAACTTGTTGACTGGTATTTAAAAGAAAAATGAACTAACAGATAAACTGACCATTTACTGTGCACCTGCCTAACGGCCAATAAAGTGAATGCCCCACGCTGCGATTATGGGTTGTGTAACTTTTAACCAATCCCATAGGAGGAAGTACCATGGCAGTTAAGTATAATGTTGTTCAGCGTGTTAACCCCAGAGATACAACAGCAGAACGTAAGTTTTATGCGGTTGCACAAAATAATGGCGAGATTAGTTTACGGGAGCTGGCCGACCGCATTTCTGATATATCCACAGTAAGCAGTATCGATACCCTGGCTGTATTGGAATCATTAATAAAAGTTATCCCGTCAGAATTGCTTAATGGACGTATTGTCCGTTTAGGCGAGTTTGGAACATTTCGGTTAACCCTGGCCAGTGAAGGGGCAGATACACAGGAGGATTTTAATAAGAGTTTGATAAAGAATGTACGTTTAAAATTCCGTGCCGGTAAGCTTATTGCCAATAGTTTAAAAATGGCTGATTACTTTAAACAAAATTAAGCACATCACTTTTATAAATTCTCTTCATATTTTCCACAAAAGATGAGCTTGATTTTAAATTTTAAGCTCATCTTATTTTACCCCTCCTTTTTTTTGAATACATCAAAGACAAATGATTTATGACAAATGATCACGCCGGTAGGCGGACAGGCAAAAGAACAAGAAACAGAAAGCTGAAAGCAGGAAAGACAATTGACACAAGTGAGATTTAGGACTCAGTGAGTTTTGGAAAGCAGAACACAAAAAATAACAAAAGAACGAGGGCAGAAAGCAGTAAAACGGGGAAACAAAAAGCATGGAAACAAAAGAGCGGGAAATTTAGTGGAAAAAGACACAGGTAAAAATCATCATTTTCGCGATTTGAAATGTTGGCAAAAAGGGCGTGAATTAAAAATTAAGCTTTACCAAATTGCAAAATCTTTACCTGAAAACGAAAAATATGGACTCGTTTCACAAATTCGAAGAGCGGCTGTTTCAATAACAGCAAATATTGCTGAAGGATATGGTAGGTTTCATTATAAAGAAAATATTCAATATTGTCGACAAAGCAGAGCATCCGTGTATGAATGTGAAGATCATTTAATAACATGTTTTGATGAAAATTATATTGATCAACAAAGTTATGACGAAGCAATAAGTTTAATGATTGAAACAAGGAAGGTGACAGATGGTTACATTAGATACCTTGAAAAGCAACTTCATAAAAGCGATAAACGAAAAAAATAATATGGGAAGTAGATTTTCACTTAGACTGTTTTTACTGCTTTCCATTAAGCTTTTACTGATTTCTGCTTTCATATTATCATGTAGCGAAAGTGTTTCTAATAATGAGGTAACCTTCTCCGGAACAGTAACCCTGGAAGGCGAGACAGATTTTAGTGGTGTTACAGTTTCTTTATATGAGCCGGTTGAGCTTGATACAGCCCTTGTGCGTATAAATGAGCAATATCCAAATATTGGTGTGCAGATTTCCCAGGAAACAGAATTTGATCATCGTGCTGTTGATAGCTTTGATAATCCGCTTGAAGCGGTTGCCACTACTACAACATCTGCAGATGGAAGCTGGCAAATTAAAGTTGAAGAGGGTGTTTATAACGTGGTTGTAGAAAAAGAGGGCTTTGGTTGGAAGTATGAGTATGAAGCTGAATATAGTAAAGACCTTTCTAGCGTTCTAAAACCTGAGATAGTTTTAAGCGGGGAATATTTTAACAGTTTGCAGATTGCAGCATATAGTTTTGTACTAATTGAGTCAAAAACGATATTTAATTTTGGCACAATATTGCAGGTTGAAAAAGGAAGTATAATTAGATTTGATGAGGATTGTAAGATTGAAATAAAAGGGGAGATTTTATTAAATGGGACTTCTGATGAACCAATACATTTCATTTCAAAAATGGCTGAAAACTATGGTGAGCTCTCATTAAAACAAACCACCTCATTTATGGTGAATAACACAATTTTTAGAGATACTGAATTTGGGATATTTTTTAGTACTGTTTCTAATGGGAGTATTGAGAAAGTATATTTCAGGGGTAATAAATTTGGTATAGGTGGATTCAATAGTTCAAATATAGATATTAAAAATTGTGCCTTTATTGAATGCGAAGATGGTGTTAATTTAGATAAAAGTTCTTTCTCAATTCAGAAAAATATTTTTTACCATAATTCAAATGGTATTCTTTCTCAAGAGAACTCAAATACAACAATTAAGAACAATCTTTTTGAAAAATCACAAATATATGGTGTTAGTTTTAATTTTGGACGTTCACCTGGGAGTTACACTCATCTTTTAAATCACACGATTACTTTTAATGATTTTGCTGGAAACAATGAGCATCTTTATGTAGGAAGAATAGCCAAATGTATTACAAACAACAATAATTTCTATACAATAGCTGGTAATTATGTTGTTACAGATGGTATATCATATGTAGATACACTGGATTTTAAGAATAACTACTGGTCTACAATTGATGGCGGGATATTAGAACAGAAAATTATTGATAAGAATGATAGAATTGGATCATTTAATGAGGGCCCAATTGTTAATTATACAGAATTTAGTGCAAATCCAATTGTTTGGTAGAGAGTTATGAGGTTATTTCACTAATTGAGTTTTCTTTTAAAAATACAAAATAAAATAGCAACAAAATTTTCATTACTGGATGTTGATTTTCGTGAAATTGCGAAAAGTGCAAGCTCAACCTTCATACTAAAAAACATTGCTTTAATATTTAGTTATATATTTAACCTGATACTTGCATGGCTATACGGTGCGGATGTTATTGGGATTTATTCATTAATGTTATCGGTTTATAGCATTTTTTCTTTATTTGGTTCATTTGGTTCACAAACTTCGGTTGTTAGATATATAGCTGAATATGCTGGAAAACAAGATTGGAATTCTATTAATAAATTTTTTACAAAAATCACAAAATTAATATTAAGCTTGTCCTTATTAATGTCAATTATGTTTTATTTGTCCAGTGAATTTATTTCAATTGCCATTTTTAATGAACCACGGCTTGTTCCTGCATTGAAAATGACCGCATTTTTATTACCGGTAGGTTCATTCTTCGTTATTTGTACTTCCGCTCTTCGGGGTATAAAAAGTATTTTGCCTTCAATCACTCTACAAACAGTTTTGCCTTTAACCAATATTATAATATTGCTAATATTGTCTTTTACTATTTCAAAATCTTATTTAAATCCGATTTATATGCACGTAATTACGACAATAATCCTTTCAGTACTTGGCTATATTACCTGGCTAAAATATAAAAAAAGATTTATTAATGAAGATACGGTGCCAAGTAAGAATATTATTTCATATAAAGAGATCATTAACGTTTCAACGCCTATGATTGTTACAGCTGGAATGTTTTTTATTATGGGCTGGACAGACACATTTATGCTTGGAATTTATTCATCAACTAAAGAGATTGGTATCTACCGAATTGCTTTAAAAATTTCAATTTTTATAAGCTTTGCACTGGGTGCAGTTAATGCCATTGCAGGCCCGAAATTTTCTGAATTATTTTGGAGTGGACAAAACGAAAGACTTAAAGATGTTGTTAATCAATCAGCAAAGCTAATTTTTTGGGTTACATTGCCAATATTTATTTTCCTTTTAGTTTTTTCATTTCCGATTTTGAATTTTTTTGGTCCTGAATTTATTAAAGGTCAAAATGTTTTAATTATTTTAGGTATTGGACAATTGTTTAATGCTTTATTTGGATCAGTTGGTCTACTAATGGATATGTCAGGAAATCAAGCCCACTTCCGTAATGCAATGATTATTGGTGCGATTGTGAATGTCCTTCTTAATTATTTGCTAATACCCACGTATGGAATATTGGGTGCCGCGATAGGTACAGGCCTTAGTACTATAATTTGGAATTTGATTGCTGCAATTAAAGCATACAATATTTTCGGATATTGGATTGGCTATAATCCCCAATTCTCAAAACTTTAGGTAAAAACACACATGTTACCAAATTTTCTAGTTATAGGGGCGGCCAAAGCCGGAACTACCTCATTGTATAACTATCTTAAACAACACCCGGATATTTATCTTAGCCCTGAAAAGGAACCAGATTTTTTTTCATTTTATAATAGAACCCCTTTTTTTAAGGGGCCGCATGACAAAGCTATTAATGATCATATTATAAATAAACTGGAAGATTACCAGGAATTATTCAAAGGCGCTCAAAACAAAAAAGCGATAGGGGAATGTTCAAATTCTTATTTATATTTTTATGAAAGAACAATTCCGACAATAACGGAATTTATTCCAAACTGTAAAATAATTGCTGTATTAAGAAATCCGATAGATCGGGCGTTTTCTCAATATACACAATCAGTTATGATTGGTATTGAAGACCAGCAGTTTACTAAATCGCTCGAACTTGAAAAAAAACGATTAGAATTAGGGTGGCGTTGGCATTATGATTATTCAGGTCAAAGTAAATATTTTGAACAAATTAAAGCATACATTGAAGCTTTTTCAAAAAATAACGTAAAAATATATTTTTTTGAAGATTTAATTAATAAACCTTTAGATGTTTTGTACGATATTTTTAAATTCCTTGAGGTTGATCCAAATTTCACTCCTGATGTTTCGAAAAAATTTAACAAAAGTGGTATTGTCAGATCAAAAACAATTCAAAAATTTGTATTAACAGATAATATCATAAAAAGATTAACACGCAGTATTACGCCCTCCAAACTACGAGCCTTTATTAATGAATATATTATGAATAAAAATATTAAAAAGTACTCAATGCCAATCGAAATTAGATATGACATTAAACGACATTTTGAAAAAGATATTAGTCAACTCCAAAGTTTAGTAGATAAAGATTTAGAATCTTGGTTTAAATAACTATAGGATATTATGAAAGCAGTAATTTTAGCAGGCGGTTTAGGTACTCGGCTTAAACCTTTTACCCAGGTAATCCCAAAGCCCTTATTGCCAATCGGTGAAAAATCAATATTAGAAATTCAAATAGAAAAGTT
The DNA here is from genome assembly GCA_013112635.1 of Calditrichota bacterium. Classification (NCBI taxonomy): domain Bacteria; kingdom Pseudomonadati; phylum Calditrichota; species Calditrichota bacterium. Next base: position 1,052,367 of record JABFGF010000001.1, on the reverse strand, counting down.
AAAGCAGCATGGTTTTGATGAAATATTTTTAGCTACAAACTATAAATCGGAGTATATAGAAAACTTTTTTGGTAATGGTGAAAAATATGGTGTCAAGCTTCAAATTAGCAAAGAAGAAAAGCCATTAGGTACAGTTGGTCCTGTTACTTTGTTAAAAGAGCAGTTAAACGAACCCTTCGTTGTGATGAATGGTGATATACTAAGCCAGATTAACTTTGCAGATTTTTATAAATTTGCAATGGAGAAAAAATCTGCTCTTACTATTACAATTAAAAAAGAGATACTTCCTTTCGCCTTTGGTAATGTGTTTTTTGAAGACGATTTGGTTACGGGTGTGGAAGAAAAACCAGATTTAATCACTTATGTTTTGGCTGGGATTTATGTTATGACTCCAGATATATTTAAATATATCCCCGATGATACATATTTTGGAATGGATACACTTATCAAAAATATGTTGGACAAAAACCTTCCGGTTGTAAAATATGACCTTAAAGAATATTGGCTGGATATTGGAAGACCAAGTGACTATGAAAAGGCACGAACTGACTTTGACAATGTATTTAAAGGTGAATAGAAAATGAAAAAAGTGTTAATTACAGGTGCAGATGGTTTTATCGGCAGCCATTTAACAGAATTTTTACTCGAGCAAGGATATGATATCCGGGCTTTTGTTTTCTATAACTCATTTAATAGTTGGGGATGGCTTGATTCAATCCCACAAGAAAAACTGAAACAAATAGACATTTTTGCCGGAGATATTCGTGATCCAAATGGTGTTCGTAAAGCTCTTGAAGGAATTGATACTGTTTTCCATTTAGCTGCTCTAATCGCAATTCCTTTTAGTTATCACTCACCGGATTCTTACGTTGATACAAATGTAAAAGGGACTTTAAATGTCCTTAATGCTTCCAGAGACCTGGGAATTGAAAAGTTGCTTGTAACTTCCACATCGGAAGTTTATGGAACGGCACAATATGTACCAATAGATGAATTACATCCAAAACAAGGTCAATCTCCATATTCAGCAACAAAAATATCAGCCGATTACCTAGCAGAGTCTTTTTACAGAAGTTTTGAATTACCTGTTGTTACCGTAAGGCCATTTAACACTTATGGACCAAGACAATCAGCCAGGGCAGTAATCCCGACAATTATTTCTCAACTTTTAAACGGGAAAAAAGAAATTGAACTGGGAGATATAACGCCTACGCGAGATCTTTTATATGTTGCTGATACAGCAAATGGATTTTATGAGATAGCCAAAAGAAAAGACTTATTTGGGGAGCAGATTAACATTGCTACAAATTCTGAAATTTCCATTGGAGATTTGGCACAAAAAATTATTGATCAAATTAATCCGGAAGCACAAATAGTAAGTGACGAGCAACGGTTAAGACCGGAAAAAAGTGAAGTTAGACGATTGTTTGGAGCAAATAGAAAGCTGGTGGAAAAGACTGATTGGAAACAAATGGTTTCTCTCGATGAAGGTTTGCAAAGGACAATCGAGTGGTTTTCTGATAAAAACAATCTGGCCGGATACAAATCTGATATTTATAACATTTAATAATTATGGTTAACTGAAAAATATGTCCTATCAAATCCCATTATTTGATCTAAACTTTGATACAGAAGAAGAAAAAGCTGTTCTGGAAACAATCCGTTCCAAATGGATATCTACCGGACCCAAAACAGCAGAGTTTGAAAAAACTTTTGCTGAAATGCTGCATGCAAAACATGCTTTAGCACTTTCTAATTGTACTGTTACTTTACATATGGCATTAAAGGTTTTGGGTATAGGGCCGGATGATGAAGTGCTTTGTCCTTCACTTACTTTTGTTGCCACGGTTAATGCGATCCGCTATGTAAATGCAGTACCAGTTTTTTGTGATGTTACAAGCATGGCTGACTTAACAATTGATCCCAAAGAAATAGAAAAACACATAACAGATAAAACTAAGGCAATTATTGTAATGCATTATGGTGGATTCTCATGTGAAATGGATACAATTATGGCTATTGCAAAAAAACACAACCTTAAAGTTATTGAGGATGCAAGCCATAGCCCATTATCGGAATATAAAGGTAATAAGCTTGGGACAATTGGAGATATTGGCTGTTTTAGTTTTTTTTCCAATAAAAACATTTCTACCGGTGAAGGTGGAATGTTGATTACAAATAATGAAGATTTTTTTAACAGGGCAAAACTTCTGCGCTCACACGGGATGACTTCTCTTTCTTATGAAAGGGCAAAAGGCCATAGCACATCGTATGATGTAGTTGATTTGGGCTTTAATTACAGAATGGATGATATTCGGGCTTCAATAGGGATATCACAGTTAAAAAAAATTAGATCAGACCTTGAAAAAAGAGAAGCATTGCGAAAACTTTATATTGAGGAGCTGGCTGATTTGGAGGGAATTGAAATCCCCTTTAAAAACCATTCAGATTTTACATCCAATTATATATTCCCGATTGTTTTAAAGAACTCTACATTTGAAAAACGGGATTCTATTAGAGACCAACTTAAAGAAAAAGGAATTCAAACAAGCGTTCATTATCCGGCAGTACATCATTTCTCTATATATAAAGATGACGCATGTTCATTGCCCAAAACGGACTATATAACTGATAATGAAATAACACTGCCAATGTATGGGAAATTGTTACCTGAAGAGATTGAATATATCATCAAATTAATAAAAAACATCTTGTCAAGTAGCTAAATAATAAATATTTCTAAAAAGGTAAAAAATAATTGAATGTTTTGATATTTGGCGGTGGCGATTTGCAGGTTTCTCTTATAAATAAGGCAGTTAAATTGGGATACAAAACAATTGTAATTGATCCAGATGAAAATGCTGTTGGGAAAGAGCTTGCAACACACTTTTATACAATTCCAGGTAACGATTTTGAAAGCACTGTTAAAATATGTAAAAAACACTGTGTGAATGGAATTGTCACAGCTGCAACGGATAAACCATTAATTATGATGGCAAGAATTGCTGCTGAGTTTGGATTTAAATTCCCAACAGTAAAAAGTATAAATAATACAATAAAGAAAAATATTCTAAAAGATATTTTACAAAAGAATCGTATTCCTTCTGCCAAGTTTGTTAAGTGGTTCAAGAAAGATGGAGTTGATTTTGAGCTATTGAAGTACCCATTAGTTTTAAAGCCAACAGACAATTCTGGCAGTAGGGGAATTATTTTTGTTGAAGATAAACAATCATTATTAAAGAATATTGAAAATACTTTTTCCGAGACCAAAGAGGACTTCATATTAATTGAAGAATACCAATATGGAGAAGAAATTAGTGTTGAAGGAATAGTATACAATAAAACTTTTCATTTAATACAAATTACTGACAAAACCATAACTCCCCCACCAAATACTGTAGAACTTGCACATATTCAACCTTCAAAGTATTGTTATTTAAGTAAAAAAATATCTTCTTTACTCACTACAACAACAATCAGGTTGGGATTGGATAATTGTCCTATTCATGCTGAAATAAAAGTTTTGAATGATGAACTATCAATTATTGAAATCGGACCACGGTTGGGTGGTGACTATATTACATCACATTTGGTACCCATGTCTACTGGGGTTGACATCGAGACAGAGTATTTAAAATTGGTAATGGGTTCAACCCCATATTTTACTCCAGTTCTAAATAAGGCAGCCGGTATTAGATATTTAGAATTTCCTGTGGGGAATGTTATTGATTCCTTCGATTTTGATAAAATTAAGTGTAATAAAAATATCGTACTTTTTGAGTATAAAATTGGTGTTGGAATGAAAATACCGAAAATCACTAATAGTTTAAACAGGTATGGATTTTATATACTTGAAAGTAATAATAGAACTAAACTTATGAATTTGATTAATAAAATGCATAATCAGATCAACAAAAAAGTTGTATATAGAGACCGGAATTAAATGCAAAAAATTGTATTGTTTGGTAGTACTGGGCTTGGGAACAGTGTATTATCTAGCCTGGCCAAAATACATGATGTAAACCTTGAGTTGGTAATTACTAATAAATACAAAGGTAAATATCCTTACTACCGTGAAATCGAGCTATTTAGGTATTGTCATAAGAGAAAAATCAATTATATAACAGATGTAGATGTTAATGAAAAAATTATAGTAAATAAACTAAAAGCAATAAAGCCTGATTTAATAATAGTATCTTCTTTTAATCAAATATTGAGAGAAAACTTTTTAAGCTCTTTTCCAGTAATTATTAATTTTCATCCTTCATTATTACCGAAATATAGGGGAGCATCACCATTTCATGGTGCTATACTAAATGGAGAAAAAGAAACAGGGATAACTGTCCACCATATAAACAGTGGAATTGACACCGGAAATATCATTATTCAAAAATCTTTTAAGATTGATAAATATGAAATGATAAACACGCTGATTAAAAGAAGCCATAAAGTTGCAAGCCAATTAGCATTTGAAGTGATTTCCAAAAAGTTGTACAAAACTCCAGGAATTAAACATAAGGAGAAAGGTACCTATTATAATCGTCCAATTAATATGAATCAGATTAAAACTGGAGATGATTTTTGTATCACTATTAATAAAATAAGGGCATTTGGATATTTCCCTGGTATATTATTAGAAAACAAACTTATTAAAGTCAGAAAAATTAGCGTTTTGGGCACGGAAATTTTACTGACTGATATTAAAAGGAAAAAATACATAATTAAAACGGAAAGTTAATTATTTCATTATTCAAGTCTAATTGAGGCAAAGTAATGAAAAAGAATATATTATGAATAATATTCAAAAAATATTTTTTTTCCAAAAAATACCGACTATTTTGAAGAATTTCTATACAAAGTTTGCAGTTAGATCTAAAGTTTCTAATTCAATAATTGAAAATATTGATTACTTCAAAAGTGATAAACCTAAAAAACGTAACGCTTTAGTTGCTCTGTCGCCAAATGCATGGATAACAGCTGTAAAGCAATATCCAAATATAAAATATTTTAACTTTACTGGATTGATGTATGAAATGGTAAAAGGGCTTAATGAAGAAGGTTATACCGTAGATATTGTTGATTCAAATACTGAAAATAAAAACAATAAAAACTATTCTTTATTTATAGGTCATGGTGGAAAATGTAAAACTATAATTGACAACCTGCCATCAGAAACAAAAATTATACAATATATATCAGGGGCATTTTGGAAAATTTTCTATAAAGAATCTGAAGAACGTTATAATTCCTTTATAAAGAGAAGAAATATAAAAGAAAAACTCAATCTTAAAAGAAATATGGATCTTACAATAGGTGGGGAAGAATATTTAACAAAAAAAGCACATGTTCTGATCAATCCAAATTGTCCAAAAGTAGTAGATAGTTTTGGTGAATATAAAAATAAGTTTTTTTACCCAGCAACTGGTTTTGCTTCCTATGTAGAAAAATCACTTTTAATACCAATAGAAGAGAAAGCATTTGATATTGGTAATAAAAGTTTTATTTATGTTGGTGGAACTGGTGGCAATATACAAAAAGGAATGGATGTCCTTATCGAAGCTTTTGCAAAAAATCTTGATTTGCACCTTTATATTTATTGTAAAGTAGAAGATGAGATTCTAAAATCATACGCAAATGAACTCCGATTGCCAAATATACACTATATTTTCCATTGGCAACGAAAGCCACTTCAAAAAAAACTAAAACAGCTAATAAGAAGGACAAATTTCACTATTCATGCACCGATAAATACTGGAATTGGTACTGCTTTTTTGGGAAGTATGGGTTTAGGATTGATCCCAGTGGGATATATAGACTTAATTGCACCTAAAGAAAGCTGCGTTTTATCAGATTCATGGGATAGCGAAAGTTTGAGTGAAACAATACGTGAAGCTTCACAAAAAAGTACAAAATGGTGTAAGAATGCATATATTCTTACTTTAAAAAATATTAATGAAAACTGGAGTGTAGAGAACTTCCGGAAAAGATTCAGAGAATTAATTAAAAATATGGACGATTTATAATATTGAAGTGCAAGCTTTGTTCTCAGGAATTAAAACAATTTGATAAAGCGACAATCATGAATAAATATGAAATAGCATATTTGTTTTGTGAAAGTTGCAGTTTTATCCAAACAGAGGATCCATATTGGCTAAAAGAATCCTATGAATCAGCCATAAATGATTCTGATACCGGCATAATGAACAGAAATATTTATTTATCAAAAATTACTGCCTCATTAATCTCGTTTTTCTTTAATAAACATGGTGTTTTCCTGGATTATGCCGGGGGATATGGTGTTTTTACTAGATTAATGAGAGATATGGGTTTTGATTTTTATTGGTCTGATCCCTATTGTCAAAACCTTTTAGCCTTAGGTTTTGAAGATGAACCAACAATTACTAAATATGACTTACTTACTTCATTTGAAACTTTTGAACATTTGACAGATCCATTAACAGAGATTCAACAGATGTTTGAAAAGACAGAGACTGTTCTTTTTTCGACAGAAACATTTATTAAGTCACCACCAAAACTAAAAGAGTGGTGGTATTATGGGCTTGATCATGGTCAACATATAAGTATCTATAGTGTACAAAGCCTGGCAAAGATAGCAAATAAAATAAATTGTAGTTATTACACAAATGGTAAAAACATTCACTTGTTTAGTAAACAGCGACTAAATCCATTTTATTTTAAATTAGCGTGTAAGTTGGCAAATAAGGGTATTTATAAACTTGGCTTAAAAGGACTAAAAAACCGGGCTTTTGACGATATGCTTTTAATAAGAAAAAACAAGATAGAAAATATATAGCATGGCATTAAAATCAATATTGGTTTCGATTCGGGATCTTCTACTTTATTTTTCTGATTCAGTATTTAAATTATTTTCCACCAAAAGTCTAAAAGAGTCTAATCAAATTGCAATAGTTAGGATGGATGCTATTGGTGACTTTTTACTTTGGCATGGTTTTGCATCTGCAATAAGAAAACACTATAGTGAGTCAAGAATCACTTTTATTTGTAACAAAGTAGTTTATGATCTTGTAAAAACTTTTCCCTATTTTGATACTATTATCCCGATTAATGTTAAAGATTTTCGCAATAAACTTAAATACAGGTATTCGGTTTTAAAGTCTTTACAAAACAATCAATTTGAAATTTTACTGAATCCGCTTTATAATCGCCGTGAAAATTTTATTGATGCTGAGTCCGTTGTACGTTTATTAAAAGCAAAAAGTAAAATTGGATATAATGGAGAAAGACCTCAATCTCATTATAAATTTATTAGCGATAAGTGGTATTCTCAATTAATCGATTCGGATAATAAACAATTAATGGAACTGGAAAGGAATTCAGAGTTCAACGCGGCTATAGGGATTCCAGACATAAAACCTGACCAATTACTAATACCTATCCAATTAATCCCTGATTATAAAATAGAAAGTGATAATTATTATATACTTTTCCCAGGCGCTGGTTCTACTATTCGGCAATGGCCGGTTGATAAGTTCGCTCAAATAGCAACTGAAATATATCTAAAATATAAGCTCACAGTTGTAATTTGCGGAGGGCCGGGTGATAAAGATTTAGCAAAGCATTTAACAAATCAATTAGACGTGCCGTTTATTGATAAGACGGGTCAAACATCTTTACCTGAATTTATGGGAATAATTAAAAAAAGCCGTTTTTTAATTGGCAATGAAACAAGTGCCGTTCATATGGCAGCATTGCTAAAAGTCCCTTCAGTTTGTCTGTTAGGTGGTGGGCATTATAAGCGTTTTATACCTTTTGTTTGGCAAGGGAAAGAACTTAACTTTTCTCCTCATCCTGTTATCCACAAAATGGATTGTTTTAATTGCAACTGGAAGTGTATTTATAACTTACAAAATAATCCTGTTGCCCCATGTATTTCCAAAATTGCTTCTGAATTGGTATTAAAAAGTATCTCTGAATTTTACATAAACCCAAATAATGAAAAGTAATTAAAAAAATATTAATTAATTATGTATATATCTGGCCATCCTGCTCTACTTTATTTACTTATAGTATATTCTATAATATTTTTATTTAAAACCAAAAGTAAGAATGAATTTCTTATTATACTTACTATTTTTATTTTTTTTATAGAAAAGAACTCTTGGGAAAATGGAATAGTTTCTTTAACAGTTTCACCAATACGTACGCAACCCAGTGATATCGCATTATTGATTCTTGTCTTTTATATTATTAAAAGCCGTTTTAATAATGTCCGAGTTTTACCGTTAGCATTTAATAGTAAAATTATTTCTATATTTATACTTTTTATTTTCTTATTTACCTATATAGGATATTTCCAATTTGGATATGCGGCTATCGCTGAATTTAGATCGATTTATTTTTTTATAATTTTTTTAATGTTCTTATCTAGCAATATTCATAAAGATGAAATCCCCAATTTGATAAAGACGATTAGTTCCTATCTTATTCCTATTATCTTATTGGCACCTATTAATTTATTACTAACTTTGGATTTTAATTTTAGTATTGCAAATCGACAATTTGGAGCGCTTATGTATGAATCCATTGTCTTAGGTTTCATCGCGGGATATTTGTATTATTTGTATGTGGATAAAGAATATAAAATTGTCCACAAGTTTTTACCTGTTTTAATTATAATGATCCCTTATACAAGCCACCGGACCACATGGGCCTTAGTTTTTGCAATTTTGCCAATTTTATTCTTTTGGCAGCGCAATACAAAGTATTTCCTAACATTATTAATTATTGGTATAGTTTCATCCATTTTTATTCAAGTGGATACGCTTTTTTTTGAAGAACGTTTAACCGCATTCACAGACTTTAATACTGATGCTTCTGGTTCATGGAGATTACTAATATGGAACGCAGTTATTGATGAGGCAACACTTTTGGGAAAAGGGATAGGCGCCCGATTTATTGTTTATGCTCCGGTTATTGGCTTTAAGGCAATGGCAGGAGCACATAATGGATTTATACAGACACTATATTATCTTGGTTATGTTGGTATGTTTTCTTTGGTCGGGCTAATTGTGTTTTTTTTAGTTTCTTCATTTAAGAAGTATAGAGCCGTTGGAAATGAAAACACTAATAAATTAATTCATCGCTTATCTTTTCTTGCGACTATAGGTTTAATTATGTATATGATGGGTTATGGAGCGGATGTTATTTCTTGGATTTTTATTTCTTTTTCACTTTTATTACCTAAAAAAACTAAAATTATTATTTAGACAATGAAAAAAATTTCTATTATTACACCCGCATTTAATTCTGCAAAATTTATAGAAGACGCCATTCAATCTGTTTTAGATCAAAAATATAGTAATTTTGAACATATCATTATCGATGGTGGCTCAACAGATGGCACATTAGAAATATTAAAAAAGTATCCTCACCTGGTCTGGGTTTCAGAAAAAGATGAAGGCCAAAGTGATGCTATTAATAAAGGTTTTGCAAAAGCAACAGGGGATTTCTTTGGTTGGCTAAATAGTGATGATGTTTATGAAAAAGGTGTTTTTGATAAAGTTTTAAATGAATTGAGTAATGAACAGTATGATGCGGTTTATGCCAATTACTACTTTGCTGATGAGAATCTTAATATTACAAAGGAACAGAAATCGCATAAACCTATAAAATGGTTATCTCTTTTTCACTGTTATATTCCATCCACGACATTCTTTTTTAAACGCAAAATATGGGATTCCGGAATACATATAGATAAAGATTTCCATATTGTTATGGACAAAGACTTTTTTGCGCATATCCTCTATAAGGATTACAAGGTTAAATATTTAAATGAATATTTTGCGAAATTCAGATGGCATGATGATAATAAGTCTTTAGATAGTAATGAGGTGAAGAAAATTCGTTATGAGGAAGGCTTAATTATTTTTAAAAGATACATACCCTATTTTGTTTTAAAAAAAATGATTTCATTTAGTACATATAAATATATTTTAAATTTTCTCCGCGTATATCGTAGGTTACTAAAGTCAAAATAAGTTGAAAAACCTTAGATTAGAAGTATATAATACTTTACTAAAAACCTTAAATAATTATTCTTATTGCATTCTTCGAAATTATGAAGCTTTACCAAAGTACGAAAATGATATAGACATTCTCGTTGCAAAAACACAGTTTTCTCAAATATCTTCACATATTAATAATAGTTTTAATGAAATAGGTGTAGAATTTATATATCATGCTAAATTTGGTTGTGAAAGTTATTTCTATTTTGATTCCATAACTGGTAATATATTTCATATTGACTTCTTTTTAGAGTTTAGCTGGAAAGGATATATTTACATTGATGCAGACGAGGTTTTAAATAATCGAGTTCAATATAATGAAATCTTTATACCAAGTAGTTTTTATGAATATTTAGATTTGTTTTTAACAGGCATTTTAAATAATGCTGAAATAAAAGAGAAATACTACTCGAAAATAATATTACTTAAAAAAAGGTATAGTAAGGAATTAAAAGAATATTTTAGTATAGATTTACAAATAGATTCTGCATTAAGCCAACAGAATAAAGTGCCGAATTCTTTAATTCGAAAATTGAGACTTTCTGTCCGTAAAAAATCATTAAATTTAATTGGATTACATAAAACTATTTATAACAAATTTTTGTATTTAAAAAGGTTAATAAAAAGGGTGGTTAAATATGAAGGGATTTCAATTGCTTTTTATGGTACAGATGGAGCTGGAAAATCAACACAAATAGAAATGCTTAAAGCAAATATAAAACCACTGTTTTCTAGAGGGTATTCTTACTTTCACTTTAAGCCATTCCCCCAAAAGAAAAACAAATCTGCCGTAGAGAGACCACATAATAAAAAAAATTATAACATGATTATATCAATTATCAAAGTTTTTTACTACGCGTGGATATTTTTCTTAGGATATTATCAATATGTTTTCCCCAAATTATTTAAAAATACATTAGTAATTTTCGATCGTTTCTTCGATGATATAATACTTGATCCTAAAAGATATCGTCTGAAAAATGTAACTTTACTTTCAAGAATAATGTCTTTTTTTGTATTTAAACCTAATTTGGTTTTTGTATTAAAAGGAAATCCCAAAACTATTTCCAGTAGGAAAAATGAATTAAGTATATTGGAGACTGAAAAACAACAAAATAGAATGAAGAATTTATTTTTTGATAAGAAGAATACAGTATTTATTAATGGTGATGAGAAAATTGAAGTAATTTCTAAAAAAGTTATTAGAAATATTATCTCTTTTAAAATGAGACATCATGATAAAAAATAAAGTTCTTCTTTCTGCGTATGCCTGTGAACCGCGAAAAGGATCGGAACCTGCTGTTGGTTGGAACTGGTTATTACAAATGCAAAAACATTGTGATGTTTGGGTTATAACTAGGGCAAATAACAAAACAGCAATTGAGTCTTTTAAAAATGAAATAAAAGAAAATGTCCGTTTTATTTTTGTTGATTATAGTGATACTGTTTTAAAAATAAAGAAAAAATTACCAGTTTGGTTTTATTATTATCTATGGCAAATTAAAGCTTTCTTTATAGCCAAAAATATCCATAAACAAATAAATTTTGATTTTGCTCATCATGTAACATTTATGTCTGCTAGGGTAAATTTTGTTCCTTTCTTAAAAGTAAAATCAATTGTTGGGCCTGTTGGAGGCCTTGAACTTCTTCCACATAACTTTACAACTCTAGTAAATAAGAAACTCAAAGAATATATTAGAGAACTAGCGATATATAAATTAAAGTATTCTCCATTGTGGCATCTTTTTCTAAAAAGAACAAATAAACTAATACTTACAAATAAACAGAACTTAAAGTTTATACCCAAAAAATACCATTCAAAAGTCTATATTACACAAATTGGTGTTAGCGAAAAACAGCTACCAAAACAAAATGGCAATTCGGTTTGTAAAATTTATTGGGGGGGGATTTTAGCACGTTGGAAAGGCTTAGAGATTTTGCTAAGGTCTCTTGTAAAAGTTGATGTTGATTGGGAATTAGACATTACAGGCAAAGGCGCTGAATTAATATATTTTAAAAGCCTTGTAAAACAATTGGGTTTAGATTCAAAAGTACGATTCTTGGGTTGGATTGAAAAAAATGAGCAAGAAAGATTGTTGTTAAATTGTAATATCTTTATTTTTACAAGTTTACGTGAAACAACTGGTTTGGTTTTACTGGAAGCAATGAGTTATGGTAAACCTGTTGTTGCTTTAGATTGGGGAGGTCCTTCTTCAATTATAAATGGTTCAAACGGCATCAAAATACCAGTAAATACGGTTGAGCAAACCGTAAACTCTTTGGCTGAAAACATAAATAAATTAGCAAATAATACTGTGTTACAAAAAGAATTAGGCATGGGTGCATACCAAAGTGTAAAGGAAAAATTTTGTTGGGATAAGAAAGGCGAAGAAATGAATCAACTTTATAACCAAATTCTAAATGAAAATACTCCTCGTTCATAACCGCTATAAACTTGCAGGTGGTGAAGATACTGTTTTTAAAAATGAACTGGAGTTACTAGAAAGTAAGGGCAATCAAGTTCGTCAGTTTATAAAAGACAATAAAGAGATTGATAATTACAGCATTAGTGAAAAAGTTTCTTTAATTGGCAAAACAACATATTCCAGAAACTCATATCTTGAAATAGCAAAAATATTTAAAGATTACAAGCCTGATGTCTGCCACATCCATAATTTCTTTCCTTTAATATCTCCTTCAATTTTTAGTGCCTGCCAAGACAACAAAATACCGGTTATTCAAACCTTACATAATTATAGATTAATATGTCCCGGTGCCTATTTATATAGAGATGGCCATATTTGCGAAGAATGTTCAGAAAATGGTATTTATAAAAGTGTAAAATATGGTTGCTATCGTGAATCGAAACTACAAACATATACTGTTGCCCGTATGATACAAAAAAACAGTGAATATTCTACCTGGAACACTAAAATAGACGGATACATTACACTTACTAATTTTGCAAAACAGAAATTCATTCAAAACAATTTTCCAAAAAACAAAATTTATAAGAAATCAAATTTTCTATTCGAAGATCCGGGTGTTTCAAAGCGTAATGTATCTGGTTTTATTTTTGTGGGAAGGCTCGATGAAACTAAAGGTTTAGATGTTTTAATTCAGGCTTCAAGAATAAATAATAATTTTAAAATAAATATTGCCGGTGATGGGCCATTAAAGCCAAAGTTTCCAAAAGATATAAATTATTTGGGACTGCTAAACAAAGAAGGCGTTCATGAAAACATTAAAACTTCTCTTGCTTTAATTTTCCCATCTGTTTGGTACGAAGGCATGCCAATGACAATAATAGAAGCATTTGCTTGTGGAAGACCGGTTATTGCTTCAAATCTTGGAGCCATGGCAGAAATGATTGAGGATGGTAAAACGGGTCTGTTATTTGAACCCGGCAATGCAAAAGACCTTGCCAATAAAATGCAATGGGCAATGGATAACAAAGATAAAATGGCAGAAATGGGAAAAAATGCCCGCAAAGAATTTGAAGAAAAATATACTGCTGAAAAGAATTATGAAAGGCTAATGGAAATCTACCGGGCGGCTATCGATAATGCACGTAAAAAATATGCATTGAAAGAAAATGAATTTTAAAACATACTTCAGTGAAAAAGGTAACAAGAATAGTGAACCATTTGTTGCTTTCCCTTCAATAAATAACCCACGGGTAATCTTGCCAACCGGTAATAGAAACCATTTTAAAACAGGGTTTGAAGTACACAATACAGCATCGGCAAAAAACAAAATTTTAAAATCACTTTTAACCGCTTTTTATCCTTTTACTGTTTTTGGCCAAACTAAATTATTTGCAACAGAGGCTCTTCAAAAAATTTTAGCTGATATTTCTACATCATGTGGTTTAGAAGCACAAATTAATTATTCAGCTTATGTGGGAACACCCGGAAAGAGGCAAAAACTAACTTTGCAGATATTTTCAAAAAATCATAAAATAATGGTCTACGCCAAAATAGCCAACAGCGAAGAATCTAAAAAAGCAATAAAAACTGAAAATTTAATTACATCAAAAATTCATAAAGTTTTACCGGATTTTAACATACCAAAGACCTTATATATAGAAGAAAACCAGCAACATTCAGTTTTAGTACAAAATGATATTTCAAAAAACGGATTACAAGTTGGGCTAACTCCCAATACATCTATTTTGGATTTTCAAGCGCAGTTAATTGAGAAAACAAAAAAGAGTGAACCATTTACAACTGCAGACATAATTTCAAAAAAATGCGAAGAAAATAAAGAGCTTATTAACTATAAGACTTTAATACTTAGCGCATTTAATAAAACAAGTACATCGGCCGGACAAGCAGTTTGTCAGCATGGGGATTTTGTACCCTATAATTTAAAGATTGGTCAGGATGGTAAACTTTGTGCATTTGATTGGGAATATGGCAATGAGAACCTTTTTCCACTTTATGATATAATTCATTTTATTTTTCAGGGTGAAGCACAAATCAATAGTAAAAATCCAACTCAAATAATAAAAATGGCGTTTATGGAACTATGGCTTTCATGGCAAAATGAGTTATTGAGCCGTCTAAATTTGGATAAAGATATTTTGAGATCATTGTGGGTATTGTACATGTACAAATCATATTTAATTTATTCCGGCAGCCATTTTATAGATGGGCTCAAAGTACTTTCTGAAACCAAGCATATTATTAATAAAAAATAGATTAAAACATTGAAAACAAAAATACTTTCAACTAATCTCGAATCTACAAATTATGAGCAGGTTTTTTCAGATATTCTTACATTCCTAAATCAAAAAAATGATAGTGCTTATATAACCGTCAACAATGTCCATACCGTTGTTGAAGGGGTTGTTAATGCAAAATATGGTGAAATTTTAAATAATAGTTTTCAAACTCTGCCGGATGGACGGCCGCTTTCAATTGTTGCTTCCTGGAAAGGCGATAAACAAATGCAGCGGGTTTTTGGCCCAACCTTGATGGAAAAGATAATAGATTGGGGGCAGGGACATAACATAAAACATTTCTTTTGGGGAAGCACGGAGAGCACCTTAGATAAAATGGAAACAGTTATTAAGAAGAAATATCCCAAAGCAGTAATTGCAGGAACAAAATCACCTCCATTTCGGGAATTATCTGTTAAAGAAAATCAGGAATTTCTCGAAAAGATGAACACGTCTGGTGCTGATATTGTTTGGATTGGATTAGGCGCTCCCAAACAAGAACTATGGATGAGCGAACATTTTAAAAAACTGGAAAAGGGAATAATGATAGGTATTGGAGCTGGTTTTGATTATTTGGCCGGAAATACATCTCATGCACCTGATTGGATGAAGAAATATGCATTGGAATGGTTCTATCGTTTAATTCAGGAGCCGGGCCGTTTATGGAAGCGCTATTTGGTCACAAATACATTGTTTATTGTTTACTTAATATTAGAATTTTTACATATAAAAAAGTTTAATAATTAGCTTGGAGTAATAATTGAAAAAAGCACTAATAACCGGAATTACCGGACAAGATGGAAGTTATCTTACTGAATTACTTATTGAAAAGGGTTACCAGGTTCATGGTATAATTCGCCGGGCAAGTTCCTTTAATACCCAAAGGCTGGAACATATCTACCAGGATCCTCACAGCGAAAGCCGAAATATGATTCTGCACTATGGCGACTTAACAGATTCTTCCAATCTAAATCGTATACTTGAGAAAGTTCAACCCGATGAAATTTATAATTTAGCTGCCCAAAGTCATGTGGGTGTTTCTTTCCAGGTTCCCGAGTATACTGCCGAAGTTGATGCGACAGGTACCTTACGTTTTTTAGATGCAATTAAAGAAACAGGGATTAATACCCGCTTTTACCAGGCCTCAACCTCAGAGCTTTATGGCCAAGTTCAGGAAATACCTCAAACAGAAAAGACACCATTTTATCCACGTAGTCCTTATGCTGTTGCAAAACTGTATGCATTCTGGATTACAGTAAATTATCGCGAAGCGTATGATCTCTATGCCTGCAATGGCATTTTATTTAACCATGAATCTCCACGCCGGGGTGAAACATTTGTTACAAGGAAAATAAGCCGTGCTGTTACAAAAATTTATCTTGGATTACAAAAAAAACTGTTTCTTGGCAATATGGATGCAAAACGTGATTGGGGTTATGCGCCTGAATATGTAGAAGGCATGTGGCGAATGCTTCAACAAGATAAACCTGAAGATTTTGTTTTAGCAACCAATGAAACAAATTCGGTACGTGAGTTTGTTAACCATGCCTTTAATCGCCTTGGTGTGCAACTTGATTGGCAGGGTGGTGATGAAAATGAAAAAGGAGTTGTAAAGTCAGTTATAGCAAACTCTGAAACAAGTTTAAAAACAGGGGATGTTGTAGCCGAAGTAGATCCAAATTATTATCGCCCGACAGAAGTTGATCTTTTAATTGGTGATGCTTCAAAGGCTGAAAAGGAGTTAGGTTGGAAACCAAAAGTTACTTTTAAAGAGTTGGTTGAAATTATGGTTGATGCTGATTTAAAGCTTGCACAGCAGGAAAAACGGTTAAAAGAAATATGATCCACGAATTACACGGATTAACACGGAAAAAGAAATAAAATAAATAAAATCTTAAAAGAACATCAGTGAATATCAGTGAAATTAGTGGATAAGAGTGTGGTTACAATTTAGTGAAAAAAGTCCACAGATTACCCGGATTAACACAAAGGAATTAAAATAAATTCGTGCAATTCGTGAAATTATTGGAAAAGAAAAAATTATGAATAAAAACTCAAAAATATTTGTAGCAGGGCATAGAGGCCTTGTTGGATCAGCAATAGTTAGAAGATTAGAAAAAGAAGGTTTTACAAACTTAGTTTTAAAAACACGATCAGAAGTTGATCTCACAAGACAAGCAGAAGTTGAAACATTTTTTGAATCTGAAAGACCGGAATTTGTTTTTCTTTCAGCCGCAAAAGTGGGTGGTATTCATGCAAATAATACATATCCTGCTGAATTTATCTATCAAAACATGATGATCCAGAATAATGTTATCAATAGCGCTCATAAAATTACCGTAAAGAAACTATTATTCTTGGGAAGTTCATGTATTTATCCTAAGTTTGCGCCGCAACCGATGAAAGAAGATCACCTGCTTACTGGTGAACTGGAACCAACAAACGAAGCTTATGCCATAGCAAAAATATCCGGAATGAAAATGGCCGAGTTTTATAATAAACAATATGGTGCCAATTTTATATCAGCGATGCCAACTAACTTATACGGACCCGGAGATAACTACGATTTACAAAATTCCCATGTTTTGCCGGCGCTCATTCGTAAATTTCATGAAGCAAAAGAAGAAAACAAGCCTTTTGTAGAAATATGGGGTACTGGTAAGCCAAAACGTGAGTTTTTATTTGTTGATGACTTAGCCGAAGCATGCATATTTTTAATGCAAAACTACAATGATATTGGATTTGTAAATGTCGGCACCGGTGAGGATGTTAGCATAAAAGAATTGGTTTCAATAGTCCGGGAGATTGTTGGTTACCAGGGAGAATTGAAATACAACACAGACAAGCCGGATGGTACTCCCCGCAAATTAATGGATGTGTCAAAAATTAACAAATTGGGTTGGGTAGCAAAAACAAATCTTAGGGAAGGAATCGAAAAAACTTACCTAAACTATAAAAAATTATAGCTTTATAGTATTTTGTTGTTAATGTTTTCACTACTTTACCGATGATATAAAAAAAGTCATAAAAATTGTCCTCATGAAAAAACCATCATTTATCAAAAAAAATTGGGATAGCCTTGTAGTTACCTGGCTCTTTTTTGGTGATCTTATTGCCTTCAATGCCTCGTTTTTGCTGGCTCAATATATTCGTTTCAGTACAATAAAAATATTCGATCAATATTTTGAACTTGTTATCGTAATTAACATCCTCTTTTTTCTGATATCCAGTTTTACAGGACTTTACCGTGGTATAGCCAGAACTTCTCTTACAGAGCAAAAAGAGCATCTGCGCAAATTTGCCTTTTATACGGGCTTGGTTTTAATGTCCTATCTTTATCTGATTAAGGGAAGTGAGTATTCACGCGGTGTTATGATTATTTTTGTGATGCTTCAGTATATTGTTTTGGATGTTCTTCACACAATTACCTTTAAAGTTATTCAGAGCCTAAATAAAAGAAATATCGGTTCTAAAAGTACGCTGATTGTTGGAGCAGATGATAGCGCCATTGAATTTTATTATAATTTAAAAATGAATTTTGATTATGGCTATGATATAAAAGGATTTTTAAGAAATGGCCATCCAAGAGTTATATCTGAAAAAATAAAAGATAAAATTTTAGGTCACTACGAAGACATTAATGGTATTTTAGACCAAAATGGTATTGACCGTGTTTTTATTGTAAGTGATTCCATGTATGAACCAAAGTATGTCCCAATTCGTAAAGCGTGTGATGATAAAAACATCAAATTGAAAATGGTATCTCCTCAAACACTTTCACTGATTAATCAGTTCCATGTTAAAGATATTACAGGTGTTCCATTAACAACACAATCTTATAGAACACGTTATAACAAAAGTAAGATTACTTTAAAGCGGGTATTTGATTTGTTTGTTGCTATAACCGGAATGCTGCTGATATCTCCATTTTTCATGCTAATCAGTCTTCTGATTAAGCTTACTTCAAAAGGCCCGGTCTTTTTTAAACAAACAAGAAGTTTATCTGCATCAGGCGAAACATTTGAGTTTATTAAATTCCGCACAATGTATACGAATGCAGAAGAAATAAAAGAAAAACTAATGGACCAAAATGAGACAAACGGTGCATTGTTTAAAATGAAAGATGACCCTCGTGTTACAATGATGGGTAAATTCTTGCGCAAATACAGCCTGGATGAATTACCGCAGTTAATCAATGTTCTAAAAGGTGAGATGTCGTTAGTGGGGCCACGTCCTTTGCCAATAAAGGATTTTTCAAATATAGAAAATGGAAAAATTAATTATGATTGGTATGAAAAACGTTCGGAAACCAAACCAGGGATTACAGGTTTATGGCAAATCAGCGGACGAAGTAACTTAACTTTTGAAGAAATGGTTATGTTGGATTTATATTATATCGAGAATCAATCGCTGGTATTCGATTTAGAAATTCTTTTTGATACAATCCCCATTGTTCTGACAGGCAAAGGGGCATATTAAAATCAAAATTTAATCTGCATTGAAAGTACAACGTTTTCTTGAACTAAAGCCATTCCAAATACTGGGGTGGCTTTTTTGTTTTCATACATTTCTGAAGTCTTTAATGCAATAAAATGCCCAAGTGCCCCGCCAGTTAAAACATCCGATAACCAATGGTCATTCCTGTATATTCTTGCAGCAGCAACAGCAGTAGCGGAGCCATACCAAAATGTTTTCCACCAGGGGTTATCAATTTCATTGGCAAAAACGGTTGATATTGCGAAAGTTACAGCAGCATGCCCGGATGGAAAAGAGCGGCGTGATTCTTTAAATGCAAAAGGTTTAAAATGTAATGTTCCCTGGTTTCTGTATGGACGTGATCTGCCAAACAGTTCTTTTAAGCTAACCACAACCGCACCAGTTACAACAGTTGAGAGAATTGCCTTTTCGCTTAATCGTTTCATTTGGTCGCTATCTGCTAAATAGGAAATTCCATAAAGCCCAAGCAGGGAAGCACCTGTAACATATTTATCACCATAATAACGATCAATTTCAAAAATATTATCATTAAAAGTTGTTTTGTTTTTTAAGGCCATTTTTTGCACCGATCGGTCAACAAAAAAAGATACAACAATCAATGCAAACGGAAACTTATAATCGGGTGACCGTTCAAACATATTTTGACTGCTATTTTGAGCAAATACGTCTGACGTAAACAAACCAATTTGAGAAAGAATTAAAAATACTATGAAGCTATTTGTTTTATTATTATTCATTATAAATATGTTTTTTTGATACAAGTTGAAGAGATATCCAGCGTGCTATCATGAATAAGAGCATCGCCAGCCAAATTCCATGGTTTTCAAAAAGCGCCATGCCTATGTAAAACATTGGTAAAAAAAATAACAGAGTTGAAATAAGCATTGTGTTTCGCATTGCTTTTGTTGCAGTTGCGCCAATGTAAATCCCATCCCAGATATAGCAAAAGCTGTTTATTACAGGTGCAACAATTGTCCATGGATAATAAACTAAGCATAAAGCCAAAATCTGTGTTTTATCTGTAAAAATGTTTAATATCTGGTTTCCAAATAAAAAGTAAGATAAAGAGAAAAGCGCACCTAGGCTAATTCCCCAAAGAAAAATATAACGGATTGTTAATTTTAGTTTAACCTTATCGCCCGATCCAACATATTTTCCTACAATACTTTCTGCAGCAAAAGCGAATCCATCTATTCCAAAAGAAAAAACCATCCACAACTGTAAAAGAATAGTATTTACGGCCAGAATATCATCACCCATTTTTGCTGATTGTGCTGTAAAAAATGAAAAGCTAAAAATTAGTGTCATTGTTCGGATAAAAATATCGCCGTTGACTGAAAAGAATTTTCTTATTTGGTCAATCTCAAATATGGCAGATCTAATAATCTTATTTAAATGAGATTTGTAAGAATAAAGGAAAAGGATAATTGCTGAAAACAAACCCAAATATTGGGCAATTACTGTTCCAAGCGCGATGCCCTCAGAGTTCATGTTATAAACTTTTATAAATAACAGGTTTAACAATAAGTTTGCCACATTTGCTATAATTGTAAGATAAAGCGGATACCTGGCATTTTGCATTCCTAAAAACCAACCGTGAAAGGCGTATAAACCCAAAGTTGCCGGAGCAGCATATATCCTGATTTTAAAATAAACCGAAGCGTGCTTTGCAATATCTGGCGAAGTTGAAACAAGTAATAAACTTATCTTTAAAATAACTTGTTGGGCGATTATTAAGAATAAGGCCGAAACCAGTGCAACAATCAAAGCTCTTAGTAAGATATGTATGACATCACTTTTACTTTTTCTACCAAATGCCTGGGCTGTCAACCCTGTAGTGCCCATCCTAAGAAATCCAAAACTCCAATAAATAAAATTAAAAATCATTCCGCCAATAGCGATTGCACCAAGATGCGACAATCCTTCCATGTGGCCAACAAGTGCTGTATCTACTACACCAAGAATGGGAACAGCGAGGTTGCTGATAATATTAGGAATGGCTAGCTTTAAGATTTGTTTGTTCATTTATAAATTTGTTACTTTTTTTCAGCGATTTCATCTACAAAATCAATTTTAAGGAACTTTGATCTCTATAAAAAATTAGATCCATTGTCAAAGTGATATTCTAAACGAATTAATTCAAATTTACTGTTCAGTATAAATTGCGTAGATTTACCAATGTTCTTATTATAATTTTGTGACGAATTCAAGGTGTAATAATCGTAAGCTTGCAAAGCAAAAACAAAATGGAGTTTTAAAGATGTACCGAATTAACAAAATTGCTGTTTTACTTTTTTTTCTTATCTCATTTTCAACAACTGTGCTTTATTCTGCCGAATCGTCTATCAAACGATCTGAGAATGTAGAAGCGCAGCTTATTTCAGAAGTAAATTCCATTCAACCGGGAAAAAGTTTTACAATTGCCTTACGCATGAAAATGGATGATCATTGGCACACCTACTGGCGCAATGGAGGAGACTCCGGATTACCAACAGAAATAGAATGGACATTACCGGATGGATTTGAAGCCGGTGAAATGAAATACCCATTCCCGGAAAAAATAGATACACCACCTTTGGTAACTTATGGTTATCATGACCAAATATTTCTGCTAACTGAAATAACTGTTTCTGAAAATATTAAGCCGGGCGAGGTAGTTAATTTAATTGCCCGTGCAGATTGGTTGGAATGTGATGAAGTATGTATTCCCGGTGGTGTTGATCTTCAATTAAACCTTCAAATTTCGGAAGACCAAAGCACGATTGATGAAAAATGGGTACAAACCTTTTCTGATGCTCGTATTTTACTTCCATTAAAAGATAGCGGCTGGAAATTTGCTTTTAGTGAAAACGGGAATCAAATCCATATTCAAGGGAATAAACCGGATTGGTTTGATTCGGATTTGGGCAAAGTTTATTTCTTTCCTTATGAATACGGATTAATCGACTATGCAAAGCCCCAGCAAGCAACCTTTGCAAACGGACTTTTAACCTTAACTGCACCTCGCCCTGATGCGGCTGAAAAAATGGTTGTTGAAGGAATTCTTGTATCACAAAATGGTTGGCGCGGAGAAGGCTCTGAACGCTCACATTATATAAAAATTGAAGAACCATCAGAATTAATAAATGAGACAGAATCTAAATCCGGTGGATTTGGAACGATTTTTTATTATCTGTTGTTGGCATTCGGCGGTGGTATGATTTTGAATTTAATGCCTTGTGTTTTACCAGTCCTTTCCTTAAAAATTATGGGATTTGTTCAGCAAGCCAATGAAGACAAATCTCAGGCTTGGAAACACGGTGCAGTTTTTACTTTGGGTGTTTTGGTTTCATTTTGGGTTTTAGCCGGCAGCCTTCTTGTTCTCAGAGCCGGAGGTGAACAACTTGGATGGGGTTTTCAACTTCAGGAACCTGTTTTCTTAATCATATTGTCCGCTTTCCTTTTTCTTTTTGGGATTAGTATGTTTGGTGTTTTTGAGATTGGAACATCTTTAACAACTATTGAAGGTAAAACAGGGAACAAGTCGGGTTTTGTAGGATCATTTATTAGTGGAATCACAGCAACAGTTGTTGCAACACCATGTACGGCGCCTTTTATGGGTTCGGCACTAGGGTTTTCTCTTACCCAGCCTGAATGGATATCCATGTTGGTATTTACATTTCTTGCGCTCGGAATGGCCTTTCCATATGTGATTTTAGCATCGATGCCATCATTGCTAAAGTTTATTCCCAAGCCTGGCCGCTGGATGGAATCTATGAAAGAATTTATGGGATTTTTATTACTGGCAACGGTTTTATGGCTTCTTTGGGTTTTAGGTTTACAAGCCGGTTCAAATATGGTTATTGTTGTTTTAGGAGCCTTACTGCTTTTGGGTATCGCAGGATGGATTTATGGACGCTGGGGAAACTTGGCCATGTCCCTGAAATCAAGAAGAATATCAACCTCTGTGGCGATTGTTTTAACCATTGCCACGTTGTTTTTTACAATTGACAGTGTTGATACTTTTGCACAAACGCCGCAAAGTAATTTGGCGTCAAGTTCTGAAGGAATACAATGGCAAGACTATTCTGAGTCACTTGTAAATGATCTCAAAACCGCAGGGCAACCAATCTTTCTGGATTTTACTGCAGCCTGGTGTTTAAGCTGTCAGGTTAATGAACGTGTGGCATTCAGCTCCGAAGAAGTTCAAAATAAATTCACAGAGTTGGGCATTAATGCGATTAAGGCTGATTGGACATCACGGGATGACAAAATCACTAAAGCATTGGCAGAATTTGGGCGTAACAGTGTTCCTCTTTATGTTTACTTTCCGGCAGGTGAAAATAGTAAACCGGTTTTGCTTCCGGAATTAATTACACCCGGAATTGTGTTACAAACCCTTGAAGAAAATGGATCAGGTGGATTAACATCTAAGTAGACTTAAAATCATTGTACCACAAAAAATGGGAAATGGAGTATGCGAATCACTTATCGTTTAATAGTTTTATTTTTGTTCATTGGCTTTTCTACTTTAACTGCGAGCGATAAAATCGCCCTTGGCCAAAAGGCTCCTGGTTTTGAGTTGATCAGTTCAGACAATGAAAAGCATAGTTTGGAGCAATACAAAGGTAAAATTGTTGTTTTGGAATGGATAAACTTTGGTTGTCCTTTTGTAAAGAAGCATTATAAAAGTTCTAATATGCAAAATCTGCAGAAGAAATACGTTGAACAGGAAGTTGTTTGGCTGGCAATTTGCTCATCAGCGACTGGTAAACAAGGGCATATGGAGCAATTAAAAATACCTGCTAAACTCAAAGATAAAGGATTTAATGCAACAGCTTATCTGATTGATGAATCAGGTGATGTGGGTAAGTTGTATGAAGCAAAGACCACTCCTCATATGTTTGTGATAAATAAAGAAGGTACCTTAATTTATGATGGAGCTATTGATGACAAAAAATCCACAAAGATAGCCGATATTAAAACGGCAGATAATTATGTTGTGAATATTCTTGATTCACTGCTAGATGGAAAAAAACCGGAACCATTAAAGACTTCTCCTTATGGCTGTTCTGTAAAGTATAAATAACTTTGTTCTATTTTTTAAACAAGATAAGCCCTTTCTGATGCAATCAAAAAGGGCTTTTTTTATTAAACATATTGTGTCAATTATTTTGCAAATTAATTTATTGCGTAAGAAACTCCTACATTTAAGCTGTACCATGCAATGGCAAGACTATAACTATCGGTTTTAAAACTTGCAAAACGATATCTTCCTTCACCGTATGCAGCAAGTTTATCACTAAAGTGATAACGCCCACCGGCACCTACACCAAAACCAAATGAAGAAGATGTCTCCTCTTTCGCAATACCGCTTTCTACTCCAAATGAAACGATTGTAACGCCACCCATATAATACGCATCAACTTTATCGCTATTACCAAACCAACTGCTTATTGATTTAGAATGATAAGTACCCCATATATCAAAAGCATTAAATGACCAAGATTGTATACCACTCTCATAACTATGTGTGATAAAAGCAGGAAACACGCCAATATTATCTGTAATTCCATATTCAAACCCCACGCCATATCCTAATCCTAAACCAGACAAGCCAACGCCGGCTGTTGCTACCATCTTGCCAGAATTAAAATATTTGTTTTCCTGGGCGATGGTTGCAAAAGGTAAAATAAAAATTAATAATAGTAAAAGTAATCCCTTCTTCATGATACGCTCCTTAAAAGATAAAAAATGTTAGTTTAGATTGATCCATCCTGGCCGTGGAGGATCAGAAAACAGTTTACTTATGTCAAAGAATGTGCCAGAGATTTATTAAAGTGGGTAAGTTTAATAAAAACAATGGATTGAGGGGTAATTGTAGTAAGTGGAAGGTTTTGTCTGGTCGTAAATATGCGACTTTTTAAATTGATTCTGTGTCGTATGAATGCGACTGCGATTATTGTTTATTTGTATTTATCCAGAAATCCTTTGGGAGATTTATTTTGGATTGTTTCAGAATATTTAACACATCCTGCACATATTCTTTGCGGCGCATACCAACTAAGGTTGTGGTGACACCATCGCTATTCAATAAGGCGCTAAGTGCCAATTCTTGAAGACTTTCACATTTATTTAAGACTTTGTTAATATCTTTTATTTTATCAAAATGTATTTTGTTTTCTTTAGAGATTTTTTCACCAAGGTATAAAGTTAAATACCCCAACAAAGTGTTAAATAATTCAACATAGTCATCCAGCCATTTAATGGTCTCTTTGCTTTTATCCGGAAGATCATTTACTTGCTGAACTGCATGACTAATTTGATCTGTTAAAAAAAGAGCCTGGCTTTCAATCCATTGCCAATACGGGCCTAGTTTTTGCCAGTTTGTACTTAAATAGCTCCCGCTCGAAAAATAACCGGAAAACTTTTTTTGTGTGTCTTCATCTGCATTTAAAACGGGTAATATATTAGAGACAAAATCAGATTCCATATTGACAATTTGAGAGAACTTCTCTTGCAACGCATCCTGATCAAACTCAACACTTGTTTCCAGGGTTACCAATCGTTTCATATGGTTTCCAGAAAAAGCATTGAGCGGTCTGTTTACTAAAACTGCAATCTTTTTTATTTCCGCAAATTTAAGAGGAGACTGATTGTCGGATAGATTTGGTTCTGTAGCCGCGCCAGTTTCAAATAAATTCATTGGCATTTGAACAACCCGGAATTTATGGTTTTTAGAAATACTTTCAGCAATATCCCAAACCTTTTCCAGGCTGGTAAAATCATAATGTTTGGATGGTATTGGAAAAGTATTTGAACTAATTCCGTAAAACTGAATGCGCCCATTTTGCACTTCAATTTCCAGCTGCATAAATGCCTGCTCAATTCGCCGATAATATTCTGTGCGGGCTTCCTCTAAATCCATGCCTTGCTTGTGTGCCCACAAAAGATAGTACTCAGGATTATGTAAAAGGTAGACATCGATTGTTTTCATTTGCAAACGATTTAAACTTCTTGTTAATTGATCCGCAAGAAAATCGGGATGGATGCAGTGTTCAAGGCCACTGCCATATTCTACCAGATCCGGAAATGGTTTTCCTTGTTGTTTCAGTTGTTGGCTCAGTTGAAAATTTTGTCCCTGCAAATAGCCCACTTTACTGACAATTACAATCTCATCGCGTTTTAGTTTTTTTTCTTCGGATAGGTTTTTGAATGCTGCACCAATCAGCTCTTCAGAACCACCATTAGCATAGTTACTGCTTGTATCGATAAGGTTAATGCCATGTGTCAGCGCGTATTCCAGCGCCTGTCTGTGTTCATCTACAGAAATATGGACGCGGTAACCTCCAAACCCTGCCTGGCTAACGGAGAGATTTGTCTGCCCAAGGTGTTCATAGTTTAAAGTTTCATATTTTTTAGAGTAAAGTTTTGTTGCTTCTGGCGTGGCAGATTTGAGCATATTTTATCCCGGTTTTTTAAAAAGGTGAAATTTACAAGTAACCCTGAATTTTACAAAACAATATTCAGGAAGTTAAACAAATAATTTCAATTTCATAAAAATCCAATACTGCTTATATTTGTTAATTCATAAATAAAAATGAAAAGTGATAAAATGAAAATCATATTATTTATAACATTATTTGCTCTTTCTTTTTCAAACCTGTTTGCCCAGGTCAATACAGAAAAATATCGTTCATCCCATGATAGCCTTGGTCTGTCACTTCAATCGGAAATTGGTGCAACTGTCCAAAAAGGAAATGTGGACTTTCAGGAATTTTCCATTGAATCAGTTTTATCATATAAATTGCAGAGCAGTACTTATCTGTTTGTCGTTTCAGGGGATTTCGGCTGGGAAGACAGAAAAAGCTTTTCCAATTCTTTATTATTTCATCTACGCAATATCCACGATTTGTCGGCGCGGTTTAAACTGGAGTTGTTCGTACAGCTTGATTATGACAAAGAGCATCTTCTTATTTCTAGAAAACTGACTGGTGCAGGCCTGCGATCTCATTTATTTAGCCTGGGTTCGGATAAGCTTTGGATAGGCAATTCAATATTTTTTGAACAAGAGAAATATGATTTACCAAAGACCGCCAAACATGATTCGGAACTAAATAATTTGCGAATTAGCACATACCTGACTTTTAAGAAAAAAATAAAGGAATATATCAACTGGGATTCCGTGGTTTACTACCAGCCCATGTTAGATCAATTGGGTGATTATAAAATAATTGGTGAAACGGGTTTGACTTTTGAAATTGAGGACCAAATATCTTTGGCCATTGGTTTCAATTATCGCTTTGACAGTATTCCTGCCGATGGAATTAAGAAAAATGATTATAAAACCGAAATGGGACTTGTATTAAGTTTGTAGTGATTGATGAAAATTAAAAAATTTACAAGCAGTTCAGGATTAGAAATATTGGTTGGGCAGGATGATGCATCCAATGATTATTTGAGTTTGAAATTGGCAAACGCAAATGATTTATGGTTCCATGTGGCCGGGTTTCCTGGCAGCCACGTTGTTCTGTGTTGTGCTGATTATGAAGAAGATAAAGATAGCATAAAAGAAGCTGCGGCATTGGCAGCCTGGTTTTCCAAGATGCGCAATGGTAAAAATGTTTCAGTTCATTACTGCAAAGCGCAAAATGTAAGCAAACCGCGAAAATCCAAACCCGGTACAGTAAATATCAAACAAATAAAAAAGATAAAAGTAACTCCGCGTTTACTTGATGATGGAGAGTGGATTGAATAAATGTGTTCTGTAAACGGCTGGTTCGTAAACGTTAAAATCACTAAATTGTGTTTGGCGTATTCAGAATAAAAATTAAATAATTTTGGAGTAAAAATGAGTGACCTTTTAAAACAAAAAATTGATTTTGCTACGGAGATTAAGAAAGAGATTCTGGCAATCAACGAAATCCCGAAAAATACAATCGAGCAAATAAATGCTAATCTTTCTTCGGATGAAGGCAAAGAACCAAATTTATGGGAAGCAGCACTTTTACTCGGTGCTTTTTATAACACAGTACCTGTTTCAAATGAAGTCCGCGATCAGGCAAGAGCAGTGATTTCAAAAATCCGCAATCATCAGGGCGAGCGTGCCATGGTCAAAACAGATCCTACAACTATTGTGTTGGGAACTTCGGGTTGGCGCGGTGTAATCGGTGAAGATTTTACATTGATAAATATCCACAAAGTTTTACGTGCAATTACAGAATTGATCCAAAGTGAACACTATTTGAAATACAATAAGTTTTCCTCTTTTTCCGATGTTCAGAAACGCGGAATGCTGGTTATGCGCGATAATCGTTTTATGGGTGATGTGTGGATTGAAGCAGCTAAAAAAGAACTAACATTGGTTGGAGTAAAAGTATATGATGCCGGAATGTGTCCTACTGGTGTCGGTTCAGCTTTTGTTAAAGATCAGGGACTGGCCGGATTGGTGAATTTCACGCCATCGCATAACCCAATGGAATATGCCGGAATAAAATTTAATCCCGCAGATGGCGGCGGTGCCGAATCGGATCTCACTTCTGTAATTGAAGTTGCTGCGAACAAATTAATGAAGGTAAGTGATTTTGAGCCGGCAAAAAATATTGATCAAACTTTAGTTGAAAAGGTGAATGCAGCATCATTTTTTAAAAAATATATTGAAGAGAAAAGTGTAGTGTTTGATCTGGATGCAATCCGCACCTGGCTGAGAGAGAATAAAAATGATTTTTTAATGATTGTGGATTTTATGCACGGTGCTTCCAGAGGTTATGTTCAAGAATTGCTTGGCCAGGATGTTTGGAACGAATTAATTCAGGCCGGGGCTTTGATAACAAGGCATGAAGATGAGGATTTTTCTTTTCACGGTATGAAACCTGAACCGAGCGCCCCGAATCAAAAACCGCTTTTAGATATTTTAAAAAAGGAAAATCGAAAATTTAGCCTTGGTATGGCCATGGATCCAGATGCAGACCGAATTCGATACGCCGATCACAAGCTGGATATTGATATGAACCTCTTCTCGGTTATCGCTTATTCCGGATTGTTGGAACGCGGTATTAATGGCAAGATAGTCCACTCGGTACCATCATCGGGATTTGCCGGAAAGATTGCAAGGGAAAATGGTCAGGATAGTACTGAAACAATGGTTGGTTTTAAAAATTTCCGAAGCCAGTTTTTAAGTGGTGATTATGTGATGGGTTTTGAGGAATCGGATGGAATTTCATTTATTGGCCATACACTGGAAAAATGTGCCTTATCCGGATTCATGGCTGCTTTGACAGCAATTTCTACTTCAAATAAAAACCTGTCTGAACTCTATGAAGAACTACGATTGAAATATGGTTATTTTTATCCGGGACGTGCGGGTGTTGATGTTAAAGGCGTGTCTGTTGAAGCCTGGCAGGCTTATAAAGCTCAAGTTGTGGACATCCTGCAAAATAAATTATATAAAGTTGGTGATAAAATAACCATTGGGGGAATCGAAAAAACTATCAAAAACATTTTAACAATTGACGGGTTAAAAGTTTTTATGGAAGATGACAGCTGGATTTTAATGCGTCCATCCGGGACTGAGCCAAAATTCCGTTATTATTATGAAGTGGTTTCAGACAAACCCCTTGCCAATCCGGATAGAGAATTGGAAAATTACAATGATGCCGCAGCAACAATCCTGCAAAAAACGAGGGATATGGTTTGAAAATTGAGGCAATAATTTTTGACCTGGGAAGGGTCTTGGTAGATGTTGATTTCTCAGGTCTTTTTAATAAATACACAAATCCGGGCAATAACCCGGATTTTTCTTTTACGCTGGAGCAAGTAATGACCGAGGAATGGTTTATTGAGCATTCCAGCGGTAAATGCAATGATGAACAGTTTTTTCAGAAAGTTAGAGAAAACTATAATATCGATGTGAGCCTGGACGAGTTTAAAAGGGAATGGGCTTCCATTTTTAAACCGATGCCTGAGATGGAGACATTTCTTAAACAGACTGCAAAAAAATATCCTGTTGGACTTCTTTCCGATACAGATGCAATTCATTGGAATTTCTTGTTAAAAGAATATCCCTTTTTAAAGATGTTCACAAATCCAATTCTGAGTTTTGAGATTGGAGCTATGAAACCGGCAGAAATATGCTACCTCAAAGCAGCAGATTCTGTAAATACTGTTATCGAGAATTGTCTTTTTATTGATGACCGCCAAGTAAATGTTGATGGGGCAGTTAAGGCAGGTATGCAGGCTGTTCAATTTGAATCAAATGAAAAACTAAAAGACTTTTTTAAAATGAATAATTTGTAAAATTGAATATCGGTTTGCTGCAATTTATCTCACCGCAAAACTAAATACTTTTTTCACACTTGACTTATTCGGTTTTAGGACGTTTATTTAGGCTACGTACAAAAAACTAAGGAGACGTCATGCCAAAAATTCCACAAATATCAGAGTTTATGGATAAAACTTTCGTAACACTCAGCCCGGACATGGATGTATACAAGGCAATAGATGTCTTATTGGATCGGGGGGTGACAAGTGCTGTTGTAGTTGATCCGTATGACCGGATAGTTGGTATTTTATCCGAAAAAGACTGCCTGACTGTTTTAACAAAAGGGGTTTATCACGTTCTGCCGAGCGCAAAAGTATCTGATATTATGACAACTAAAGTAGTTACTACCAGCGCGGATACCGATGTTTTTCAGGTGGCAGATATTTTCTTGAAACACTTTTTTAGAAGATTAGTGATTGCCGATGAAGATAACAAAATGATCGGACAAATTACACGGCGAGATTTGCTGCGGGTAATAAGGCAATGGAAAAAAGAATCTAAGGATACTAAGAAAGCCCCAATTATGTAAAAGAAATGAAGAGCGAAGAGCGTTATGCGTAGAGCAGGTTGACATGTGTTGGTCGCTCTGCGCTACGCCTTTCGGTTTCTTACTCTTCTCTCAAAATTGGCATTGTCATGCACCGGCAACCGCCTCCACCACGTGTTAGCTCATTACCTTTCATAGCAATAGCATATTTGTCCAATGTTGATAAATCGATCAGACCTTCAATAACATCTCTTGCTTCAATTCTTGGGATACCAGCTTTCTCCAACTCATCGAAGGTGTAATAATTCATACCATAGCCAATTACTTTACCGGGGGCTATTGTAAAAAAATTAGCGCCGGATTGCCATTGTTCACGTTGTTGATAAAGAGAATCTTGACCACCACAATAAATAGGGTGCAGGTTAATGCCTACTTTTTTTAGTGCATCTAAAAGATAATCATGACGGCTAAAATGTGGCTTCTCCGGATTGCTGATATTAACATGGATTACGTCAACAGCGTTACTTTCATTTATTAAATCAGGGAAAACTACAGCCTTATCTTTATCTACCATAGTAAATACCATATCAAGGTGAATCCAGGCCCTGTGTTTTGGCAGCATAACCACAAAAATATTCTTTACTTTTCCTATTCTTTTGAAATGTTCAATTAAATAATCAATTCCGCCCGGACTTGTCCGTTCACTCATCCCAATCAAAATTGTATCTTCACGAACAATGAGGACATCGCCTCCTTCAAAAGTCACTTGTGATTTGTTGAGTGCAGTGGTGTCTACAAGGTGGTCAACTTCGCAATCCAACTCTGGATGATAATGAAAGATATAACGCATTACCAGGGTTTCCATTGTTCGTACCGCGGTTGCCATATTGCCAATCAAAGCATGTTTGTTTACAACCATTGCTGCATCACGCGTAAAAAACAGGTTTGGTAAAGGAGGAATAGCAAAATGATGTCTGGATAGATAGTTTTCCAACGTATCCTTTTTTAATTCTGTCCCGACAATTATCTGATTGGCCAAATCCTTTGCCGAAAGATTCATCAGTTCATCTTTGTATTCCTTAACATTAAGGTTCGTACAAATTGTATTTATAAATTCATTGTGAATTTTAGAGTCTTTCAAAATATCAAGAAGCAAATCTTTAACCTGAAAGGGTTGAGCAACCTTTTCAAGTACACCACTAAGTTGGCTGTGCTGATTGCGGGCATTTTGTAGATTTAAAATGTCGTCATACAAAACTTCTTCTGCTGTTTCAGGAGTCATTAACTCCAGTTCCCGGCCCGGTGTATGAATTATAACTTTTTTAAGTGTATTAATTTCAGATGTAACAGATACTTTACTCACAAGTTGCTCCTAAAATATTGAATGCGCAAAATTATGACTCTGTCCAATTTGTTCCAAATAGAATAATTGTAATAAATATATTTTTTAGCATCGCAAAAAATATGTAATTTTCCAACAATATTTGTTTTTCCATATCCGAGATAAATTTTGGAGGCGGTTTGTTTACAATACTTCAATGGCTGGTTTTTCTGGTATATACAGTTGCAACTTATTTTTACTGGCAAGATTTTATTAACACCAAAAGTAAACAAAATCAGAGAGCACAAAATTGGTTTTTTGCTGCAGTAAGCTTGCACCTGGCCCTAATTATCTATTTCGCATTTGAAAATGGCAGAGTTCCAATAGCTACCGTAAGTGAGGCAGTTAGTACTTTTGTATGGATTACTGCTACACTTTATTTAGTTATAGAGTTTAAATTAAAAGAGCGTTCTCAGGGAGCTCTAATTTTGTCAGTAGTATTAATTCTTTTGTTACAGTCTTTTTTAACTTTTGATTCGACTGCAGAAATAAATCCGGTTTTATATGATATTAGATTTGAAACGCATGTATTGTTTATGCTTTTAGGCTATAGTGGATTTACGCTTTCTGTAATAGCAAGTATCCTTTTCTTGTTGCTATACCGGGAAATACAAAAAAAAGAGCTGGGTCTTTTCTTTCGCAAACTTCCGTCTTTAGCATATTTTGAACGCATAAGCGAAACAGCTATTAATGTAGGTCTTATTTTTGTTTCGATTGGTTTTATCCTGGGATTCTATTTTGCCACTTTAGTCTGGACGGAATCATTTTATCTGGATCCAAAAATTATTGTGGTTCTGCTAACTTTAATAGTGTACATAGTACATTTAGTAGGCAGGAAAACTGGCAAAATTCAGGGCAAACATGCAGCCTTAATATCGGTTATTGGATTTGTTTTAATTTTATTTTCTTTCTTCATTGTTTCAAAAGTAATACCTGGTGCTCATCAATTCTAAACATTAATCAAAACTAATTACATGGCATTTAAAGCTTATAAATTCCTATATCCAAAAATTGAAAACACAGATAATGGTGCTCAACTAAATGTTGGTTCTATTAAAAGGGTTTATAATGCATTAAATGTAGAAGAGATGCTTTTTGTCCGTGGCAGTAAATGCCTTACAGTTTTTGCATTTTCGGACAATGTTTTACCCGAAGATTATTTGTTTTTTGAAACGATAAAATCCACTTTTAAAAATATCTCCATTCTTGAAAATGAGAGACAAATATTTGTTGAAAATAATGCGATTAAACATTTCTTTTTAATCGCCAATGGAATGGATAACAGTTCCAATCAAAAAGATTTTGTTAAGTCTTTTGTAAATGATTATAACCTGGCTAAGCAAGAAACATTTGTGGGCGCTGTTTTCCAAAGGCTTTTCCAAAGAAGTATTTGGCTTCATGAAAAAGTACGATTGAGTACAAATTATTTTAATATTGCCATTAGTAATTCAGATATCTTTAGCGACCTAGCCTGCAAAATTTTTGAAAACCTATCCACAGTTGTTGTACAAATCGACAACATATCAGAGAATACTTATTTAACTATAAATGCTTTATATCGATTGGGCTGCCGAAGGTTTTTATTTAGTGGCAATGCAAAAGACAGCAATTATTTAGGAGAAAAGTCTTTACCTGAGATAACTTTAACTGCTCATGATAATAATCTTTCAAATGATGCTGACATTTTAATTATTAATCAGATAGAATCTTCATTGTTGGATTCTGAGAGAATTAGCACTAGAATGGCAATTAAAAATAATGCCCCTTTACTTATCCTGAATAGTGCTGAAGAAACAGAAAAGAAAAAGCTGCATAAAAAGTTTACATCAATTTATTCCTATAATTATACAGATCTTGAACGGGCGATTGAAAAGAATAAACTGGAACGGAAGAGAATACTCACTGATGTAAATCCATGGATTGAGCTTGAAGTAAATGATTTTTACAACTGGCTTTCCAGTGATTCCCGCTACAAATTTATGGGCATTATTGGCAGTGCTCCAAAAATGCAGCATTTGTTTGAAATGATATCCCGGATTTCCCAGACGGATATTAGCGTTTTAATCCAGGGCGATAGTGGAACGGGTAAGGAACTTGTAGCAAAGGCTGTTCACAACTTAAGCTCCCGATCTGAAAAACCATTTATAGTTGTAAATTGTGGGGCAATTCCGGAAAATCTTTTAGAAAGTGAATTATTTGGCCATATACGTGGTTCATTTACAGGTGCTGTTGCGGATAAAAATGGCTTGTTTTTTGAAGCCAATAAAGGTACGATTTTCCTGGATGAAATTGGTGAACTTCCTCAACAGTTACAAGTAAAGCTTTTGCGCTTTTTGCAAGAAGGTGACATTAAACCTGTTGGCAGTAATAATACCATAAAAGTGGATGTACGAGTTGTTGCAGCCACAAACAAAAACTTGTTTGAAATGGTAAAAAAAGGAATTTTCCGAAGTGATTTGTTTTATCGTTTAAATGTAATGCTGCTGGATTTACCCACATTAAAAGAGCGTAAAGAAGATATTACTATATTGGCTGGACACTTTTTAAGAAAATATTCTACAAAATTTAAAAAAGAAGTAACAGAATTTTCTAATAAAACTTTACAATACTTTCAATATTATGACTGGCCTGGCAATATTCGTGAATTAGAAAATGCTGTGGAGCATGCCGTTGCACTTTCCCTGGGAAAGCAAGTTAACGAATTTGACTTACCCCAAACCATTCGTGGTGTAAAAGTTGACTTTTCATCAAATGGAAACCCAAAAAATGCAACTTTAAAGGATGTTGAAAAATCTCATATTTTGAATACTTTAAATTCGACAAAATGGGATTATGACAAAGCCTGCAAAATTTTAGGAATTGGCCGAACAACATTGTGGCGAAAACTAAAAGAATATGATGTAAAAGAACTCCCCTGATTTTTCAATCTGAAAACATATAATTTTCAAAGTGAAAAAATTGAATCAGTCTTTTAAAATTTATAATTAAAACCCCTTCCCTTTAAATCGTGTATCCCCTTTAAAAATAATGACTTACTTTGGAGTAAGTGTTTAATATTATTCCCCAATATTCTTGGCATACAATTTGTCTATACAGATGATAGTCATAGACAATAGAAGTATAAACCAACCTCCTGGGCCCAACTTGAACTATCTCAATCAAGTTGGGCAACTTCTATATTAATCCATTTGAGAAAAAATTATAGATTTTTGAAAGTTAAAAATGAAACGACTATTTAATATTACACTTCTACTAAACATCCTATTATTTGCAACTCACAGCATTGCTGGTAATACAAAGATATTAGGATTGGTTACAGATGCTGAACACTCTGAACCGCTTGTTGCAGCAAATATTTATATCGAAGGAACGCAGTTTGGTTCTACTTCCAGTACAACCGGAGAGTTTGAATTAAACCTGGATCAGTTAGAACCAGGTAATTACACTCTTATTTGCTCATATATTGGCTATTATGAATATCAAGCTTCAATTCAGTTAATAAAAAATCAAACCCTGAAACATAATATTGTTTTAAAAGAGTCGGCATTAACTCTTGATCAAATTGTTGTAACCGGCACAAGAAGTGAACGCCTTTTAAAACACAGTCCTGTTTCAACACAACTTATTAAAAAAGAAACCATCATTAAAAGCGGTGCTTCCGATTTAGCTGAACTTCTTTCTTCAACAACAGGCGTCAATGTTACTTCAAATGGGATCGGAACCGGCACAAGTACTGTTGAACTTCAGGGGTTTGGCAGTGAACATGTAATGATCCTTGTAGATGGTATGAAAATGATTGGCCGCGTGGATGGAAAACTTGATGTCTCACAAATTCCATCATCTTTAATTGAAAGGATTGAAATTGTAAAAGGCGCAACATCGACACTTTACGGTAGTGAGGCCATGGGTGGTGTAATAAATGTCATTACAAAGCAGCCAAAAGATGAGTTGAGTTTCGATTCAAATATTAAGTATGGATCTTATGGAAAGCTAGACACAGATTTTTCAGTTGGAAGTGATTTCTTAGGTTTTCAGCCACTATTAAATGTCAGTTACCGCAAACATGATGGATATGATCTTGACAAAAAAACAACTCGGACAGACGCGACATCTTATGATAAATACCAAACACAGTTGAAAGTAAGAAAACAGTTTTCTGAATACTTTGATGTGATTTTACAAACGCATTTTCATGATGAAGTGCAAACAATAACGGCAAACGATATTTTTAAAAACCGCATCTCAAATGATTATTTTACTGCTAATACTAAAATTGAACATAACTGGATAAAGAATGCTAAAATAACCACCATAAGCGAATTCTCTACATATAATCACCACTTCGATCAAATTGTTATTTCATCCGGGTTTTTAAAAAAAGGGGAAGCGCCGACAACAGAAAACCTTTTTAAAAATGAAATATTGTTTAGTCATGAATCACATGATTATAAAATTAATGGCGGTGTGGGGTTTGAAACCGAAAGTCTAAAGTCAGATCGCATCAAAAACACTGAAGCAGATAGATATGTGTTTAATAGTTTTTTCCAGAATGAACTTATTCTCTCTTCATGGACAACAATTGTTTTAGGTGGACGTTTTGATAAACATTCTATCTTTGGAGAGCAATTTACTCCGAAAGCTTCACTTATGTTTTCCCCAAGCTATAACAATCGGATTCGCCTTTCTTATGCTCAAGGATTTAGAGTCCCTACTTTTAAAGACAGACTTCTCGATTACTATAACTCTTCTGTTAATTATTTAATTAAAGGAAATTTGGATCTCAGGCCAGAGCACTCAAATGCTTATAATCTTGGATTTGAGTTTTGGTCAGAAAAACAATATCACTCCCGTTTAAATTTTTTCTATAACAGAATTTCAAATCTTATTGATTATCAGGTGATTGGAAAAGTTGACGGGGCGCTGCACATAACATATATGAATGTAGAAAATGCACAAACGTGGGGAGCCGAGTGGGATATGGAGTATTATCCA
Source organism: Calditrichota bacterium (assembly GCA_013112635.1). NCBI lineage: Bacteria > Pseudomonadati > Calditrichota > Calditrichota bacterium. The sequence goes on along the minus strand of JABFGF010000001.1, from coordinate 1,014,942 downwards.
ACATCATGGTTGGAAACATCGATTGGTTACAATTATTTTGATTCTTACAGTAAAAAGACAAAGACGCCTCTGCAGTTTAAACCAAAACATAGAGTAAATCTTAGATTTTCACTCTCCTTTCCTAACAATATTGTTCTTAATATTTTGGGCCAGGTTACAAGTAAAAAATTTAGTTTTATTGGGGAGGATTTTATTCCTATTGATGGAAATAAAATTTGGATTGACGGCTATTACCTTGTTAACGCGAATATTAATTTTCCGGTTTGGAACCAAGTAAGCGGACAAGTTGGTGTAAACAATTTGAATGACTATGTAGACAAGGTATGGGGACCGATGCCTGGGCGTGAATTTTTTTCAAGTATAAAAATTAACTTATAAATAAAAACAAATAAATCGCGTTTCTAAGAATGAAAAATTAAAGATTATTCTTGAACGCTTAAATAATTATTCGTGGAGGAATCATGAAAATATTTACACTATTTATTATAACTTTAATCTTTGTCTCTTGTAGTGAGAATTCAACTAGTCCTGATGAAAAAAATTCGGATGCACAGACTTTTACATCTGTAAATGTTAAAACTGATGGGACACAATACTTTACATTTAATAATAATACTGGCAGTATGGATGTTCCCGCTACCTGGGATATTGCCTTTTCAACAGTTCCATTGGTAGTTGAAACAGCGCCATGCCAATACTTTACTATGCCTAACGATCCTGTTATTCTCACCGGGACAGATGTTACTATGGCAATAGTAGATGCAGTAAGTTTAGATGATGTAAATGAAATCCCCTCTGCAGGCGAATTTTCAGCAGATGTAACTGAAAGCGTTGCTTTTATTGGTCAAAACTGGTTTAATAGTCAAACATTTCAAATTACAAATGATGTTTATGCTGTTAAAACTTGTGCCGGCAAAATGGCCTTATTGCAAATTATCGAGTATAAATATAGCGGACCACCAACTCACACACTTTCTGACATTAAATGGCGTTACAAATATCTTGAAGATGGGACATCAGATTTTTCATCTGTCGGGGTAGATTCATTTGTTTCTGAAGATGCTAATACAAACATGCAATATTTTGCATTCAATAGTGGGGCTGTTTCTGCTAGTGAATCATTTGACTTAAAGTTAGATGGATCTTTTTTCTGGCTTGGTGAAAATGTAAAAGCTAAAAAGCTTGCAACTACTGATATAAATTCAATTACAACGGTTACAGACGACAGTTTTGCAAGTGATACAATGCCAAGCTATATAACACTTGGGTGGTATGATTATGGTGATGGTCATTTACTTACAGCCAAAGATTATATTTATGTTGTAAAAGCAAACAATGGCCAACATGCAGCTTTCGAAATTGTAAATTACTATAACTCTGAGGGGGAATCGGGTACATTTACCATAAATTGGAAATATCTCGACTAATCCCGTAAATGTCCCCGCATGGCGTAGTTCCCGGGTATCATTGGGTATCCGGTGACTGTGTTTTAAAATGAGAATAATAATGCCTAATTTTGTTTATTATATCCCCGTAGCAACAACACTTTTTTCAATATATTTTGCATGGCATATCTTTAGAAGGTATAACACCAAAGGTGGCGGTATGCATTTACTTTGGTGGGGCGCAGGTGTTGTAATGTATGGTGTTGGCACGTTTACAGAATCATATGTATCCATCTTTGGTTGGAATGAGTTTATTTTTAGAAGCTGGTATATTGCAGGCGCCTTGCTGGGAGGTGCGCCTTTAGCTCAAGGTACTGTATATTTATTATTAAAACCTAAAACGGCAAATCGATTAACATGGGCACTTATTCCGGCAATAATAATAGCGGCATTTTTTGTTTTAATAACACCTTTGGATTATTCACAGGTTGAGCCATTTCGTCTATCCGGAGGCGTTATTCATTGGCAGTGGGTTCGCTTATTTAGCCCTTTTATTAATCTTTATGCATTTGTTTTTTTGGTGGGAGGGGCAATTTTATCAGCAGTTCGCTTTAAAAGGAATAATAAAACCTACTATCGGTTTATAGGAAATGTGTTAATTGCTTTTGGCGCATTACTTCCTGGGATAGGAGGCACATTTACTCGTTTTGGATATATAGAAATTTTGTATATTACTGAATTCCTTGGATTATCACTGATCTTTGCAGGCTATTTATTTAACATAAATAACAAAAAGCTGATAGATTTAAGGGATAAAAAAATTATTTTAAGTTAAACTTTTTTTTGGAGATATAGTATGGAAACTGAAATTAAAAAAGCGTGCCTGTTTTGTGATCGGGATGAACATGAAATTCCACTTATTTCATTAGTATACCAGGGAAACAGCATGTGGATTTGTCCACAACACATGCCAAATTTAATTCACAATCCTTCATCACTGGAAGGTAAATTGCCTGGTGCGGAAAACATGGATGCAGCAGAGCATTAAAGTTAGAAAGTCTTTTTACATAACACCCGTTATAGTTTTATAGCGGGTGTTTTTTTAATTTTGGAATGGAATGAGAAATATTTATAAAATATCGAAATGGCTTCATAAATATATTGGTTTGCTTCTGGTTTTGTTTTTAATGTGGATGAGTTTATCAGGTGTTTTGTTAAATCATCCGGAATTAATTGCAGATTTGACAGTACCACAATTTTTAACTCCAAAACAGTATAAAGTAAAAAATTGGAACCGTAGCTCCTTAACCGAGCTGCAGTTTTTAGAAAGCGATTCCAATATTGCAATTGGTTGTGGTAAACTTGGCGTATGGAAAACAACAGATGGAGGGTTTTCGTTTGTTTCCATGTCCGATGGTTTACCTGCTGAGGCGTTGTATAGAAAAACCAGGGACATTTTTGTTTGGGAAGGTGATTCAACTCTTATTTTTGCGGGGACTCATCATGGGTTATATGTATGCAATTTTGAAAATGAAAAATGGCGAAATCTAAAACTTGACGGGCTTAACCCTGAAATAAAGAAAATCGTTTCTGCGAAAAATGAACTTTTGGTTTTCACTGAATCTGAAGCTTATAAAGCAAGCTTTCCAGCCAGAGAACTTCAGTTTCAAAAAGTTAAGTTGAAACGTGACAAAGAAGCTGAAAACACAGTCTCGCTGATCAGGCTTTTTTTTCATCTACATTCTGGTGAAATTTGGGGATTACCAGGGAAACTACTTTTCGATATTGTTGGAATAATATTGTTCTTTTTATCAATTTCCGCCTTTTACAGTTGGTACTATCCCTGGAAAAGAAAACGAGATAAAAAGGGAGTGATTGTTAATGTACCAATTGTAAAAAAGGCATTTAAATGGTTTTTTAAATATCATCTAAAATTAGGGATTTGGAGTGCTGTCATTCTTTTTATAATGGGCGTTACAGGTTTTTTTATGCGTCCTCCAATGCTGGCTGTAATTGCAGAAGGAAGCATTCCAATAAGCTGGTATCCCGGAACAATTTCTGATAATCCGTGGGACGAGAAAATCAAAAATGCTTTATACGATTCTGACAAAGATCAATTGATTGTTGAGGCCACCGATGGGTTTTGGGTTGGGGCAGCAGACCTTAACTCAACATTTGAAAACAAAGAAATGAATGTGCCGGTTTTTGTTATGGGTACAACTGTTTTTGAACCGATTGACAGTACCGGTATTTTAACAGGTTCTTTTAATGGATTATTTCGCTGGGACAAAGAAACGGATAAATCTGTAGATTTGATTGAAGGAAAAGATCCAAAGACAATTTCTTCAATAAAGCCGGCAGAACTTATGGTAACCGGTTTTTTCTCTACACCACAGTTGGAAAAATTTATAACAACCCATGAGCAAGGGTTATTACCCCTTAACCAGGCAGAAGGTGATGGCAGGTTTAAAATGTCTGCAACGATACGTGAAAATTACTCAATGCCTTTGTGGAACTGGCTTTTTGAAATTCATAATGGACGCTTTTTTAAAGACACAATTGGAGCTTTTTATATTTTACTTGTTCCACTTGGGTCATTCTTTTTTGTCTTGATAACATTATCGGGTGTTATCGATTGGATTTATATTAAAATTGGGCGTAACCCTATAATGAAAAAATTACAAAAAAATAAATAAGGGCAGTTAAATGAAGATTACTAAATATTTTATTTTTTCTTTGGCACTTGTGCTGTTAACATCTGTTTATCAGCGAATGACCGGGCCTACTTATGCAAAAAAAGTAACAACAACAATCGCAGATAAAAGTTACGATTTTAAACTGACACGCAGCCATGAAATAGGTGAACCTTTTCTTGTTGAATTTGAAATCCCCGATACTTCAGTAAGCGCGGAAGTTGTCTTTCGCAGATTTCCAACAAATGATGAGTATCAGAAAAAAGAACTAACACGTAATGGCAATCTCTTGCAGGCAGAACTACCGACTCAACCGGCAGCAGGAAAATTGCAATATTATTTAGAATTTTATGAGGGTGAAAACTACGTTCCCTTACAGAAAGAAGAACCTGTAATAATTAGATTTAAAGGTGCTGTTCCTTCAGTTGTGCTAATCATTCATATAGTTTTTATGTTTGCCGGGATGTGGTTTTCCAACTTAACCGGATTACTGGCAATCGTAAAAAATAATAAGCAAAAATTTTATGGTATTTTGACGCTTGCGTTCTTAATAATTGGCGGAATGATTATGGGGCCAATTGTACAAAAATTTGCCTTTAATGAATATTGGGCCGGAATTCCTTTTGGTTGGGACCTTACCGATAACAAAACTTTGATAGCCGTTGTTGCCTGGGTTATTGCAGTTATTGGAAACTGGAAAAAAGAGAGGCGATTTTTATTTATTGCTGCCGCACTTATAACTATAGCAATCTTTATTATTCCACACAGTATGATGGGATCAGAGTTTGATTATGTAAAAGGAGAGGTTACCACAGGATAGGTCAAAAGAATATAAACGGCAGGATTTTTTATCCAGCCAAAAACACAATGTTTTTGACCTGGTTTATAATGGGATTCTTAAAAGCGGCTGCCTTTCGTAATAAGAAAGACAGCCGTTTAAAAATTACATCAAGCCCATATTGCTAAGAAAACTGCCAAAAGTAACACTAATTAAAACCCACAATCCCCATATAATAGCCACAGGAATTATACCTTTTTTAAGATCAACTTTACCCATTACACTTAATCCAAGGGCCCATAAAAACATTTGCCACAAAATAAATGGATCAATCTTACTAAGGAAAAAATATAAGACTGATTTTGGCTCACCAATGGGCGGGGTTTCCACTAAAGCCGATAAATCTAAAGCAACTCCATGCGGTGTACCTTTTGAATAAATTAAAAACGTTATTAAAATCAGGCTGATTAGTGTAACCAGCGAACTCCATGCAACAATGGAGAAAGACTTTTTAAAGTCTATCCCTTCAGATATTGTTATTTTTGAAAAAAGCCACAAAACCAGGGCTAAAATAATCCAAATAATCGGTGCTAAGATTGGTGTAACAATTATCCCAATATACTTCATTCCTCCGGACATTTGTTCTTTTACAATCTCGAATTGTTCATCAGTCATATCTGGGCGTGCTTCTGTTGTTTTTAACTGATATTCTAAACTTATATCGACCAAGATATATTGAGATCCAACGGCAAATACTATTACAATTAGCAGTGGAACAAGCCAGGTTGGTTTCTCATTTAGGCTCTCAAACGCTTTGGCAGGCGTCGTAAAAATATTAATTAGGTTGTCCATATGGCCTCCTTTAATGATGATAAATTAATTAACAAGAAAAAAAGTTAGTATACCAATCAGCAAAATAATTACACCAACTAAAATCATAATATTCATTTTCTTCTTTTCATTTTCACTTACATCAAAAATTGCTATTTCATTAATAAATTCTTCTAAAGACATATAATTGCCATCCGGTTTTTTTACACGGATTTCATGATTTGTGGAAAGCTGTTTGATTTTTTCTCCAACTTCCTTTTGACCGGATTTTTTTCCGATGGCAATTCCTGCTCCAATCCCAATACTCATTCCAATTGGAATGCCTGCTGCTAAATCGCTCATTATGGCTTCCTTTCAAAATTATTCTTTAAATGCTTTCTTATAATTGTAACTGATTGTGGTAAACAAAGATATAACACCCGCTAAAATTAAAGTGATATATACGCTTTCCTGGTAAAAAAAAGGGTTATGGTTTTCAATCCATTGAAAAAAAGATCCTATCCCAAATGGAGCTGCTCCTTCGGTTGTTGTTTTAATAAATACATAAACTGTAATCAGGTTTAAGCTAATTCCTGCTATTGTAAGGCTAACTATAAGCTTTTGCTGGGTAATCCCTTTTTTTCTAAAAAAGTTAAGAAGTGTATCACGTAAAATAAAGTAAAAAGAGAATCCAAGCAGACTTATAGCTATGGGCATTAATATTGAGAATGTGAAATCGGGTCTTATTTGAATACTTATAATATAGATAAAACTAAAAATTAAAGTAACTGCTATCGTATAAATAAAAACTATTAGCAATCGCGACCAGCCAATTTTTTGGCGAGAAATGGGTAAACAATTAATTAAATAATCTCTTTTATCTTTATGCCGGAGTGAAATCCAGTTTTGAACCAGCATAAATGTAAGCCAAATTGCCCAAAAACTACTGACGCCATTATAACGATAATTCAGGAAAATTATAAAGGGCAGAGCAAGAGATAAAATTAATATAATTTTACTATTTTGATATTGTATTTCAGATTTTATTATGGACCACATATATAACCTATTCTAAATAAAATTTTCGTTTTTGGTATAACAACAAGCCTAAGAGTGATAGCAGAATTGAAATACTGACAAATGTTAACGTTCCAAATGGGGTTGGGCTTAGCTGATGAATATGCCCGGAAAAAATCTCGAGTTCCGGTATGGAAAAGTATCTTGAAAAAGCACGGGTTCCAATGAATAAAAAATAAACTGTAAAGAAAAGCAGTAGATAAGCAAATGTTATAAGCCATTTTGCATATTTCCCGGTAAAAATGGAAGTAAGATCTTTATGAAAAAATGGTGCCTGATTAAAAATGAATATAAGGCTGCTAAGAGACAAGAAATACCAAAATAAATATAAACGTATTTCACCGGCATGAAAAATTAAGAGTATTATTACAAAACTGCTAAACATAATTCCCCAAAAACCATTAATGAACAGCAATCGGGCTAAACCCAATTTCCAACGGCTTAATGGTAATAGCGAAAAAAACCTTTCATTCTTTTCTTTTGCTGATTTTACCGAACGTATTGAGATAATAAGAATTGAAACACCAATCATTACCGATGAAACGCCAGGTATTTCTTTTTCTGCGCTTTCCCACCCAAAGCCAAGAATCACAATGAATAGTATTGAAACAAGAGCAAGTGTGAAATTTATAATCAACTTATAGTATTCATATTCAGATTTTAAGAATTTCCACATTTAATTTACTCCAGGTATAAAGAACGTGATTCGAAAATGCTCATTGTTTTATAAAGCAATATGAGAGAAGTTGCGACCAATAATCCGGTTACTATATAGCCGGCAATGAGATTGCCATTAAACACATTTACACAAATGGCTGAGATCATAATAATCATGACCACAGCTAAAATTGATATCAGGATATTGAGAATTAATTTTTCATCTTGTTTAAAGTCTGATAATATGTCGTTCATTATAAATACTATACTTGCGCCAATAAGCGATAACCCAAACAGGAACAGTAATTCAGCATAACTTTTTTCCCAGGTTTGCACATCTACTGGGATTGAAATTGTGAGAGATAGAAATATGTAAAGTATTGTTAATGGAATTAGGATAACTAAGATGCGCATTTTTGCAACGTCAGATTTGGGTAAAGGTAGAAGGGCTAATTTCCTGACGCGTTTTTCAATTTTCCAGGGACCATAAAAGGACATAAGAAGAATAAAAAACAAAATGGCAATTATTGCATTTGTTCGTTCCTGGCCAACAAATATTAAATAATAAGCAATTAATCCGCCAACCGGGCCAATGGCCACTTTTAAATACCTGAAATATAAAAATTCTGATTTTAATAAATTTATCATATTAAATTCTCTCAAATTACTCAAAATAAGCCTGGCGCTTTGGATAGCTGACAAGCGTTAATAGGGCTAAAAGGATAGATGTAATAATAAAGTTTAAGGCTCCGTATTGGCCGCTAAACGGATTGAATTGTATAAGTGTGTCAATTATCGAACCTATCATTCCTACAGAATCACTTTGTCTTGATTGAATTAACATGTATATCCCCAGCATATTAATTGCCACCATTGCAATAACCAAAGCAGTAATTATTCTTTGGGCAGTAAGCCCAATTCGGCGGAATGAATAGAGAAACAGATCACGCATAATAAAGTAAATTGAAAACCCGAAAATAATAATTGCAAAAAGGATTAACGATGGGATTTTATAAGAAAGCGTTTGTACCGAAAAAAGACGATTGAGTAATTCATATTCTGACAAAATAATTATTCCATAAGTAAATAGTATTATCAGGCGGGCAATACCGATTTTTACAACTGAAAGAGGGAGCAAATAAAACCTGAACTCGCGGCGTTCTTTAGTACGCATTGCTCCCCAGTTTTGGATTAGAATAAACATTACGGCCAAAACCGGCATATTCCCAATGTCATCAAAAGCAGATCCTAAATAAATTATAATTGGGACAAGCCCCATTAAAACAAACAATAACGTTTTGAGATAACTAATTTCTGATTTTATTAGAGACCACATTTTTTAACCTTAGTCAAGATAAGTTTTACGTTTTTGAAAAATGACCATACTTAAATAGAGCAGGGCCGATCCTGCTGATAAAATAAGCAAAGGGCCAACTCCAGCCGATGTCATAATATGGGCTATTCTTCTAAATTGAACAAAGCCATTAAGTGCTTCTGTTGAGTCTGAAACAATGAAAAACAGCATTAAAAAAATATATCCCAATACAATTATTAGCCCATATATAGAGCCGATTATCAGTTTTTGATTCTTTCCTTGAAAAGTAATATTTAAATCCCGGTGAAGCAGTGGGATAGAAATTGCTGCGAACACTATGCCGCTTAGTGAGATTAAATCCCAAAAAAGAAAACCGATCAAATAATTAAATGAAAATATTAAATTGTTAATCCAAAAAAGAGAAAAAAGTATTATCCAGAAAACAGTCAAAAACATAATCCGTAAAAGTGAAATACGATTTAAACTGATTGGCAAAATCATATAAAATCGGTCTGTTTTTTCCTGCTGGATTTTAATTTGGCGCATCAACAATAAACCAAACATTATAAGAACCATCGCAGCCCTTATTCCAGGATAGCTTTTTTCTATCACATCAGATCCCCAGCCAATAAAAGCAAAATCTACTATCAGGAATACAGCAAGGTAAAAGATGCTGCTTGATTTGTAATATTGAAACTCAGCTTTTAGGAGCTGTAGCATCTTTGGCCCCTTTTAATATTTCAACAGCTATTTCATCAATACTTAAACGGTTTTCGATTATGTTTTCTACACCCAGCTTTGCCAGGTGAGCCAGAGTTTCTTTATAATCACTGCTTATTACCTGGTGGTTTTTTCCCTCTGCCTGATGAGACTTTACTCCATTGATTTTTCCATTTGTATGTTCAAAACGAAAAGATATTTTGCGCCAATTTTCTGTTAAATCTTCTTTTGCTGTTCTTTGCATAATCTTGCCATCGTGTAAAAAGGCGAGTTCATCGGCGAGGCGGCTTATATCTGTTAGTATGTGTGTGGAATAAAAAATGGATCGTTCGCCATCTTCTAAAACTTCAAATAATGTATCCAGAACTTCGGTGCGAACAACAGGATCAAGACCAGCTGTAGGCTCATCTAAAAGCAGTAGTTTGGGTTGATGGGCCAAAGCTGATACAAGGGATAATTTTACCCTGTTTCCACTGGAAAGCTCTTTTGCCTTTTTGTCCAATGGAAGTTCAAATCTTTTTACCAGATCCTCTACCAGTTTATCTGACCAGGCGGGATAAAACTGTTTTAAGAATTTTAGATTTTTGGCTGCACTCCAGTTTTCATAAAAGACATGCACATCGCCCACATAGCCGATATCAAATTTCCAGGCGGGTTTGTTGGGGTTGTTTGGACGGCCAAATATTTTTATATCACCACTTTCGTGTTTAACAAGCCCAACCATGCAATGCAAAGTGGTTGATTTACCCGATCCATTAGGGCCTATATAACCCAGAACTGTACCGGGTTCAAGATCAAGGTTTAACGGGCCTAATTCAAAATCGGGATAGTTTTTTTGAAGATTTGATATTTCAAAAGCTTTCATTTTATTGTCCTTTCAAGTTTATCATTTTAATTTTGTTGATCCCTTAAGGATTTCATGGTCATAATCCATAAATACCAACCATATATGAATCCAGCACCAAGAGTAAGGTAACCCATTTTATTTATGCTTGTGTTGTCAATTAAAAGCATTGTCATCCCCAGGGCAGCTAAACAAAAGATGAATAAAATATGAATTGCACATTGTTTATTATTTTTCATTTTTTATACCCTCTAGTATTTTTAATATAGTAGTTTTAATTTCACTTTTTTCAAGACCTTCATTCAGAGCTGCTTCCAAAGGCCGTTGCAGATTCTCTTCCAAATGTTTAAAGGCCATATTTTTCTTTTTGTTGTTAGCCAGGTTTGTCACAAAATATCCTTTCCCCCGTCTTGAATGGATTAAGTTTTGCTGAATCAGGTTTTCATAAGCCCTTTGCACGGTAATAACACTAATTTTATGTTCTCGTGCCAACTGGCGTATTGAAGGGAGTCCGTCTCCTGTCATAAGTTCTCCGGCTAAAATCATTGCCCTAATTTGACTTATTATTTGGCTTTGCAGAGATTCGTTTGATAAATCGCTTAAGTTCAAAATCATAAAATAATAGATTTTCTTTGTTGTTTATACTGTCTATACGCAATATATACAGATGAGTTGCAGTTTGTCAATAATTTTTTTATTAATTCTAAACAACCATCAGGAGAATAACAGAGGAATTACTGATTAAAAAAAGGCGTTTACAGTGCGCAAGTTACTTGCTAAGGTAAAAATATTGCTATGAATATTACTTTTCATTTTGTAAATAAAACAGATATTCCTTTATTGGAAAAGTGGTTTAATAAGCCGCATATAAAAAAATGGTTTGGTGAGACGGAAGAATGGTTAACCGAAATTGAAAAGCTTAGTGCAAATTTGTGAAATTGGTGGACCAAATCTATAAAAACCTATTATAAACCATAATCTCAGATTACACGGATTGACACGAAAAAAGGGAAGGGTTTAAAAAAGCTCAGTGCAAATTAGTGAAATCCGTGGAAAAATCTTTAGCAACTTATTAAAAAAAGGAAAGCCACAGATTCACAGATTAACACAAAAAAGAGAAATATTTAAAAAGCTTAGTGCAAATCTGTGAAATTCGTGGAAAAATTCTTTTAGCAACTTATTAAAAAAGGGAAGGCCACAGATTACAGATTGACACAAAAAAAGGAAAAGGTTTTAAAAAGCTTAGTGCAAATAAGCGAAATTCGTGGACTAAATCTATAAAGACCTATTAAAAAACGTAATCCACAGATTACACGGATTGACACGAAAAAAGGGAAAGGTTTTTAAAAAGTTAGTGCAAATCTGTGAAATCCGTGGACCAAATCTATAAAGACCTATTAAAAAACATAATCCACAGATTACACAAATTAACACGAAAAAGAGAAATATTTTATAAAGCTTAGTGCAAATTAGTGATATCTGTGTACAAAATTTTAAAAACCTATTGAAAAACAAAGCCACAGATTACACGGATTGACACGAAATAAAGAAAGGTTTTAAAGAGCTTAGTGCAAATTAGTGAAATTGGTGGATAGAATCTTTGAAGACAGGGAGTTAGGAAGAGCACACTTGAGTTAAGAGTCAGCCGGAGCCGCTCACATGAATATATAAGGTTTATTTAATGGCCTACTTTGGGAAACTCTCGTAGAACCTGGGCTTTATTATAAATGCCATTTACAACTTTGTGAGCTGCATTTGGATTTTCCTGAGAAATATAATTATAAATTTCGTTAAGCCAATTTACAGCTTCATTTGTCCATCTTATTTTTGCCATGAATTAATTTTGTTTTTCATTTCTTCATTTGAGATAGTGTTCCCATTTCTTGCACCGTCCATGCCGCGATTTACCATTAACTCAAAAGCAAGTTCTTTCATGATCTCTTCATAGGAAGCATCATCTGGTTGTGACTGAATAATTTTGGACATCTTTTCTTTTGTGTTTGGCATACTTTTTTCACTCGATTTTCATTGATTGATATTTACAGGCAAGATATAAAAAAAAGATTGAATACAAAAATTATTTGAATAATATAACGGCCTGTGCTAATAACGCGATGGATCTACAGGTTTAAGCAAGTTCTTCCGGGGATAATATTTAACAACTTTCATTTTTAACAAAAAAAAATACCCTGTAAAACAGGGCATTTTAAGGGGAAGTAACCATGGCTTTTAATTGCTGCTAATTTTCATTACCGGGGTTTCAGTAAGTATGTTAGACATTCCGGAACGTGTTTTTACATTTACTTTTTTTGATGTGATTTGTGAAACGGCATTAAATGTGTCTGCCGTATCTGCCGAAGCGCTTTTTAACGACGGGTAAAATGTACACAGTTCACCCAGGTCTACCGCATGGCCTTCCTGCAAATAACCTACAATTTCATCGGTTAAAGCTAATAAAACAGCATGTACATCTGTTTTGCTGGCCAATGTGGATTTAGCAATGCGTGTAGCCAAATCGTTTAAACTTTTCTTTTCACCAATAACGGCTTGTGCGTAATAGCGTGGTGGATCTGCCGGTTTAAGCGGGTTCTTCCGTGGAACCACTTTATACTTTATGGACATACGTATCCTCCTATAGTTGGTTAATATCTGTTTTAGAGAAATATTGCAGGCGTTAACGCATTTAACAATAACGGTTAGCTGTAGTATATAGATAAATAGTTATTTATTTGTGGACAGAAACTGTTCAGTAAGTACTGTAGAAATTATAAATCGAAATTTTTTACTTAAAGTAGTTATTACTATAAACTAAATTTATTCTTCAAAAAATAAAGAGGCTTTTATTTAACCAGCAACATTTTTTTGGTAGCAGTAAAATTTCCTGCCTGGATACGGTAGTAGTAAACGCCTGTACTTAAATTTGAACCATCAAATGAAACTGAATGCAAACCTGATTGTTTTTTTTCTTCAAGTAAAGTAGCAACTTTTTTGCCCAAAAGGTTATATACTTCCAAATTTACAAATGATGCCTTTTTTAAACCAAAGGATATCTCCGTAGAAGGATTAAAAGGGTTGGGGTAGTTTTGAGCCAGAAAGTAAGATGCTGGGTATTTATTTTTAGATTCAATCCCTGTAGCTATTTCAAATTCCGCAAAAATGGAGTGATCTTTATTAACATTGACAAACTTATACTCATTTAAAGGACCGATAGAATCATCATCAACCCATACATTTTTAATAACTGACCCAGTGTCGGGGATAATCTTAAATTTAATTGAATCGCCATGACTAATTTTGACGGTGTCATACGGACTAATAAAACCATAACCCGAACTACTGCTAATAATGTCATAGAAATAATTGTAATTATCTGATGTTAATGTATCATCAATAGAACCGTTTCCATCGAAATCAATATTTAATATTGTGCTTTCATTTATTGAATCAAGAACCATTGTAGTTCTTGTCTTGCTATTAAATTGCAATGAATCAAACCCTATTGATTTGGAGTTTTTATCTCTTATGTCGTTTACACCAATATTAATATTTCCTTCAAAGTTATTTGAATTCATTTCAAAATTATATACCTGATCATATGATGACCGTGGCAGATTAATTAGATATCTCTCGTTATAATTACCAAGCGTATCCACAAATGTAATCACTTCACTCTCGGGTATTTCAGTAACAACTGTTGTATCATTTATAATACCAGTTACTCTGCCTAAATTATCCAAAATTGAAAATAGTATTCTTTTTTCATTGTCCTTTTTTAATGCATTATTATTAGTTAATGGAATTGTTGGTGAACTGAATATAGAAATGTTGTACTTTTCAATTGATTCAAATGAAACATCATCTATAGCCACCTTTACATAATCTTCTGATTCACCATCAAGTTCAAATACCAATTTTCGAGTCTTACCAATACTACTATTTAAAGGAATACTCATTGTTGTAAAATTGTCTTCATAATTAAGGGAGTATATTTTTGATTCAAATGTGTTATTTGATTCATCTTTTAATTCTACTTGAAGTTTATAAGCAGGGTTTGGTTTTATGATTTTTAATTTAAAAAATATTTTACTTTGGTTCTCTGGTATATAAAAAAAGTTATGAACTATTCTTTTATTATTATTGTCAAGAATTAAATGATAGTCAGAACTAAAAATATCTGAACTCACGTATCCTTCTGAACTTTCTTCACCTAAATGATAACGCCATCCGGGGATATATTTTTGTTGATCCCATAATAAAGAATTGATTACAAGGACTAAGCCAGCAAACTGAGGTAAAATAATATAATTATCTCGGCCATATTTCGTTGATTTTTCAAACGAACCATTAAAAATATCCCAGGGATTTAAAGTTTTGTCATCATACCAAGAATACTCTGTGTCAGATATTATTTCATTTGCATTATTAATACTTTTGGAAAAATTGTAGCCCAAGTTGTCACGTTCTGAGTTTGGATACCAAATTTCTGGAATATTTATTTGTTCATTATTACCCGTTCCGTCAGTAGTATCATTTTTATTTATTGTACCATGATACCAGGCATGTATACCACCATGATTCATATTTTCATATCCTTCACTATGAGATAAATTCTTATTAAACATATTTCCAGGAATTGAAGGTAATCCATTTAGATCTATATCAATTCCAGTGTTTTGATGGAAATAATTATCAGAGAACCTGATATTTTTCCAAACTATTACCCCATCTTGCGAAATATTCATTTCATTTACATGTTTATCATGTGCGGTTAATGGATCACCTATATAATCAAAAAAATCATTGTCCCACGGATGCGCGTCCAGCATTGTAAATTGAATATTAGGATCAATATGTAAGTTATTAGTTTCAGGTAGTTCCGAATACATATGAAGTCTTTGAATCACTTCACTTGATACAATTGATCCCCTGCTATGTCCTATAAAATGCAAATTATCCAATGACCATAAATTGTTTTGTGATCCTTCAAAAAGTTTACTAACTATCACATCTGAAGCCGCTTCAGAAAAGCCATGAATATCTTTATTTGACGCTTCTATCCAATTCATAAGAACAATTTTTTCTTTTTCAGTGCCCAATCTTTTTTCTCCAACAACCTGTCCATTCCTAATACGGTATATTACGGCTCCACCTAACCTGTTGGCTATTGCATCAGCCATAGTCAGAACCCATTTTTGTTCTTCAAGTAAATCCGTTCCAAAACCGCCTGTTAATTCCAAGCCATGTATTATTACAATAGTTGTTGGTGTTTTAGAGTTCAAAGTGCCAACATCCGAAACACCTTCACCTGTATCAGCAAAAAGAGAAGTTGAGAAAAATAAAGAGATCATTATAGTATGCATATATTTTATAAGGGACACCATAAAAGAATTTTCCTCCTATATCTTTAAATTGAATTGAATACAAGATCAATCTTTAACACAACGAATACTGAAACCAAAGTACTTATGGAGCCAATTACGCCTGATGTCTGAACGAAAGTAAAGAAGGCTGCGATACCAAGCGTTGCTACTGTCACTGGCAATAGAAGACCACCAATAACCGATTTTACCTATGTGAAAGAAGGGTCTATAAGCACCTGGAAGTGCAGTAAATTCGCTCTCGTTTGTAGCGCCGGTATTAGGACTGAACCAATGGCTGGTACCCGTTTCTTTTAGTTTACCGCCTACACTTGCTCCTCGCCAATCTATTTCATTTGCTTCACTTTTGCTCATACCCAGATGTATTTCCAACTTCTTCCACTCTTCATCGGTCGGTATATGCCAGCCTTCCGGGGCTATGTTGCGGCTGTCATCCACGGCATACCAGTTGTACAGCAAGCCGTATGTTTCAATATTGCCATTATCATTGTTATAGGCACAATTTGCACCTGTTGTAAGGTTTGTCCATTCTGTATTATCGGTTACATTGGGTATAGCATCACCGTTTCGGTAATGGGTGACTTTCAAGTTCTCTGCCATCCACCACTGATCACCTATTTTTACTGTTTTATATACATTACCGTCAATGTCGGTTACAGTTTCTGTTTTTGGTCCTTCAAAATTATCAACTGCAATGATTTTTATTTGTATCTGGTCACTGTATGTTTGCGGGTGCTCGTCGCCAAAATCCCAGACAATGTGTTTGCCAGTACCAGATGGTATATTTTCTCCAATATCCCCGCTTATCTGTTCAGCGATAAAATTGAAAGTAGATCCGGCGTCATCTGAAACCTGCATGGTTACGGTCATCTCATCTCCATCAGCATCGTTTAGATCGAAATAAACATCAACCATAAAACTGCCATCGGTGCGCTGGGTAAAAGTAACGTTGGTTACTTCTGGCGCTGTATTTTGGGCAAATAAATTGATGGATAGGCTAAAAAGGTAAATTGATATTTGAAATAGTCTCACTAATGTTTCCATATATTTTAAAACAAATGTGAATTAACTAATCCCTGACACAACGAACACTAAAGCCGCTTCGCACATCGTTGCCGCCGCGGTGGACGTCTGAATGATTGTAATGCAGATCGCGGCTCCAGACATAGTAACTATAGAACTCTGTACTAGACCACCAGAGCCCGTCGTTACTTAGGAAGCTGAATGAACCACTGCTGTAGTTGCGGTAACCGCCCGGAAGGGCTGAAAAGCCACTTAAGTTGGTGCTGTTACCATTATTGTACCAGCCACTCTCTGATTTTAACTTACTACCTTCATCCGTACCACGCCAAAATGTATCATCCGCCTCACTTTGGCTCATGCCCAGATGCATTTCCAATTCTTTCCATTCTTCATCGGTAGGTATATGCCAGCCTGCGGGCGCTATATTGCGGGCGTCGAGCACCGCATACCAGTTGTATAACAGGCCATAAATAGAAATATTGCTATCTGCATTCTCATAAGCGCAATAAGCACCTGTGCTTAAATTTGACCATTCGGAATTATCTGTAACATTTGGGATAGCTTCGCCATTGCTGTAGCGGGTTACTTTCAGGTTCTCGGCCATCCACCACTGATCACCTATTTTTACTGTTTTGTAAACATTTCCATCAATGTCGGTTACTGTTCCTGTTTCTGGTTCATCAAAGTTGTCATTTGCAATTATTTTGACTTGTATTTGATCATTATATATTTGCGGGTGTTCTGCACCAAAATCCCAAACAATATGTTTACCTATTCCGCTTAGGATATCTGCACCTATATCTTCGCTTGTACTATCGGCACTTAAGTTATAAGTTACTCCGGCATCATCAGAAGCTAGCATCGTAACAACCATGGTGTCGCAATCGGCATCGTTTAGATCGTAATAAACATCTACCATAAAACTACCATCATTACGTTGGCTAAAGCTTACATTGGTAACCTCTGGAGCAGTATTTTGTGCATTGAGTAAAGTAATACTTAGTATTGAAAATAAGATTAGACAACTGTAAATATACGTCTTCATAAAAATTTCACTTGATATCAGACTCCATTAAATATTGGGTTTTAGCATTAATTTGTTACAACTTTGAAAGATAATTTAACGCCATTTTTAACGATTCATCATTGGGCCAATATTTAAGACCTTTTTTTACAATCATAATTCCATTTTCTTTATCTTTAGTCATTCTATAAACATTACTTAATAATAGATAATAACTATATTTTGATGGATCTAAACTTATTGCTTTTTCCATATAAACACTTGCTATTCTAAACTCTTTCTTCAAAGATGCATTCATTTTCCGTTTGTACTTATATTCATCTAATGCCTGCTCATAAATAGTATAGCCATACTTCCAACATGATGCAGCATCATTACAACCAAAGTTAGTATTGTTATTTAAATGATTAATTTGAGATGAATTAGAAGTATCTTTGAACTTTATTTTACGAATATTTAATCTATTGTTTAATAAAAATTCGACAGTTTGCTTTTTAATTTCTCCAGTTAATTCATCCACTAATAATATTGTTATTGACTTTAATTCATATTTTGTTAGAGTCGAGATACTTGTTGATGTCTTAATATTTACAGTACCTCTTAATTTCTTTACATATCTACCACCAAGTACACGAGTTTCATATAATTGAAAAGTATTTACTTCAAATAGTTCAAGCTTATTATAAGGTACTTCTCTAATTGAATTATTGTAATGGACAGGTATTCCTTTTTTAGTAGCAGAATAATACTTATTTCCATCATTGATATAAATTGAAATATATTCAATATCTTGAAATTCTTGAGTTTTACCATTTTCAAATATTAAAGTACCCTGTATTTGAGAATAGACATTCAGTGTAAATGTGAATAAAAATAGTAAACCGAAATTAACTTTTTTCATATCATTTTCCCTTATTGTATCTAATATGTATTTTTAGCACAAAATTAAAAGTGTTAGTTAATTTAAACTGGCTTGAATAAAGTCGTCTTTACTAAGGGTTACACTTTGTTATTTTTAATCATTTTTTAATGACAAACAAGTGCAAAAAAGTGCAAAAACGTGTATTTTAAACCGTCATGAAAAAAAACACGATTAGAATAAAACAACCCGCATTCAGTAATTGGCTTAAAACAAAGCGCCGGGAATTAAACTTATCTAACGCAGACCTCATAAGGTTAGCACACGGCAAATTAAGCGCAAGAACGATAAAAACACTTGAGGGCGGAAAGATAACTCAGTTTCGTGAAAGTACTTTTATTGAGTTGGCCAAAGTATTAGAAACTCCTTTTGAACAATTTTTGAAAGAAGTGGAAAGTATAAATAATAATAGATTTTCTAATAGTCATTTATCAATATCTTTTATAATTATTGTGCTATTTGTTTTTGGCTTCTTTCTTATAGAAAATTATGACAGCTACTGCGAGCCTTTTGAATTTGATATAAAAGAGCAGGGTTTCCATGTGCTTGATGTTGAGGGAAGTCTATTATTTAGCAGGCCATTTTATTTGAAGAAGAAATCTGCTTTGATAATTGATCTTAATAATGATGGGAAAAAAGAGATAGTCTTAGGAGTTCATGGGTATAAAACACTTAGACCGGCAGAATCCGGTAACACCATTGCATATTCATATAAAGGAGAGGAGCTTTGGCGGTTTTATCCATTTAAAGAAATATTTTACAATGATGGAGGTAACTCAAGTCGTTACCGCACATCAGAATTAACAGCAGGCGATTTTTTAAAACATAACAATAAACAGTTATTGCTTTCTTATCAGGAAATCGGCTGGTTTCCCAGTGGCTTAATAATGGTAAACCATAATGGGGAAGAACAAATGCGCTACCAACATCCCGGGCATATCCTTAAAACTGTTTATGAACCGAAAAATAACCTGATTGCCTTTTCTGCAGTGAATAATCATTTAAAAGAAAAAAAACTTTCTAATATTTACCCAAATACTTTTGCTCTTTTCAAAGCAGATAGTATTTCAGGCCAGGCACCGCCATACAATGGACCTGGTCCAAAACAGGGTTCTCAGTTATGGTATATGGAAGTTAAACCATTGGGTTCAAAAATTAAAAGTATTAATTTTACAGATTACCAGGCTGATGGTAAGATTGATATCGAAATTGGAGTAGATGAACAGATTTACTATATCTTTGATATCAAGGGAAAGCTACTTGCGAAATTACCATGGGACACATACAAAGGAAAAGCTCATACTTTTGTAACTCATAAATAAAACCCAAAAACGAATAACGGCTTGCGATAAGAGGCGTGAACGATTGATACGCTTGGGTTTGCCGATTCACCGTCAGCGTGAAGCATCCTACTTAATGCCCGTGGCATGTGGTTTATTGTTATATTTTTGTGATTGCTATTTTTAATAAATCTCTAAAATTTTCCAATTTTCCAATACTATTAAGTTCGTAATAATATTTTAGAAACCCTTCTCCCAATATTACAATACCAAGAGGACCCTTAGAATTGTTTTGATAATTAAATTTAAGGGTTGGATACCATGTGACAACATTATCGCTTTGTTGAATTATTTCTTGTTCAGGAGCAACCAAATACTCAATATTTATACCATTAAGTTGTGGAATGTTTTTAGACCAATTATTAATTGAATATTCCAGACTTTTTAATAATTCTTGGGCTTGTTTTTTCAATAGGGTTATTGACCGATCTAAACGAACGTTATTCATATCCCTTATAGAGCTATTTTGATTTCCTGGAGCAATTAGAATGTATTTAGTTTTATTATTGTCAGTTGCACAAATAATCCCAAATTTTAGATAATCACTTGATTTTTTCTCCTTGATAATTAATTCAAAATTTGTGAGAGTAGTTTTTGAATAATACGGTAATTCTGCTTCAGAATGATATAGTAAAGGTTTTACAACACAACTATTAAATAAAATAATAGCTGATATTAACACATATACTTGTAAATATTTAGTCATAATTCCTCCACAGTATAATAGACCACATAATAACGTTGAGTATTTAGGCGATTTGCGATAAGCTGATTTGCCACTTGTAAAACTCCCAAACCGAAATCATGCTACGTGTGGCAAATTAACTTTAATCCGTGTTAGCATTAACTTTGTTACTAACCACTGAAATTGTAGCCTAAGATGAGCTTTTCGTTGTTCTATTCTCGATTCTTACGAGAACGTCCAATGGCTGTCGGTAATTCTTCAGCAGCATCCTGTGCTAAATTCTTCAAAGAACCTTCTACTGGGTCCCCACCCCCAAGCAATCCAAAAGATAAGGCTTTAATTGCTTTTCTTGTCCCTCTTCGTATTGAACGGCCAACTATATCATCATAAGTTGTATAAGCCTTTTCATCATCTTCTTTTGCTCCCATAATATTTCCTCCTTATATGATGTTAGATTATTTATTACCAAAACTCATTCTTAATATTGGTTCTATTGGTCACAATTAAAACCGGACCTGGTTCTCTTCAATTTCATAATTAAAGAATGCATTTAAGCTCTTATTAAAGCAGACTTTCAAGAATTATTAGCTCTAACAAAAGCTGTTATATTCCCACCTACTACAGAGCATTTATTTAAAGACCTGAAATTATTAATAACTACTTTATCGATATCCATATTAAATCTTCTGAACAATCATAATTTGTTAGCTTTTCTTATCATATCTCTTGTCTTGTCCTGCTTCTGTACCAAAAACCTCTGTAGTAACTTCCTTTCCACGGATAGTAGAAATAATGATTGGTAAAACAATTACGAACATAATTATAAGATATATTAGATGAAAAATAACCAATAATTTCCCATAGATTCCCATTGGGCTTGAAACAGAACCAGCGATTGTTGTGAATGTCCCAAAAACTTGATAAAGCGCATCGATACGTGAAGATATTTCTGGGGTGAATAAAAATCCAAAAGTTAGATAAACAACACTAAAACAAAGCGTTATATCGATGAGGTTTATCAATAAAAGCAAAAACCATCTGACTGAATGGCGAACAAGGATGTAATGACCATTTTCATCTTTTCGTTTCCTTTGCATTTCAAAAATCAAAATAGAAAAGTGTCCATGGAGTAAATCAAATAATCGATAAATAGCAATACCAGCTGCCATATAAAGTAAATACGATAGACAATAGCAATTTGATAATAGGAATAAAAGGAAAAGTATAGTAGGATATGATATAACATATGTTTCGACAAAAGCAAATCTTATTAATTCATCATCTGGCCATTTTCCGTTTTTTCTTTTCCATTTCACAATGATATGATACACAGAGAGATGAGATAAAGTTCTTATAAAAGATTCTACAAATGGCACTAACCAACTATTTCCAACAATGTTATTTTTTTTATTAGACGTCATAATTACATTACCTTTTAGTATCCATGTCTGCAAAGCTAACGACTGAGGTTAAGGCGAGTTGTTTGAAACCCTCCAAACCGAAATCATGCTCCCACGAGCAAATTCGCCTTGAACCTTTTGTTATGGCACCACCTTTACTGCATGAGTGATGTTTTTAATACACTTTCTCTTATAATATTGTTGAAAGAAGTGATCCACATTTTTGATATATCATCTATAGGATCCTTAATAATGAATTTACCATAATCTATTAGTTTATTATCATTTATATCCCATAGTGAGAAGATACCTCCAGATATTAAGTAGGGAACCATAGAATTTGTTAGAATTGGTTGCATCCCGTAACCTTCTACATATGTTGAAAAAGAACTCCTCTCATTAATATCACTGACAATAATTGTTATTTCTTGAAAAATCAAAACGATGTTCATATTATCAGATATTTGTTTTATTCCTTTCATATCAGGAAAATAGATATCTATTTTTTTATTTTGCTCAATATTAAAAGCTTTATAATTATTGAAAGAAAAATTTTCAACAACTTTTATATCCACAGAATCAATCCCCGTTGAATTCCGTATTAATTCGGGTGTACAAGAACGGAATTTATCAAAATACCCTTTTGAAAGATTTTTATTTTTCAAGCTTCTAAGAATTATGTCATTATCTTTTACTTTAGGTGTACAGGTAAAAAGTACCAAAAGATTAATCCGGTCAGACAACTTCTTTTTTAAATGATCATTAATAGAATAGGATGGGACACAATTAATAAATAAAGTTGTTGAAACTATTAAAATCCAGCCGGTGGTTTTTAGTAATTTTTGATTATTCATTATTATTTTTTCTAAAGCCATAACATAGTATTAGTGTGTTTAATCCTCGTTTGGATATTGTATCTTTACACCAATCCAGGTAGAAATCAATTGTTTTATTCAAATTTCTCAAAAAAACATACCGCGTTTAACACGCGCTTTTATTTATTTCATTTAACGTCTAACTCAAAACTCTTAGAGTTTGTATCTAAAACTCATAGAGTTTGCTGGGGAAACTCTTAGTGTTTGCTCATGAAACTCTTACTGTTTGGAAAAGCGCTATCGTCTTTTGATGGTGTGGCTTTGGCAAGGTGTTAAAAAAAGAGTTATATACCTTGCACCAAAACCCCAACCAATCGGTTATAAATTATACTAAATAGGAACCGCAAAGGCAATGAAAAAACAGGCTTATTTTAGAGTGGCAGGTAGTTCCAGAAGGTGAGTGGAGTTCACAAACTGAAGGTATATTTAGGATAGATTTTTTTATTGCAGAGCTGATTTTACAGGAAAAAGTTTTGGAACAATGTTAATCAAATCATTTGTTGATTTAAGAATTACCAGGTAAACCCCATAAAAATAATTGCAGATCCAGATCCGGAGAATAAAAAATCTATTAGGATTTTGGAGAATAATGGGTTTGAATTTGAAGAAGAATCAGGGCTTTGGAAAAAGGGTTTTATTTAGCAGAATGATTAGATTGTGTCCGGTATGAAAATTAGAGAGCAAATTCTTCAAAAGAAACCTTTTGCCTCACGGCAGATTCCAATCGATCCAATTCAAGTTTTAAAGAATTGAGTTCATATTCTGAAATAGTTGACTCATCGAGGACAAGATAATTGTATTCATGCCTTTTAATCTCATTTCTGATTTTTTCAATCTGGTCTTGAATTTCCATTTTCCATCCATTAAAAAATTAGTTTATCATAAATAATAGACGGATATATCGACACTTAAATTAAATTGGCATCAAGATTGAGAGATATTTGACCGTTAGTTAGCCTGCTTTTTCCGGATTAATATCTTTTAGAAGCACATTGTGAGAATCTGTTTTTAACAAAGCATCAAATTTTTGTAGCCTTATAGCCAGCTCTGTCCGCAAATCCGAGCCTGAAAATTGAGTGTTATCACCACCCTGGTTTTCAAGGGCCAGCAAAACATCCTGGATTGTTAACTGGCTTATGTCACTCGCCGGCTGAAAAGCAAACCCCCGCTTGCCCTTAGTAACTTTAGAAAATATCCCGGCATCTTTCAAGTCAGTAATTATTTCGCGGGTTATGTTTTCCGGGATTTCCGACTCTTTTGATACTTGTTTGGTTGTTAGCGGTTTATCACCATTCTCAAAATTTTTTATTATCACATGGGCGATATTTAAAGCCAGCACTTTTTTATAAAAACCGCTTATCTTGCCGGACTCTTTTTCAAATATATACGCAGGTACATTTTGGAATGCATAACTTAGTTCTGCGCCAAACAAAACTATAAACCAACTAAGCTGAACCCAGATTAAGAAGAGTGGCAATGCTGCAAAACTGCCATATATAGCGCTGTATTTTGCTGCTCCAATCTGAAAACCAATGTACAGCACTTGCACAAACTGATAAAGTGTTCCCGCCACCACCGCACCATAAACTGCGGCTTTAAATTTAACCCTCGTGTTTGGGATAATCATGTAAGTAAGTGTAAAGAGCAACCAGATTAAAGTGTAGGGAATAAGCCTGAGCAGAAAAATTATTACAGGGTCCATTACATTTAAAACATCCACCTGCTGCGCCAGATCGGTTACCTGGGTGCGAATAAAAACAGCAACACTGCTGGATACAAGAAATATAATCGGGCCGATTATCATAATAGAAAGATAGTCCGAAAACTTGCGGATAAATGAGCGCCCGCGTTTTACCGACCAGATATTATTGAGAGACTCTTCAATGTTTCCTAAAACCCGGATTGCCGCCCAGATAAGTAAAACAATCCCGATGCCTGCGATGAGTCCGCTACGGCTTACCTGCAATAAGGAATCTGCAAAAGTGACAATCCATTCCACAACATCTTTATGTTCCGGCAGTTCTTCCAATAGTTTTTGTTTTAGTGTTTCCTGCATGCCAAAGCCTTTAGAAATACCAAAGGCCAAAGCTGCAACGGGTACTAATGAAAGCATGGAGTAATATGTCAATGCCGATGCATGAAGCGGGCATTTATCACTCATAAATCCGCGGATGGCTAAAACCAATATGCGAAGTTGTTTGAACAGGAAGCGCCTGAAGCGGCTCATTTCATCAATATTGGTGGTCCATAAATTGCGCTTAAAAAACTGGTAGATCAGTAGTGCAAGTTCGTTTAAATTCACTATTATTCTCATAAAATTCTTTAGACATTTGTAACTTAGCTAAAAGAGAGAAACTTTCAAAACGACATATAGGATTGCCAAAACTCTTTAAAAAAAAGTTGTGTTTTCGATGATTATGCGTATATTAAAATATGTATACGTATGGGAGTATAATAATGAAACAAAAAATTAACCTGACTATTAACGATCAACTTATTCACCGGACAAAAAAATTTACCCGCAAGCAGGGTATTTCAGTTTCACAATTCATTGAAAACCTGTTATATAAGGCCATCGACGAGAAGGAAGAATCTTTCACAGACAAATGGCAAGGTAAACTAAAGAGTGCTATCAAGGATGAGAATGATCCACGGTTCAAAAAGCTAAAAGAACGCTATTTATGAATACAATTCTTATTGATACGGATATTTTACTCGATGTGGGGCTGGGGCGAGAACCTTTTGTTGAAAGTTCATCGACTGTTTTAGAATACGCTGAAAATGGACAAGTTAAAGCATTTATTGCCTGGCATAGTATAGCAAATTTTTATTACATCACTGAGAAAGGTAATCCAAACAAAACTAATATTGGGTTTATTCAAGATTTATTACAGTTTGTAAAAATTTCACCTACAAAAACACAAGATGCATTGTTTGCAATTAGTTTAGGTTTGCCAGATTTTGAAGATGCCTTACAGGTTGCAGCAGCTAATGCAATAAATGCAAGCTATATTTTGACTCGAAATATTAAGCATTATAAAAAAAGTCCAATTCCGGCTATGACACCTGCTGAATTTATTCAAATATAAAACCGGGCTTTTTGAGAAATATGTCTAATGAAAAATAGAAATTTTCCATTTGCTTACAGGTAGCCCTTTTCTTAAATTCGCACCTTCCAGAAAGAACAATGAAGAAACTAAAAATTCAACGGAGCTGGTTATTTTATCAGCTCCGTTTTTATTTGGGTTAAAAAGCAACCTGCAAAGTTGTTAAAGAACCTTGGAGGTTATTTGAAACTGAAAATTAAAATCAAGATTTTTAAAAAGTAGAGAAAAATTATAATGGATATAAATAAGATTCGAAATATTGCCATCATTGCACACGTGGATCATGGCAAAACAACCTTGGTGGATGAAGTTTTAAAACAAGAAAATTTCTTCAGGGAAAATGAACAGTTCCAGGAACGCTTTATGGATTCCAATGATCTTGAGCGGGAGCGCGGTATTACAATCCTGGCCAAAAATATTTCAATCCGTCATGGCGATTATAAAATTAATATTATCGATACGCCGGGCCATGCCGACTTTGGCGGCGAGGTGGAACGTGTTTTAAAAATGGCAAACGGTGTTTTGCTTTTGGTGGATGCTTTTGAAGGAACCATGCCACAAACACGGTTTGTACTGCAAAAAGCTTTGGCGCTCCATTTAAAACCAATCGTGGTTATCAATAAAATGGATCGTCCGCAAGCAAGACCATTGGAAGTTTTGGATGAGATTTATGATTTGTTTATCGATCTTGGTGCAGATGATGACCAGTTGGAGTTTCCGGTGATTT
The DNA here is from genome assembly GCA_013112635.1 of Calditrichota bacterium. Classification (NCBI taxonomy): domain Bacteria; kingdom Pseudomonadati; phylum Calditrichota; species Calditrichota bacterium. The sequence continues at coordinate 988,185 of JABFGF010000001.1, read as the reverse complement.
ATTCATCGGCAAAAGCAGGCTGGGCCAGCACCGATCCGGAAGTTGTAACAGATAACATGACTGCTTTGATTGAGAAAATTATCTCTGATATCCCTCCTCCACAATTTAAAGAGGGTACAACACAAATGCAGATAACTTCCCTGGATTATTCACCTTATGTTGGAAGAATAGGGGTCGGCCGGGTTTATCGTGGCGAAATTTCTGCAAGCAATAAATATAAGTTGGTTAACCGCAATGGTGATATCGTTGATGCCAGTATCAAACAGTTGTTTTCTTTTGAAGGTCTTAGCAGGGTTGAACAACAATTGATTCCTGCCGGTGATATTTGTGCTGTAGTTGGGATTGAGGATATAAATATTGGCGATACAATCGCAGATTTTGAAAACCCTGAACCAATGCCTATTATCGCTATTGATGAACCAACAATCAGCCTGACCTTTACCATCAACAATTCTCCATTTTTTGGTAAGGAAGGCAAGTATGTAACCAGTCGCCATTTGCGTGACCGCTTGATGAAAGAATTAGAGCTTGATGTTGCTTTGCGGGTGGAACCCACAAGTTCACCAGATAGCTATAAAGTTTCCGGGCGCGGGATTTTACACATCTCAATTTTGATGGAAAATATGCGTCGTGAAGGTTATGAATTTGCTGTTGGAATGCCGCGCGTAATATATAAAGAAATTGATGGACATAAAGCAGAACCGGTGGAAGAATTGGTTGTTGATGTACCGGGCGAGTTTTCTGGCAAAGTGATAGAACTGGTTTCTCCGCGTAAAGGGAATCTGGTAAGTATTGAAGACAAAGGCACTTTTAAAAACCTTGTATTTCATATTCCATCGCGGGGGTTAATGGGCCTGCGAAACCGCCTGTTAACAGCAACAACCGGTGAAGCAGTAATGAACCATCGTTTCTATCAATATGAATTTTTTAAAGGTTCTATCCCGCAGCGCCAAAACGGTGTTATGATTTCCATGGGGCAGGGCCAGGTTATTCCTTATGCCGTAGATGCTCTTCAGGACCGTGGCCAGTTTTTTGTTGATCCGGGTGTGGATGTTTATATGGGGCAAATTATCGGTTCTTATAACAAGGAAAGCGATATTGTTGTAAATGTGCAGAAGGCCAAGAAGCTAACCAACATGCGCGCCTCCGGGAGTGATAAATCGATGAAGATTGCACCGGCAATTAAAATGAGCCTGGAAGAATATCTTGAGTTTATCGATGATGATGAATTGGTGGAAGTAACGCCAAAAAACATCCGAATCCGTAAAATGATATTGGATGAAAATGGCCGTAAAAGGGCAGAATCTGCCAAAAAGAAAATAGCTTAGTTTTTTTGTTTTAGACCTTCCAGGTTTTCGAAACCTGGAAGGTCTTCTTAATTCCTATCGTAATAGAACCATCTTTTTAGTTTGAACAAAATCCCCAGCCTTAATCCTGTAATAATAAACCCCGGAAGCAAGATTTTGAGCATTGAAAGCGACTGAATGAATTCCTGATGTTTGGCTTTTGTTAACCAATGTTTCTATTTCCCGTCCCGCAATATCATAAACAGTGATTTTTACATCACTCCTAATTCTTAATTCATAATTTATAATTGTAGTTGGATTAAACGGGTTGGGGTAGTTCTCAAAAAGAACAAACGACGGTAAACTATTAAAATCATTGTTTTTTAAATCAGAAAAACCGTATCCAGATGTAAAAATAGATAAAGCTTTATTGTTATTAGAGTTGTTATAAAAAATAAGGGAATCAGTGAAATTGCTGGAAACTTTGCAAATTGTGCAAAGATCCACCCAGATAAAATCTAAAATAGCAGTATCATGTTTTGCAATACTAAATGCTGTTTCGTTTTCATAGTTACTTATGTATCTACCAAAACTTGAATCGGCTGTGGTAATTTCAAGGTTATATCCAAAATCATCATATTTTGAAATGATGCTATCAATTCTTAAAAGTGTATCACCTGAATTATAAATAAGCAAAGAATCAGTATTGAGCCCTCCTAAAAATACAGAATCTTTGTTTACGCTTATTGTTTGGCCAAATAAAACCATAACACAAAATAGAATTAGCCATATAGTTTTTTTCATCACTACTCCTATAAATAAGTATTTGTCTTTCAGTATTTCTTATCGAAGCAAAAGCATCTTTTTCGTTTCAATAAAATCCCCAGCCTTAATCCTGTAATAATAAACCCCGGAAGCAAGATTTTGAGCGTTGAAAGTGACTGAATGAATTCCTGATGTTTGGCTTTTGTTAACCAATGTTTTTATTTCCCGGCCTGTATTATCATAAACAGTGATTTTTACATCACTCCTAATTCTTAATTCATAATTTATAATTGTAGTTGGATTAAACGGGTTGGGATAGTTGGAAAATAATGCAAACTTGACTGGCTTTTGAGTATTAGATTCAATAGCCGTAGAAGGATCAAAATGATCTTTTGCCCACCAGATATCTGTTTTGTCATTCTCTGTGTGTTCCCAAAAAACAACCACATCAAGACTATCCCAGTAATTTTCACCACGAGAGATAATTCCTGTAGTAGGATGCTCATCATTTTCCAGAGATTGAGAAATCTTCAGATTTCCTTCATACCACAAACCATAGATATAAACATCCTGTTGTCCTTGGTTTTCACTATTGTATACAACAAACTCCGAAGACTTGTATTTTGATGAAGGGTATTCATCTGTTATCACCGGATAAACATAAGGTGCAGGATTTTCAAGGTCTTGACCTTCAATAGAAATTATGTCCCCTCCACCAAATTGTATTCCCCATCTATCTTTTTCTTTTATTTGAAAAGCGTGGATAAAACTATTATAGATAGGGTTAATATTTTGTGTTGCATATGAAATTTTGTGAGTCGAAAGTGAATCGGTTCGATACTTATTATATTCTAAATGATAAATTTGTTTTTGGCTATCCGGCCCTGCTTCGTAAAGAATGGAAAAGTGCTTTCTATCACTGTAAGGCTGAATGTCAAAATTAGAAATCAACTCGGATTCAATCTCATAACTATTAAACGGACTTGAAAGAGACTTTACAATAATTTTTGAACCTGTTAACCAAGCAATATGGTTAATACTCAGCTTCGGTTGCTCACCATTAAATACGGTGTCGGACATAAACTGGATTGGTCCAAAATTTTCACCATTAAAAGTGCAATAAGCAATTTGCCAATGATCTTCTTTGTAAGTTTGCCAACAAATTCGAATGGTATCATTGTCAAAATAAGAGGCAGAACTAATATCCGGGTTTATTAAGGGGAGTGTGTCAGAAACCACTGTAATAATTTCACCAAACTCTGGTGATATTTTTTGAATGAAAATTGAGTAATTTTTTTTATTTATGTTTTGCCAGCATAAATATAAAGGAGCAGGACCTGGGTGTTCTTCCTCCAATAAAACACAATTTGTATTATTGCCGGGGATTGTAATAAATGGTTCTGGTGCAAAATTTTGCGCAAGAGAAATATTTAAAAATATAAGCAATAGAAAAATGAGAGAAATACGCATGACACCCTCCGCTTAAAATTTGGTCGATTTTAATTGGGTGTGGGAAGCGATCCTAACTTAAGTAGTTTGTGGTGAGATGTAAAGAGGAAAATTAAAAAATGAAAGAATTACTTTGAGCTTAAAGTTATAGTATATGCGTCATCCTGAATTCATTTCAGGATCCAGTAGTTTTAAATAATTGGGATTCCGAATCAAGTTCGGAATGACAGAAACTACTTTGTGTTTTTATAAACCTTTATTAAGAATTACTTCTTCCAAAACATAGGCGTGAATATTATTAAAACCGTATAAATCTCCAGACGGCCAACCAGCATTAAAAAGGAGAGAAACCATTTACCCAAATCAGGAATAAAACTGTAATTATCTGTGGGGCCTAAATCAGCTAAAGCAGGGCCAACATTGCCAATTGTTGCAGCAACGCCGCCAAGTGAGGTCTCGAAATTCAATCCAAGCATATTCATAAACAAAACACCAAAAACGAAAATCGATACATAAAAAAGATAAAACCCGGAGACATTGGCCATAATATCGCGGCTAACAACAACCTTGCCTACGCGTACCGGCAAAACTGCCTGGGGATGAATTAAACGCTTTATTTCATTCAGGCTAAATTTAATCAAAATAAGTGAGCGAATAATTTTTAATCCGCCACCAGTCGATCCTGCACAACCACCAAAAAACATTAGGACAAGCAACACCATTCTTGAACTTGTAGTCCATTGCTCATAATCGGCAGTACCGTATCCGGTAGTTGTTATAATACTAACTACCTGAAAAAATCCCTGACGAAAACTTAATTCAACATCCTGTGCTGTTTGGTTCCAAACGCTAAATGTTATAAACAATGTTGCGGCGCCTATTATTGCAAAGAAAAAAAGTGATTCGGGGTCTTTAAAATATATTTTGGGCTTACCTCTTAAAGCGCGGTAGTGCAGTGAAAAATTTAATCCGGCAAGTAGCATAAAAACTGTAATAACATAATCCACATAGGCACTGTTATAATGCCCGATACTTGCGTTTTTGGTTGAAAATCCACCCGTTGCCAATGTGCCAAAACTGTGACAAACAGAATCAAACCAATCCATACCACCAAACATAAGCAAAGCAATTTCAGCGGCTGTTAAAAGTACATAAACACCCCAAAGAAGCTCGGCAGTATGTTTTATACGTGGCGTCAATTTATCTGGCGAAGGCCCGGGAACTTCTGCCTTAAAAAGCTGCATCCCGCCAACACCAAGCAAGGGCAATATAGCCAAAGAAAGTAGGATAATTCCCATCCCACCAAGCCAATGCGTGAGCGATCGCCAAAATAATAAACCATGAGGTAAAGCTTCAATATCAGTTAAAATGGTTGCCCCGGTTGTGGAAAAACCGGACATAGTTTCGAAAAAAGCATCGGTGTAAGATGGAATGAATCCTGAGATAAAAAAGGGTAATGCGCCAAGTAGGGAAAATATAGTCCAGCCAAAAGTAACGATTATAAACCCATCTTTTGCGCGTAGTTCCTGGTTATGGTTCCGGGAAAGAAAATATGAACTGAACCCAACTATCAGGCTGATGGCGATGGTGATTATAAATGATGCAAAATCCCCTTCATCATAAATCCAGGCGATGATTGCCGGTGGAATTAATGAAAGCGCCAGAAAAAGAACAAGGGCACTAAGAGTATTTATTATAACTTTTAAATGAATCATGTTAACAATTGAAAGATTGAAATATTGAAAGATTGCAAAATTTGTTTTTAGTCCTACATTTATTTTTGATTTTATTTACAAGTTGTGAAAGGTCAATATACTTTTAATTATTTTTTTTACTAATATTACAATCTTAAAATCTTTCATTCTTACCATTAATTAAAAATCTTTTCAACATCATGGATTGCAGAAGGGAGTGCAAAAAGTACGACTTTATCACCGGCTTTTATTTGCGTATCGCCCATGGGGATTAAAACTTCGTCGTCTCTTTGGACAGCGCCTAAAATAACATTTTTTGGAATTTTTGCTTCACTTAGCTTTTTACGTGTAATTTTCGATCCTTCTTTTGGGATAAGCTCGATGGCTTCAACAGGAGTTCCCGGAATAGAGGCGACCGATACAATTTGGCCACGCCGGATATATTTTAAAATACTGTTCACTGTCAGCATCTGTTTAGACAGATAAGCGTCAATCCCGATGGTTGGGATAATGGGCGAATATTCAGTTTTATTAATTAATGATATTATTTTGGGAACACGCAGGTGCTTGGCCATTAAACTGGCAACAATATTTGTTTCGTCTTCACCAGTCACTGCAATAAATGCATCCATATCGATAATACCTTCCAGCGCCAAAAGGTTGATATCCAGGCCATCACCTTTTATTACAAGAGATTTTCGTAATCGTTCTGCAAGATCAATTGACGCATCTTCGTTGGATTCGATTATCTTTACATTGAAGTCTTTTTCCAGTTCACGTGCAATTAAATAGCCGGTTTGTCCACCACCCAAAATCATAATATTTTCTATTGATTGGTTTTCTTTGCCAAACATTTTTATAGCTTTATCAACTTTGCTTTTGGGCACCACCAAAAAAATGCGGTCATTGGGTAGAAACATATCAGAACCACCAGGGATTTTTGTTGTCTCTTTCCTCTGGATAGCAACAGTTCTAAACTCTACCTCAGAGAATTCCATACCAAGTTCAATCAGCGGCTTACGGAGTATTTCCAGGTCGCGGTCCAGATGGATGCCTAGTAAAACAATTTCACCTTCTGCAAATTCAATTAGCTGATTGGCAGCACTTTGTTTAAGCAGCCTAACAGCACCCATTGCCGTTTCAGATTCGGGATGGATTATCATATCGATATCCATTTTTTCCGCATTTAAAGGGCAGTTTTGATGAAGAAATTCGTGGTTCTTTACACGTGCGATGGTTTTGCCAACATTGTACTTTTTTGCAAGTAACGCTGAAAGAAGGTTAACCTCGTCATTGCTCGTTACAGCAACAAGAAGATCAGCATTTTTGATTCCGGCTTGTTCCAGTAATTTATAGCTTGTACCGTTTCCCTGAATTGCGTGTGCATCCAACGCTTCAGCGGCACGTGCAAACCGCTCGTTATCTTTTTCGATAATCACAACATCATGTTTTTCGTAAGAAAGCAGCTTTGTAAGGTTAAACCCAACATGACCGGCACCAATAACAATAATATGCAATTTCTATTTTTCCCTTTTTCAATAGTCTTTATATAATTTCAAAATAAGATTTAACTCTAATAAGATGATAGATCATTGCATTCTCGACCTTATCCAAGCAGGATCCCTGCGACAATCTAAAGCTGCGTATATCCGGATTTCATTTTCTTCAATGCGGTAATAAATTGCAAAAGGGAATCTTTTTGATAAAAGTCGATAGTAATTATTGAAGTGGATACTATGAATCCCTGCAAATAATTGTAATGATTCTATATCCGAATAAAGAGAGTCTAAAAAATATTTCCCAATACCTTGCTTTTGTGATTCATAAAAATGAAATCCTTCAATTAAGTCCTCTTTTGCGGAATTAAGAATCTTAATTTTCATTCAATAGAGTTCCGAATATCCTTTTTAGCACGATCCCAATCCACAAAATTATCTTTTCCTTCTCTAAGGTTTTTCTCTCTAGCTTTCAGGACATTTTCATGCCACTGAGGTGAAGAAAAGTCTGGTGTATTTCGGCAGATATCGTCCCACAATACTTCCATAGTTTTCAATTTCTCAGAGATACTCATTTTGTTTATATTTAAATCCATATTTCTCCCTTTTTGCTTATAAGGGGCACCAAATCTTTTTTTTGATTGAAACATTCAAGATCAGAATTGTCATTAAGTTTGTAACGCGAACTTAAATAATTAGATCATGTTGTGCAAAAATTATGATCTTCAATGAATGTGCTTGAAATTGGCTTGTTTCAATCAATGATTGTTTTTACTTTCCGGGCGCGTATAAACAAATTTCCTTACACGAATGACTCAATCCATGAAATATAAAATCATTACTTTTCTTGTTATCTTTCTAATTTTCTTAAAACCGGGTTTTGCCCAAAACCCAGCTTCCGTACCGGTTAATCACCCTGTTTACAATTATTTTGACAGGATGGAAACTCTGGGTCATCTTACCAGATTATTAGATGGAGTTCGTCCGTACAGCCGTTCTAAAGTTGCCAATGCACTAAAAGAGCTTAGTAAAAAAAGAACCGACCTAACAGCGATTGATGTACGAAAACTGGATGAGTTTCTTCTCGATTTCAGATTTGAATTATCTCAAGACAAAAAACATGCACTAATTCCTGAAAACCAAAACTGGTATAGCACTTTGGCAAGCTTAAAGAATTTGCAAAAAGATTTTTCACGAGCTTTGGATCAGTATTTTCCTGAGGAAGAAAATCACCTGTTTATTTGGGAAGATAGTACTAATAATTTTTATCTCGATTATGAACAGGTATTTACGATGGATATCCGTTCAGATAAGCTTAGCCGAAATGCCAACGAGCAGTCCTATATGGCACGTGGAACGCTTAATAATGATTTTGCTTATCAGGTTAAAGTTAGTTTACAGGGAGTGCGGGGTGATGATGGATACAGGGAATCCGATCCGATTATTAAAAGTGGTTTCAGCCAGGAAAGTGAAGATGGCGATGTGGTATTCACAGATCGGACCGGTGGCGAATTAGCCTGGCATACAAAGTATATGGATGTTCATTTTGCGCATCAGGAAATAAGTTGGGGGCATGGCGAATCCGGTAAATTAATTTTGTCAAATTTTCCGGAGCAATATCCATACTTTCAGGTTTCCCGGGAATGGAGCTGGGGGAAATTCACAGCCATGCATGGCAAATTGCAATCTTTTCAATCGGATACGCTGGCTGATGAGACGCGTATTTTCCCGGACAAATGGGTTGCTGCGCATAGGCTGGAAATAGCACCATTCAGCAATTTTACATTTGGGATTAATGAGGTTTTTATTTACGGGAACCGATACGCTGACTGGGCCTATCTAATTCCATTTAACTTTTACAGGGCTGTACAGCATAAATTACGAGACCGTGACAATGCTACAATCTCACTGGATTTTGAATATATTCCAATTAACAGGTTAAAATTTTATACAACAATTTTCCTTGATGAGATGAAATTTGAAAAGCTTGGCACAAATTGGTGGGGAAACAAACACGCCATTCAAAGCGGTTTGCATATAGCAGATCCTTTTGGCTTATCAAATACCGAATTGAGGGCGGAATACTCTGCAATTATGCCCTGGGTTTATACCCATAAATTTAAAATAAATCGTTATGAATCAGATAGCCGTTCGCTTGGTCATTGGGCAGGACCAAATTCTGAAGTTATTTATTTGGCTCTTCAAAAAGATTTTCATGCTCGTTTAAAAGGCGGCATTCAGTTTTTACAGTATAAAAAGGGCGCCAATACAGACAGTGTAAATGTTGGCGGTAATTTACTAACCGGAAGAAATATCCTTGGAGCCGGACAAGAGGAGCCTAAAGAAACACGCAATTTTCTTGAAGGTAACTTAACAACCGAGCGTCGTACAAAACTGTATCTGCAATATGAAATTTTTAACGATTTATATCTCTCCGCTTCGTATATTTGGATCAACACAAAAGATAAAATTGAAGAGAAAAGCCTTAATGAAATCCACCTGGGCTTTTTATTTAACTATTAAAATTCCGGCAATATTGCTTTGGCTCAATTATCATATCCTTTATTATTTCTTGTTGTAATAGTTGCAACAACCGTTGCATTGCTTGTTACGTCTCTGGTTAAAAAACAAGCCATCAAAAATAAAATCGGCTCCTTTCCAGATGAGCGAATGGTTCATACAGGATTTATTCCCAGACTTGGCGGGCTTGGTATATTTAGCGGATTTCTTTCCGGGATCGTTTTAAGTGTAATATTATTCCAACCGGACTACATTGTAAACTCGCACTACCTGTTTATTCTTCTTGGTATTTTTGTAATAGTTGCTGTTGGCGCATATGATGATTTTAAAGGCCTTAATGCGGCACGAAAATTTTTGGGTCAGTTTATTGCTGCAACTCTTGTAATTTATTCCGGTTGCACTATAGATGTTGTTATAAATCCATTTGGTGCTGATTTATCACTGGGCTATTTTTCAATTCCTATTACATATTTATGGATAATTGGCGTAACAAATGCCGTTAACCTGCTGGATGGCCTGGATGGATTAGCAGCCGGGGTAAGTTTTGTTGTCGCGGTTGTATTTGCGATAATTGGCTTTGTTGGCGGTAATATGATGGTGATTGTTTTCAGTCTTTCCCTGGCCGCGGGAATACTTGGTTTTTTGCGATATAATTATCATCCTGCCTCTATTTTTATGGGCGATACCGGTTCGCTGTTTTTGGGATTTATTTTAGCATCATTAAGTTTAAAATCTTTTGAGAACAGTAGTACAAATATTGCCATGCTCTTACCGATTATCACTTTAGCAATCCCAATAGGCGATACGGCCGTTTCTTTTTTCCGGCGTTTGAATAATGGCAAACATCCTTTTAAACCAGATAAAGACCATCTCCATCACAGGCTTATTTTTCTTGGATTAACCCACAAACAGGCAGTTCATATAATTTATATGCTCTCGGTTGCTTATGGTGCAACAGCACTTTTAATGGCGCTGGACATACAAGTTTTAGGCTTTGTAATGTTGATACTTTCTCTTGCGTTTTCAGCCCTTGGATTAAAAAGACTTGGTTATCTCGAAGCCCGAAAAAGTAAAACCATATATGGCGATTATACCTCATTTCAGGTTGAAAATGAATTGGCACCGCTTTCTATAAAACGCTTTTTGCACAGAATGATTCTAGGGTTAAGCGACCTGATTACTCTGAATTTGTCAATGATGATTTTTATATGGGTTCGGTTCAAGCTTGGGCTAATGGCCAATACAACACAAACATTTGAAGAAATATTATCGTTGCAACCAATGATGGCAGTTACATTTACCTGGTTGTTGCTGTTTGTTTTAAACGATCTTTATTCAATGCGCTGGGATGTTTCGCGGTTTGATAAAACCCGGAGAATAAGCAAGACAATTCTATTTGGCATATTTATTTTTTTTATAGTGACTCTGGATAGTAATAATATTGTCTCTCAAAGCCGCTTAACAATTTTGCTTTATGCCGTTTTGCTAATTGTGTTTGTAAACATTGGACGTCTTTTGGTAATTGCCTTTGAGAAAAAACTGTCAATTCTTGAATATGCTCCTCAAAATACTTTGCTCGTAGGAGCTACAGAGAAATCAAGAAAGCTTTTAAAAGATATACGCAAAAATCGACACCTTTTATATAAAGTAATTGGGTTTGTTTCTAAAAGTGGCCAAAAAGAAAGTTTTAGCGATTTGAAATCTTTGGGAACTTATAAGGATATTCCGGAGATTGTACGGTCATACGGTGTCAGTGAAATTATTATTGCGATAAATGAACGATCTCGCGATGAAATTTTGTCGATATTAGCCTCTGTTGAAAATATGAAAGTTGTTTTTAAAATTATCCCCCAGTTTTATGATGTTGTATCCGGACATAAAACCGAAGAGGTTATTGGACACCCCTTAATTAGACTTTTCCCGGATCATATGCACCTTTGGCAATGGTTGAGTAAACGCTTTTTTGATATTGTTGTATCTTTTACATTACTTGCTATTTTTTTTCCTATTGGTGTATTGGTTTACATTTTAGTGCTAAGTAGCAGTGCAAATCCCAGATTAAACATTCTAAACAGTGTTGGAAAAAATGGCCATATCTTTGGTAAATTGAACTTTAATGTCTTAGAAAGGAAGTCGGTAATTCAAAGGTTCCTTTACAAAACCAATTTATATAAATTTCCAGAATTGATAAATATTTTGATGGGAAAAATGAGTTTTGTTGGGCCAAGGCCTGAATCACCAGAAGTTGTATCTGAAATGAAAGAAAAAATCCGTTTTTATAACAGACGTTTTCAAATAAGACCTGGATTTACAGGTTGGGCACAAGTAAAATACAGATATGATGATTCGCTAAAATCAAAAAGAGAACAATACAAGCAAGATTTATTTTATCTGGAAAATATGTCAATCACTTTTGATATAAGAATTTTGTTACGTTCGCTTTACATTTTTCTATTTACAAAGTTTTAAAATGAGTAAACAATCAATAAAAATATCAGTTATTATTGTAAACTATAATGTCCGTGACTTCCTTGAACAAGCTCTCGAGTCTGTAAACAGGGCGCTTAAGAATATTCCATCGGAAATTATTGTAGTTGACAATGATTCCATTGATGGCTCTGTGCAGATGATGCAAAAACGTTTTCCCGGGATTGATGTAATTGCCAGTAAAACAAATCTTGGCTTTTCCGGCGGAAATAACCTTGCCCTAAGTAAAGTGGTTGGCGAGTTTGTGGTGCTACTTAATCCTGATACAGTTGTTCAGGAAGATACCTTTCAAAAATTGCTTCAGTTTTTTGATGAAAATCCGCAGGCTTCAGCGGCGACATGCAAAATTTTAAACCCGGATGGAACCTTTTCGATTGATTGCCGGCATAGCATTCCAACTCCATCTACAGCCTTTTGGAAATTGCTTGGCCTAAACAAACTGTTTCCCAAAAGCAAAATCTTCGGACGCTATAACCTTACTTATCTTGATGAAAATAAAACTTATCCTGTTGAGGCTATTTCCGGGTCCTTTATGATGATTAAAAAGGAAATGGTTGACAAGACTGGTCTGTTGGATGAGACATTTTTTATGTATTGTGAGGATATTGATTATTGCCACCGCATCAATCAACAGGGAGGTGAAATTTATTATGTTCCGGATACACAAATTGTACACTACAAAGGAGAAAGCAGCAAAGCGAATAATCTGGATTATGTGATAACATTTAACCGGTCCTTGTATCAATTTTATAAAAAGCACTACCAGCAAAAATACATTTACCCATTTAAATGGTTTATTCTTCTTGGGGTTATTTTCCGTGGAATTGTTATTTACATAAAAAATATTGTAAAAACGTATTATCCTTTTTTATTAGATCTGGGCATTCTTAACGTAGTTTTGTTTTTCAGTTTCCTTGTAAGATACGAGCTAAAACATTCATTTCACTTACAAGATTTTTTTTCTGAATATATTATCATCAACCTGATAACCTCAGTTATATATTTTATTAGTGCGCTGTTTTTCGATCTAAGCAGAAAAGACAGGTTTAAACCTGAAAAAGTTTTCAAAGTTTTGCTCTCTACATTTTTATTTGTTGCCGCCCTTACTTTTTTCTTTAAACAGTTCGCCTTTTCTCGTTTTGTGGTTTTAATTGCTGCAATTGCCAGCAGTATTTTAATGATTGGCTGGCGGGTGCTATTTAATAAATATGCTTCAAAATATTCCACTGCGCTTGGTAAGGAATTTGTTAGAAAAAAAACCCTCATTGTTGGTGAAGATGCTGAAACCGGTAAGCTGTTAGAGAAACTGAATCATACGCTGGATTCGGGGTTGGATATTCTTGGAGTGGTGGCCACATCAAGAGAACAGATTGGAACAAAACTAGCTGGCTTTGAATTTGTTACATCACTGGATCAGCTTCAGGAGTATGTTCGGATTAAAAAACTGGATATGATTATTTTTAACACACATAACATCTCCTATGAGGCTATTTTAAGGACAATGACTGCATTGCAGGATACGCAAGTCGAATTTAAAATGGTTCCAGGCCATTTGGAATTTATGATAGGAAAGTCGAATATTGAGCGATTTGACTCCATGCCGCTTGTTGATATTGAGTACGCTTACGGAAGGATTTTTAACCGCTTTGTAAAAAGGGTTTTTGATTTGGGAGTGTCTTCATTTTTTCTGATTTTTTTAGCGCCTGTTTTGATCTTTCAATTTCTGTTTTTGAGAAAAAGCATTTTGAGAAAGAAACTTTTATCCGGGTCGAAGAATTTTTTAGTTTTTACAACATCTAAAAAATCAGGTCTGTTTAGCTTTACACTTAATTTGCTGAATATCTGGTTAGGGCAACTCTCATTTGTTGGTGCTCCGATAAGTTTTAAAAAGGATCAAAGTTCAAAGTTTGAATATAAGCCCGGGCTCACAGGCTTAATACAATTGAATTCTCAAAAAATACCTGATTCACAAACCTTCGAAAAATACGAATTGCACTATTTAAAAAACCAGTCTGTTTTTCTCGATGTAGAGCTACTTTTAAGATCAATATTTAAAAAGAAAAATTAGACTGCACAGCAGTTTGTAATATCGATTGGTTTGCTTTCAGGTTTCTGGTAAATAATTTTGCGGATAGTTTCATACTGCAAATATGGATATTCATCCTGGATCATTTCAATAATCATATATGTAGGATGGCTTATTTTAAGTTCATTAAATCTTTTGCGGATATGGTAGTCGCGAATTCCTTTTTCGCGTAAAAGGTTGTTTTTGATTAAAAACTGAAATGCATCATCGGTGAGATGTTTTTTAAGTGGGTTCTGCATCATTACTTCCTCCTAATTGTTTATTTAGATGAAAATCAGTAACAATGCTTTATAAAATATTCCTCCTTATATTTGTGGATTATTTTTTTACTTTTTGATGATAACGAATTTAAGGTAGCTTTGCAAGAGGGAAATTTTTCCCTTCTATATTATTTTGCCTTAAAAAGCCTATAAGAGTAAATTTTCACCTAATTTAAAATTAAAAAATTATATATAGAAACGGAGCAATATCAATAATATGATTGATATAAAATATTTAAGAGAAAACCCGGAAAAAGTTGTTGAGGGTATTAAGAATAAAAATGAAAATGGCAATATTGACTCTATATTAAAAAATGATCAAAAACGCAGGGATTTAATATTTGAGGTAGAAAATTTAAAACGGCAAAGGAACGAAAACTCAACACTGGTTGCTCAATATAAAAGAGAAAAGAAAGATGCCGCTGAATTAATCACAAATACCAAAACAATTTCATTGAAAATTAAAGAAATTGATCAACAGCTTCAGGAACTTGAAGAGCTTATTTTCGCAGAGCAAAGTAAAATCCCAAATATGCCACATGAAACAACTCCCATTGGCCGGGACGAATCTTTTAATAAAACAATTAAAGAATGGGGGAATAAACCTCAATTAAGTTTTGAACCCAAAGACCACATCGAATTAGGTGAAATGCATGATATATTGGATTTTAAAAGAGGTGGAAAAATAAGTGGCAGCGGTTTTGCGGTTTATAAAGGCCTTGGAGCAATGCTTGAGCGAGCCTTAATAAATTTTATGCTGGATGTACATATCGAAAAACATAATTACACTGAGGTATTAACTCCATTTATTGTAAACCGTGATAGCATGTTTGGTACGGGCCAACTACCTAAAATGGAAGATGACATGTATTTTGCGGAAAAAGATGATCTTTTCTTAATCCCGACAGCAGAGGTGCCAGTTACAAATATTCATAGAAATGAAACCTTAAACGAAGATCAACTCCCCATAAAATATGTTGCCTATTCAGCTTGTTTTCGCCGGGAGGCAGGTTCCTATGGCAAAGATACACGTGGCTTTCAACGTGTACACCAATTTAACAAAGTGGAAATGGTCAATTTTGTTCATCCCGATAATGCGGTTCAGTTTCATGAACAAATGCTGGTTGAGGCCACTGAAATTTTAGAAATGCTAAAGCTTCCATACAGGGTTCTTTTACTTTGTAGCGGTGATATAAGTTTTGCCGCAGGGAAGTGTTACGATATCGAAACATGGTCTATGGCAGATAATAAATGGCTTGAAACATCAAGTGTCAGTAATTTTGATTCATTTCAGGCACGGCGTTCCAACATTCGCTTTAAACCTTCCAGTGGTGGCAAAACAGAATTTATTCATACTTTAAACGGATCAGGTCTTGCAACATCACGATTGATGGTCTCTTTGCTGGAACATTACCAAAATGAAGATGGCACAATCACGGTCCCGGAGGTTTTACATTCCTATATGCGTGGTATAAAAAAGATTGGCTAATTTAATTACTGAAAGACAGCTAAAGCTGCACATAGTTGAGATTGGTAAAAAACTATATTCCAACAGGTACATTGTAGCTACCGATGGGAATATAAGTGCCCGGATTGGAGACTCTATTATAATTACACCTTCAGGTGCTTGTAAAGGGAATCTTTCCGCAGATGATTTGCTTGTATGTGATATGTCGGGAAATAAGATACGCGGAAACGGAGAAATTTCATCTGAATTTAAAATGCACCTCGAAGCATATAAAACACGACCGGATATTGCAGCCGTTGTTCATGCCCATCCTTTGTATTCAACTTCATTCGCAACATGTGGCCTTGCTATAGATGAACCGATTTTACCTGAAATTATCTTAACACTGAAGAAAATCCCTTTAGCAAAATATGCAACTCCGGGAAGCATTGAAGTAGGAGATTCAATTAAAAAACTAATTTTAAGCCATGACAGTATTTTGCTTGAAAACCACGGTGTTATAACTGTAGCCGATAATTTAAATAACGCTTATATGCACCTGGAAAGAGTTGAGCATGTGGCCCAAATAATATTTTTAGCAAAACAAATGTGCAGACCAACAACTTTGTCTCCGGATCAGGTAGATTCAATTATTAAATCAGGAAACGGATGAAAACGATAATTCAATTTATTCACTCAATATTGGCCTATCCTGCAATTCTCATTTCGACCATATTGGCTTCACTAGCTGCTGCTTTTTTTGGTTTTTTTAATCCGCATTCTAATTTAACCACAAGTGCTATTCGTTTATGGGGCAGATCACTTTTATGGTTAAGCGGCTCAAAACTAATTATTGAAGGTCTCGAAAACATTGAACCTGATAAAGCGTATGTTTTTGCTGCAAATCATTTGGGCGCATTGGATATTCCGGGGGTAATATTTGCAATTCCGCAAACAGCCCGTTTTATTGCAAAAAAAGAACTGTTTCGGATACCACTTTTTTCAATGGGCATGCGCAATTCCGGAATGCTGAAAATTGATCGAGGCAATAGCGAGGAAGCGCGAAAAACTCTTGACGAGGCAATCGGTACAATAAAGAATGGTTGCTCTGTTGTGATATTTCCGGAAGGGACACGAAGTAAATCAGGCCAGATACAAAACTTTAAAAAGGGTGCTTTTATACTTGCGTTAAACGGGCGAATCCCAATAATTCCAACTGTAATTATGGGAACTCAACATTCTGTTTCTAAAAATAATTTAATTAAAAGCGGTAGCATAAAGATTAAGTTTTTACCAGCGATAGATACAACAAATGCAGATTATGAACAAAGAAACAAACTTGTACAAATTGTTAAAGAAAATATTGTTTCTGAGTTTGAGCCGGATTTTAATAAAGGGGAAATATGAAAAATGTACACATCTTAAATCATCCGCTAATTCAGCAAAAACTGTTTTATTTAAGGGATGAGCGAACAATTAATCTTCATTTCCGAACGATGCTTAACGAAATTGCCGGATTAATGGTTTATGAAGTAACTCGAAATCTACCAATCCTTGAAAGAGAGTTGCAGACACCATTAGAAAAAACTACAGGGTTTGTATTGGCGCGTCCTGTTACATTAGTGCCTATTTTGCGCGCAGGCCTTGCTATGTGTGATGGAATATTAAGCTTGATTCCTAAAGCCCGGGTTGGCCACGTTGGTTTGTATCGCGATAAAGATACTTTGCAACCGGTTGAATATTATTTGAAATTCCCAACCGATTTGGCTGATTCTGAAATAATTGTTATTGATCCTATGCTTGCAACAGGCGGAAGTGCTGCTTCGGCTATAGATGTAGTTAAAAAACATGGAGGAAATTCAATTACCTTCGTTTGCCTTGTAGCAGCGCCGGAGGGTATTACAGCATTTCACAAAGAACATCCTGAAATTCCAATTTATACAGCGGCATTGGACCGAGAGTTAAATGAAAAAGGCTATATTCTTCCCGGACTTGGTGATGCCGGTGACCGTATTTATGGAACTGAGTAAAAGAAATAATTGTAAGAATTGAAATTTAAGCTATAAGGAAATAGTGTTAGGTCTTAACAGACTTAACTCTTGCAGTCATAAAATAAAAAATGCAATATTATAAAATTGATCGTAATAATCCTGATCCGGTAATAATTAAAAGAGCCGTTGATTGTCTTGAAAAAGGTGGGCTGATTGTCTATCCAACCGATACATTGTATGGTTTGGGTGTCGATGCCTACAATCGTGAAGCGGTAAACAAGCTTTTTCTTGTAAAACAAAGAGATATGCGCAAACCGGTTTCAATTCTGTTAAACTCAATCCAGCAAATCAAAGAGATATTTGGGTTCTCACCATCTAGCATAAAGAAAGATTTGGAAAAAATATTACCAGGACGTGTAACTTGTATTATTAAAAATAACCTGCAAAAAAAAGTACCGATTTTTGAAAGTGTTGAAAAACCGGGTACGTTTCTGGACAAGGTTGGAATTAGAATACCTTCAGATAAGGTTAGTAGCGCACTTGTAAATCTTTTTGATTCTCCCATCAGTTCAACCAGTGCCAATATTTCCGGCATGAGTAATTCTTTTAGTATTCAGAATGTAATTGCCCAATTTGGAGGTGAGTTGGATTTGATTTTAGATGCAGGCCCAATTCCGGAATCCAAAGGTTCATCCGTTATTGATATGACCAAATTACCATATATCATCAAACGGCAGGGTGATGTGAGCGAATTTGATTTAATGGAGCTTTTGGGCGAGGAAAAAATTATTTCCGGACGTAACAAGTTTGTAATTACTTTTGTGTGTTCTGGAAATATTTGCCGATCACCTATTGCAGAAGCAATTTTGAAAAAAATGGTCAGTAAAACCAAATATAAATATCAAATTAAAGTGCAATCAGCAGGGACACTACGATTGCAAAAATCACAAGCACACGATTTTGCAATTAATGTGTGTCATGATATGGATATTGATTTAACGAAGCATTTATCAAACCCTATAAATGATAAAATTGTACATGAGTCAGAAATAGTATTTTGCCTGGCACAAAATCATTATGAATATTTAGTTAAAAAGTTTCCGCAACATAAGAAAAAGTTTTTTTTACTGAAACAATGGAATAAATCTCAAATATTGTCTATCCCTTCGATTGCAGATCCAATAGGGCATGATCTGAAATTTTTTAAAGGAACCTACAAAGAAATATATCAGGAAATAAAAAGGATTTTACCCGCAGTTTTAACACAGGCAAGAAAGTTTAGCCAGCTTCATGAACTTAAATAAAATATCAGGCAAATTGCTAATATTGATTTATTTATAAAACCCATCTAATTATAAATTTATTGTCTCACCCTTTATAATATGGACTGTCTAAAAAGTTTTTTAGTTTTTCAAAAACCATTTCTGGCGAAATATTAAATGTGTTGTCATTACTTTTTTTATGGTTCCAGTCTCTTAAATAAAGATGGATTGGTTTATGCGAGGCACACCATTTTTCAGGATTTGAAGAAGAGCCAAAAATAGCAATCGAAGGGATTTCTTGTGAAACCGCGAGATGGTTTATTCCACCATCGTTACAGATTAAAACTTTAATTGAATGAAGAAATGCCCCTGCTTCATTAAAGGTTGTAGGCAACGCTATAATAGCCTGATTTTTCATTTTTTGTTGTATATATTCCGCATCTTCCTTTTCTCCCGGGCCCCACAAAATTACAATCTTAAAATTTAATTGCTCTGTAATCATATCTCCTAACTTGGCATAGTAATCAAGGTCCCATTGTTTTCTTTTTACCGGAGTACCCGGCGTAAAACCAATTATTTTTTCTTTATCCAGATCGGTTTCTTTCAGCCATTGTTTTATATACTCAAACGATTCATTCCTAACATGGTATTCAATGTTATGTTCAACTTCTTCAATTCCCAATGGTCTTAATAAATCAAATTTCCATCTTGAATAGTAGCGCACCGGACCTTTTTTTGCTTTTAAATTATACAGCCAATTCCAGCGGTTAAATTTTATACCCATTCGTATTAACGGCTTTTTATACTGCCATCCCAGTCGATATTTTATACCACTAAAAAGTACAAAACGCATTGAACTGGTCCCCCGTAATTGGTCTATCACAAGGTCATATTTTTCTTTTCTTATTTTTAAGATTGCCTTAATAATCGCCCAAAAGTATTTGACACCTTTTCCTTTTGGTTTGTCCATTAACACCATGTTATTAAGGTGCTTATTATCTTCCAGGATTGTTTTATAAGGCTTTTGGATAAGATAATCTATTTGTGCTTTAGGGAAATGACGCCGTAGTTCAGCGAAGTATCCAGTGTTTAATAAAATGTCCCCAAACGGTTTTTGTTGGATAATCAATATTTTTTTTATTTCTTTAAGCTGTGTTTCAGACAGTTTCTCAGGATTTATTTTCATTATTCTTTCAATTATTTGAAATTTGTTTTCGTTAAGTTTACCAATTTTAAAATAAACTATCCAACATCAAATCTGGAAATATTATCTGCTCATCAACCGATCATAAAAATATACTATTTTTTTTGAATGTAAATTTATTGCCGGGATTGAATTAGTTGGAGATTGTAATCGTAGTAGATGGTCGTATTTCTCAAAATAGCTGATTCCTAATATAGTTATTTCAAATTGAAAATAATTTTTAATATGGGTATATTAAAAGTTTTTTAAATGCAGCATAGATATATCTAAAAAAAATGAAATTTATAACCGGTTTCTTTGTTAATTAAAAATTGTATTTTGGTTCAGGGCACATTTTGAATTTATCCCAATATCTTATCTATCTTCCATATCGAACTGCCTGGTCATTTATTCATTTATTCAGGAAGAGTAAAATACTTCAATTCTATTGTGGTGGACAGGTGGATTATGTTGTAATGGAAAGTATAATAAAATATTTTCCAGATGCTGAAATAGTAGCGAAGAATAAGAAGGTTAAAAAAGAGTTAAACAGTTTTGGAATAAAGTGCAAACTTTACCCAACATTCCCTGATGTTTTAGTTATGCCACGACATACTGCCCGAAAATACCCAGAACCACGGATGAAGAAAATAGGCTTGAGGCATGGAGCTTATCATTTCAAAGATTTTGTTTCTGCTGCAAGATACCACGCATTTGATGTGTATCTTGTAACATCGCAAAAAGAGGTAGAGCTTGCCTTGGAGAAAGGGATTACCAATACTATTGGTGTTGGATTTCCTAAAATAGATCCCGCTTTTAATAATACAATAAGTGAAGAAATTTATAATCAAATCAAAAGAAGAATTAATCTTGATGACGAAAAGCCAGTCATAATTTTTACAGCAACGTGGAATAAATCGGGAATGTCAGCTATTGACATTTGGATCAATAATTTAAAAGAATTGACAAAAGATTATAATGTGATGGTAACTGTGCATCATTGGACAGAAGATTCATATAAGCAAATTATTAAACAAACTGAAGGTGTTTTCTTTATTGAGGATAAAGATATTTTACCGTATCTGGTTTTAGCGGATGTAATGATTGCAGATATGAGTTCGATAATCGCTGAGTTTTGCGCGTTAGATAAACCCATTATTACCTTTAGGGTTCCGGATAAAAAGCGGACTAGCCAGGAAATAAAGGATATGCTGGACAATATGTCCATTCGGGTAGATACTTTTGATCAACTTCAAATTGCTTTAAAAGAATCTGTGAAAAATCCAGATCAATTATCTGCTCAAAGAAAAAAATATAATAAAATAATGTTTGATGATTTGGATGGTAAGGCAGGGGAACGAGCAGCAAATATTATTAAAAAGTATCTTTAAATAAAGTTCAAACAGATGAAATTAGGAATATTAACCAGTTTCGATAAATATCAAAAATACTATATCAGGTCGTGTGAAGAGCTTGGGATTGAGTATGAAGTAATTGATATAATTGGACCTGACTGGTTGGAACAAATAAAAAAATCTACCTGTGATGGTTTTTTATGCCGCCCGCCATCAAAGTTTCATGAAAGAAATACAATGTTTGATGAAAGGCTTTATATAATAAATAAGATATTGAATAGGCCAATTTATCCAAGCTATAATGAACTTTTGATATATGAGAATAAGAGAGTAACATCGTATTGGTTGGATTTGTTTGATTTTCCAAAACCGGATACATTTATTTTTTACAGAAAAAGAGATTTTAAAAATTTTATTGAAGAGTATAATGATTTTCCAATTGTGATTAAAAGTAATACTGGTTCTACATCAAAAGGTGTAAGGATTGTAAAATCCAAAAGAAAAGCCAAACAAATTGCAAACAAAGCTTTTGGATTGTTTGAGCCCAAATTGGCTCGTGGGTATACTTCAATAAAAACAGGAAAAATAATCCCGTTTACTTCTCTTGGATCTCGCGAAAAGCATTTTATTATTGTTCAAAA